>JANWZS010000001.1:3464-4572 GCA_025054855.1 Candidatus Nitrosocaldus sp. | reverse complement strand
GGGAGCACCTGATCCCAGTCAATGAGGTTGTGGATGAGCACTACTATGCTGGTGGAGCAGCGAACCTTGCGGTCAACGTAGCCTCCCTTGGAGGCAGGGTATCCCTTGTTGGTGTTATTGGTGATGATAATGAGGGCAGGATACTGCGCAAGACACTCGAGGCGAGGGGTATAGAGACCAAGTATGTCTTGGCATCTGGCGCCAGACCCACACCGTTGAAGAGCAGATACCATATAGCGGGCTCGATATACTTCAGGGTGGATAGGGAGGTTAGAGATGATATAGATAGGGAGACCACATCTGCCCTAATCAATACTATCAAGGATTGTGCTGATGGTGTGAACTGTATATGCGTATCAGATTACGACAAAGGTGTTGTGACATCGCTCCTGCTCAGGCATATAACAAGGATAGCAAGGGAGAAGGGTGTGATGCTCATAGGCCAGCCCAGGATAAGGCACTACAAGGACTTCATAGGCTTCGATTACATCAGATCCACCCTAGCAGAGGCCGTAAGGGCCACTGGGATAAGGATAATGAACGAGTCGAGCTTCCACAATCTGGGCGTGCACCTGCTCTCAAGCCTCAACTGCAAAGCGCTCATACTCAGCAGGAGCAAGGGCCTGACCATCTTCAAGGGCAATGCCATGATAAACATACCGTTCTTCGTGCAGAAGGAGTACATGAGCGCCATAGGTATAAGGGATGCGACCATGGCAATATTCACACTAGCATTAGCATCCAACGCAGATGTGGTAGAGGCATCTATACTCAGCAACGTTGTTGCAGCAGCAGCAACGATCAAGCCAGAGACTATGATAGTATCACTCAAGGATGTCGAGGCAAGTCTATACAGTAAGGAGATAGAGGAGGGCATATCACAGGTACCCCTGTATAAGTGAATGAGTATCTATCGATGATCGCTGGCGATCAGATGATGGGTGGGCGGGTATCTACGGGCATGGGTATACAAGTACAAGTACAAGTACGAATATATTGCAGATGGGGAGCAGATACACAAATTATTGAATGATGAATGGTGGTGGGCTGGTGGATAAGCAATGCAGGTACAGGACCTCTTGAGGCTCAAGGAGATAGCAAGGAGGAC
>JANWZS010000001.1:0-3366 GCA_025054855.1 Candidatus Nitrosocaldus sp. | reverse complement strand
GTGATGAATGGTGGTGGGCTGGTGGATAAGCAATGCAGGTACAGGACCTCTTGAGGCTCAAGGAGATAGCAAGGAGGACCAGGAGGCTCATAATAGAGTCCGTAGCGGAGGCTGGGTCAGGGCATCCAGGGGGATCGCTCTCTGCTGTAGAACTGGTTGTTGCGCTCTACTTCCACAAGATGAGGCATGATCCAGGGAACCCCAGATGGGAGGACAGGGACAGGTTCATACTCTCCAAGGGGCATGCCGCACCATTGCTGTATGCAGTGCTTGCGCAGGCAGGGTACTTCCCTGTGGAGGAGTTGAAGACGCTCAGGAAGCTGGGCAGCATGCTCCAAGGCCACCCGGACTTCAGGACTCCAGGGGTTGAGTACTGCGCTGGATCTGAGGGTATAGGCCTGTCAGTTGGCATAGGGCTTGCTCTGGCAGCTAGGCTCGATGGGAGGGATTACAGGACGTACGTGCTCCTAGGGGATGGGGAGATGCAGGAGGGGCAGGTCTGGGAGGCTGCCATGGCTGCTGTCAAGTATAGGTTGGATAACCTAACTGCAATAGTAGACAGGAATGGGATACAGCAGGATGGGCTCACAGAGAATATAATGCCCCTAGAGCCTCTTGCAGCGAAGTGGGAGGCATTCAACTGGAATGTTATCCAGATAGATGGGTATGACTTTGAGCAGATAATAGATGCTTACAACAAGGCAGAAGAGACACTCAATAGACCAACTGTTATAATAGCACATACTACGAAGGGCAAGGGGGTATCGTTCATGGAGTGGTCGCCACAGTGGCATGGTCAGGCACCGAAGAAGGAGCAGGTGAGCAAGATACTTGAGGAGATGGGACTATGAGTAATAAGGGTGTTGGTGCTAGCAGTAGTAGTAGCAGTAGTAGTAGCAGTAGTAGTAGCAGTAACAGCAGTAGCAATAGCGGTAGTAGCAACAGCAGAAGGGCAGTGAATCTAAGCAATGGCTATGGTACTGTGTTAGTTGCACCATCTATACTCGCTGCAGATCTAGCGAATCTATGCTCTGTAGCATCCAGGACTGAGGAGGCTGGTGCAGATATGATACATCTGGATGTTATAGATGGTCACTTTGCTCCAAACATAACCTTTGGCCCTGATACCATAAGGGCATTGAGGAGGTGCACCTCACTGCCGTTCGATGCCCATCTTATGATCTCTGAACCCCTCAGGTATCTGGAGAGGTTCATCAAGGCTGGATGTGATATAGTCACTGTGCATGTAGAGGTATGCAATGCAGGTATATTCAGGGATGTATGCAGTATGCTGAAGGGTAATGGCGTTGGTATAGGTATAGCACTTAACCCCGATACAGATATACCATCATGGGCAATGGATAGCATGCATGATGTAGATCTCATCAACGTGATGTCTGTGTACCCTGGATTCCCTGGGCAGAGGTTCATACCATCTACATTGGATAAGATAGCCAGAATCAGCAAGATGCTCAGAGAGAGAGGCTTCAAGGCAAGGATAGAGGCTGATGGAGGGGTAGATGCAACCAATGCGTACGATGTAGCCAGTGCAGGGGCAAGGGTGATAGTTGCTGGGAATGGGGTGTATGGTAACAGCGATATAGCATCAGCGATAAGGAGCATAAGGGAGAGGGCAATGCTGGCAGTTACTAGTAGTACGAGTATGGATAAGGAAGGATGGTAGTAGGTGGGTGGTGTGCATGGACGATGGTAGCAAGAAGAAGGCAAGGGCCATGGGGGATATGCGTACAGGTTATGGAGAGGCACTCGCAGAGCTGGGTAGCATCAACAAGAATGTTGTTGTGGTAGGAGCAGATACTACACAGTCGCTCAAGACATCGCTCTTCGGCTACAAGTTCCCCGAGCGGTTCTTCAACATAGGTATAGCAGAGTCGAATGCTGTATCTATAGCAGCAGGACTAGCATTGGCAGGGAAGGTAGCATTCGTGAGCACTTATGCTGCATTCATACCTGGCAAGTGTGTCGATCAGATAAGGAATGCCATAGCCTATCCAAACCTCAACGTCAAGATAGTCGCATCCCATGCAGGGTTGAGCGTTGGTCCAGACGGGGCATCACATCAGCAGATAGAGGATATGGCCACTATGCGTGCCATACCGAACATGAGGGTCATTGCGCCAGCGGATGAGCATGCAACAAGGAGGCTTGTGTTTGCTATTGCGGAGAGTGATGGTCCATGCTACATGAGACTGGCGAGGCCCAAGTCTCCACTCGTTTATGGTGATGGTAACTCATTCGCTATAGGCTCGAGTAACATCCTCAGGGATGGTAGCGATGCATCCATATTAGCCTGTGGTCTGATGGTTGCTGAGGCTCTGGATGCTGCAGATACCCTTGCTGAAGAAGGTATCTCGTGCAGGGTCATAGATATGTACTCCATCAAGCCCATAGATGCAGATGTTATAGTGAGGGCAGCAAGGGATACTGGTGCAATAGTCACTGCTGAGGAGCATAACGTGCTTGGAGGTTTAGGCTCAGCGGTTGCGGAGGTTGTATGCGAGCATGCCCCATGCGTTATTAGGAGGGTAGGTGTGAGAGACACATTTGGTGAGTCTGGGGAGCATGAGGAACTGCTAGCAAAGTATGGGCTAAAGGCAAGGGATATAGCAAATGCCGTGAGAGAGGCTGTAAGATCGAAGAGATGAACAATTATGTTAATAATAAAGATTGGTTCTGGAGAAGGGTTATAGAGGGCAGGTTAATAGATATCCCTACAGGGGATAGATGGGTTACAGAACGCATAAACTATCGAGCATTGACAAGACAACTCTCGACTAATTTCAAGACAGCAGATATGCTCTCTATTGATAATTATGAACGATTACCACACTATCTTAGGAGACTCGATTGTGGGGTAATCAGATTAGGTATACAGAAGAATACAGCGGAGTTCGTTCTCTGTAAACCTGCAAAGGGTGCTCATGATCTATACCTATTTGATGATATGATATTTGCTACATGTAATAATATAGGAATAATGGATAACGTAGTAGTTAGGTTATTGCAGAGAATCGATAGGTTGGACGAGGGATCAGGACTGAATATATTTTCCCATATATTTCCATTTAAAGTTATATTCAATACAGACACCTACAGAATATTATCATTTCCTTATAAAACCAATCCTAGGTTCAAGTTTCTAATTGAAGATGGATTAGGACCTGTAGAATTCATCAACGGTCAGGTAGAGGTAGACTCGAACGTACTCTTGATAACTGAAGATAATAAGTACAGAGTAGTGGTAATAGAGGCAAAGTTTAGTTCTAATAACTCTATAGCTAAGCATAAGCTACTCTATCCGACTATGGTGGCTACTAAGCTATTCCCTGATGCAGAAGTAATACC
>JANWZS010000019.1 GCA_025054855.1 Candidatus Nitrosocaldus sp. | reverse complement strand
CGGCGCTCACCACGGTCGGGGTGGGGGGCCTACCCCTAACCGCCCGACCGGGGAGGGGGGCAGGGAAGAGGGAGGCCATAGCTGGTGCAAGGGGTACCATGTACTACGTGCCAGAGTTCCATGCAAGAACAACGCTGATAACCGTGGTCGAAGACTCGAAGGTGAACGATGTGGTCAACGCAATAGTTGGCGCTGCGAGCACTGGTTCCCCTGGGGATGGCAAGATATTCATAACCAATGTGGAGGATGTGGTGGATATAGGGAGCAAGAAGAGAGGGCAAGGGGCTCTTTAGCCATAGTGGCAGGAGGGGCAGGAACAGCAGCCAGTAGTAGGAATCCATCATCCCCTTATTTCTGTTGTACCTGCATCACGTACAGCCCTCTTGTTGCTGAAGAACCTCTTCGTCTCCCCAAGCATGAGCACCTCTGGCTGTGCAGTCCTGATGACTATGGGGAGGTTGTTCACAACGCTCCCTATGATCATACAGTGCTTCGCTGGCAGTGTTCTGACTATGGACTTGATCGACTCTGAATCCACCATGGATGCCCTTGCAATCTTCTCCAGGTCATTCTCGTTGGTGAAGTTGAAGAGGAATATGTTATCCAACTGCCTGTATATACCATCGCTGATAGCATCTGGCTGGTTGGTTATGAACGTCGTGAATATGCCAAAGTGCCTCATCCTGGTCACTATATCCTCCCAGTATGTATCCCTGAGATAGAGGTGTGCCTCCTCAGCGAAGAGGAATATAGGGGGTATCTTGCCCTGCTCAAGCAGCTCTACGAGCTTGCTCAGGAGCAGCTCTACGGTCATCCTCCTGACCACTGGGGGAGCCCTGCCCATACCTATAATCACTACAGCACCATCACTCCTCTCCCTTACGATATCCTCAACCCTCACACCGCCTCCATCCGCAAATAGCCCAGAGGTGAGCATGGTGTGGAGTCTGGAGGTCAGTGCATCCTTGACCAACTCGTTTGCCCTCCAGTTCACTACAGACTCGATCAGGTTGGATATGCTCAGCCTGTTCCTCGATGCCAGAGCATCCCATATCCTGAAGAACTCCCTGAGTGATGCTGCTGGCATATCCAGAGCGTGCTTGAGCATGCCGGCGATGGCACCCTTGCCTACGTACTCTAGGGTGAACCTCAGACCCCTCCCAGGCTCGAGGAAGAGCACCTTGTCACCCACACTGCTCTTCCCTCCATCATGCCTCCACGCTATACCAAGGTACTCGTTGTTGAGGTCTAGCACGAATAGATATGCGCCGTACTCCGCAAGGCTCTTCACTATGCTCTTAGCCAGATGCGACTTGCCGGAGCCCTTCTTGCCCGTTATGAGGTTCAGCCTACCATCCAGGTCCTCAGCGTATATGGTTATGGGCTCACCCTCCACCATGCTGTAGCCTATACGTATCGGGTGCATATTACATGAGCCATCAGCACCACTTCCATGTATGAACGAGTTCAACTCCAGCGTATCCACCCTCCTTATCCTGGAACTCACCCTGGATGGTAACCATGAGATCACATGGCCCAGCCTACCATCCTCTATGCTCGCCCTCACCTTGCACCTCAGCAGCCTGGCATCCCTGACCAACCTCGTTATGCTACCCATCTCCAGTGGATCGTATGGGTTGCACTTGCTTGCTGCATTGACCACCTCATCCCTGATCATATCCTCGAGGAGTGACTGTGTGTTATGGTACTCCTCATCGTACACCTGCACAAGCAGACTCCTCCTCTTCCTCCCATCAGCATCCTCTATGATGAGGTAGTCCCCCTTGGTGATCTCCTCGCTGTGTAGTGCAAGCAGCACTATCTCATCACGCTCCTTGCTTATTATCCTCATCGCATACACCTCCTCCTACTACTACCCATCACCACTATATCCTGCCCAGTAGCACCCGCCTGACATCATCCCCATCCACCTCCCTTACACCGAACCTGCTCTTCATCAGTCCCTTTATGCAGAGGACATCCGTATGCGTGAATACGGATGTGTGGTGTGCTATCCTCAGGGACTCGGGGTAGCCATTATGGAGCGCATCGTTCGCTATGAGCATGCCCAGGGACCTGTGTGGGTCATCCAGCACATCTGCCCTGAAGACCAGCCCATTGGATGCGAGCTTTGCAAGGAGCATGTATACCCTCCTATTGATGCCCCTGCTGCTAGCACTAGCCCTACTAGCAGATCCATCCCCTCCCATGCATCCATCATCACCATCACCACCATCATCACCACCATCACCACGATCGAGAGCAGTAGCATCGGCACAGATACCAGCATCATCCATACAGCGCTCCTTACGCATCCTCCTTCCATCGCAGCCCATCTGCCATACCATACTGGTTACATCTGCGTAGCATGGATATACTTCCCTGCTCAGGAGTGATGCCACATGCTCAAGGTATCTAAGCCTGGTACTCTTGCTCAGACCCACGAGCATGTTGCCGTTTGCACTACACTCATCCTCTATCCTATCCATGGTGTGTATATGCTCATACGCTGAATGCCTCAGCGATCCATCCACGAGCAGTATGACACCGCTCAGCGACCTTGCCAGTTCATGCTGGATCAGGCGCTCAAGCCTCACCCTTATCATCCTCTTCACATCATCCATGCCCATACCCTCTACACCATCACTACTACCATCCTGTATGTAGAACAGCAGTGGTCCCAAAAGGGCATGTGTTGCAGGCCTACCATTACACGATAACGCTATGCTACACTTTGCGGAGTATATGGAGCCATCTGAGCTCTCGCCCACGAGTATGCAACTCGAGTCTACAGCAACCACATACGCTGGGATATCTATGCGCTCAAGCCTCTCTACTGTGAGGGCACCATATGGGGCTGTATCCCAACCCCCCACGGGCTTCAGCGCACCATCGTTGGTGAATAGAACCTGCTTGCCACTCAGCGTATCTAGCCTAGAGGATGGTATGAGCCCATCTAGGCTCCTGCTTATCCCATCGATAATACTGCTGAGATCGGTGATGGCAGGAAGGTTTAATTGTGCCTTCATCTTGTTCAACAATATAGGGTATGAGCCCTATAAATGTTGCGCAAGATGTTCAACATGAACAGTATGAGAGCGAGCCTAGCATAGTGAAGGTGAGGCTGAGGAGGGGTACGTGGGAGGTGGAGATAACATGCAGGGAGGATAGGGTAAGGTATGTGGTGGAGAGTGTGCTTGCTGGGATGGGCAACGTGACCACTGCTGATGCTGCAGGCATTATAGTGTCTGGCACAGGTACGGGAACGGTAGCGAGCAGTAGCGATGGCAGGGTAGGAGCTATGGTTGGGACTGTGGATGGGGTTGCAGGAGCAGGGGGCAGGGCTGTGGACAAGGGTTCGACATGCAAGGGTCTGATAGAGAGGCTATGGCATGAGGGCTGGTTTGCGAGTGAGCGTAACCTTGGAGAGGTCCATGAGGAGCTTGCAAGACTGGGATACAACTACGATAGGACCGCTGTATCACATGCACTGACGGATCTCGTTAGGGAGGGTGTGCTGAGCAGGATGGGGAGTGCCAGAACGTACAGGTATGTGCAGAAGAGGCCTCCCATCTGATGGCCTAGGGGGTATCGAGTAGTCATAGTCATAGTCATAGGAGTAGGAGTAGGATTGAAGATAGTTGATGGGTAGGATATCAACGCTTGCTGGCTAGCGTACTGCTCAACCAGTGTATGCCTTGAGTAGTTATCCTGTATCTCACGCCCTGCTCGCTGCTCTCCTTCTCAACATAACCAGCCTTGACCAGCTCGCTCAGCCTAGAGCTTACAGACTTGGGCTTCAGTCCTGTTAGGGCCTGTATCTCCTGTGCCGTCATGCTCGCCACGCTGAACCTCCTCAGATCGAACATCATCCTGTATGCTACAAGTTGGAGTGCTATCATCTCCTTATCGCTCAGCCTCTTACCAGTATCATTGATGATCCTTGGGCCCTCTGGCGTGAGCCTTATGTACTGTGCAAACATATCCATGAGTTGGGGTAATGAGTAGTTCAGGGAGATCCTGCTCGCCAGATCCAGGTTCGGTACCTCTCTGGTGAGGAATCTATGCACAGAATCCAGCACAGCCTCTGGCGTACCCTTGAACTCAACGCTAGCATCCTTTATGGTTACCGTAACTGTAACCTCCAACCTCTCCTCCCTCTCCTCAGTACTCTCCACACCCATCACCCCCATCATGCCATACCATCATCACATAATCATAGCCTCCTATCACCAACGAGCCTACACACCACTCCCGCTACCATGATCGCCCTTACCATCATCACCCACACCTGCCAGCAACTCTGTAGATGCTGTGTAGACGAACTCGCCATCAGAACCCTTGAACCGCCTGAGCCTCCCGCCCTGTGCTAGTCTGAGGAGTGTTACTGCTACAGACTGCTTCGGATAGGATAGGCCGTAGTGCTCCAGCATGTTCTTAACATCGGCAAGCCTCCTGGCCTGCCTACCCCAATCCGTCCTAAAGGCCTTCACTATTATATCGCTTAAGGAGTCGCCCTTCTCTATCCTTATCTCTGGCATATCGTGCAGGGTATCCGCCTGTACACGTACAGAACCATCCTCGCCTAGAGAGGTCTGGTAGAGGTTAGGGTCCCTACTACCATGCATATCCTGGGCCTCTCCGTACAGATGCTGTTGGATACTGCTCAGTATGGATGGTATGGCATCTATGACCTGGGGCAGTGAGTCTATAGGCGTCTCTATCTCCACCTCATTCATACCAGCCTTTACCCTAATCTTGACTAAGGACACGTATCAGACACCCTGGAGCTATATAAAACCTTTTTTTATAGTGGTCTATATAGATAGATTAGGTAGGTTGTGTGGCTACCCTGTTCTACCGCTCATACCTTTGCTTACTCACCTATTCAACCTTATTGCACTCTTCACAGATGCATCCTGCTCGATGCGCTCCTCCTCATCCAGCCTCTTATAGATCTCACGCATTATCACGCTTGCACCATCACCAAACAGAGAGTAGAGTACATGCTCCAACTCCTTGAGATCTACATTGTTCATGCTTATTCCTCTCCTGACCAGATGGTGCACTACGGCCTGCATGGAACTCTCTCCAAGTATCGAGAGTGCGCCCTGGAGTGCATTCCATACCATCATCATCCTCCTCCTCGCCTCATCGTTCATATCGCCATCCTGTGTGACCCTTGCTCTCTTCATCATACGTGGTTATTGCACATATCATGTAAAAAGGATTAGTAAGTATGTGGTACATACACAATACCTTTATATATATGGCTAAAAGCAGCCTCTCTACGCATAAAAGGGTTACTTCTTCCTGATTATCTCCTCTACTCTGCTCTTAAGCATTGCATTGAGCTTACTGCCGTCAACCCTCCCCCTCAGCCTGCTCATTGCTATTCCCATGAGTATACCTAGGGCCTTCTCACCCTTCTCCTCCACCATACCATAATTCTCCCTTATTATACCATCTATTGCACTGGAGAGCTCCTCATCGCTCATGGTCCTGAGCCCCAGCATATCTATGGCCTTCTGCACACTATCTGCCTTACCCTGCATGATCACCCCGAGTATGCTTGCTACGGACTCCTTCGCTATCTCCTGCCTAGATACCCTTGCAAACACATCCTCTATGTGCTCATCCCTCAGCCTTGATGCATCGAGACCCTGCCTCTCCAGGTTAACCATAGTCTCCGTCAGTGTGGATGCTATGAAGCTCGGCTGTACGCTGGTTGATCGTGCTATACGCTCAAAGAGTTCGAGATGGTCAGAGTCGAATACCTTCTCTGCCAGGACCCTGTTTATGCCGTACCTCCTGCTCAACTCATCCACATACTCATCCCATCCCCTGGGCAGACTATCCCTCAGCCTGGAGAGCATGTCCCTGCTTATAGGTATAGGGGGTATATCGGTCTCAGGGTACATCCTTGCTGCCCCTGGGCGGGGTCTGCTGTATACGGTCCTCCCATCCTGTGCTGCTGCCCTGGTCTCTGCTGGCACCCCCAAGCGTGCATGCCTCAAACGCTCTATCACTGCATGCATGGCATCATCCACACCCTCCTCCTTCCCAGCGAGTAGTATGAAGGCATCATTACTGCCAAGCAAGAGTTCCCTCCTCACTGCATCGACCTCCTCCCTGCTTATCCCGTAGGCTGGCAACTCATCCGAGTGGAAGATGCCTCCAAGGCCATAGAACCTGACCAGTTCGCCGAGCTCCCTGCCAAGCCTTATCCCCTCATACGGCTCATACGATAGCATGCCCCCAAGGCCCCTGAGTGCTAGTGCCTTGACCACACCATTGCCATCCAGCGCAGTCCTTAACACCTTGGATGCTGTTCCCCTGAACAGTCCACTGACATCCACAGTAGTAGGCTCGCTCCATTCCATGCCCCTGAGCCTCTCCGCAATCATCTTCAGTCCATACTGCCTCTTCATCTCATACTCTATCACCCTCCTCAACTGATCGAGCCTCTGCACACCCTTCACCTCCACGACACCTCCACCATCGATGGATACGTTCACATCCTGCCTTATGCTCCCAAGTCCCCTTGCTACCCTCCTCGTTGCCCTCAGCAGTCTACCTAGGGTCAGTGCGACGTTGGTCAACTCCTCTGGTGTACCAGTGACTGGCTCCAGTGCGATCTCGACCAGGGGTATGCCGAGCCTATCAAGGGCATAGGTCCTGATCTGTGCATCATCACCAACGACCCTAGCAGCATCCTCCTCAAGGCATATGCTCTGCACCCTGACATCCCTCTCACCATCCCTGAACCTGACACGCAGAGAGCCTCCAGTTGCTATGAGCATGGTCCTCTGGAAGCCAGTGGTATTCGAGCCATCTATGACGATCTTGCGCATCACGTGCACCTCATCCACCACATCTGCATTCAGAGCAAGTGCTATCACCAGGGCTGTCTCTAGTGCCTCCATGTTTATATCGTGCGGTGGCTCTTCATCCATCTCAACCAGGCATGATGTGCCCTTCCTTGCCAGGTATCTCATGATCTTGCCCTTCCTGAACTCGAATAGTGCTGCTGGATCGTACTCGCCCAGTTCGCTATGCGCTGGCCTCAACCTTCTGAAGAACTCAGTGTCATAGGCATCACTGCTACTCATATCGCATCTGCAGGAGCAGAAGAGCTTGCTCCTGGTTGCCAACTGTTGGTGTACCTCGAACCCGACCCTGAGGCCTATGGCGTATGGGTCTGGTGATGCCGATGGTGCTGGCTGGGATGGGGATGGTCGTTGATGCCTCGAGGCTGTCATAGTGCAATTCACCAGCCTGTGAATTTAATCCTTACTTACTTGAACTCCATGGCCATCTCGCTCAGTAGCATAGACCTCGCCTCATCCAGACTGGTGGAGTTTGCCAGGACCCACATCGTCTTGGTGAGCGCTGTCTCAGGCAGGGTATCCAACGGTATCACACCAATCCTCAACAGATCCCTACCGGTCTCATACACCGTCATCCTCAACCTGCCCCATATGCACTGTGATGTCATGCATACGAGCATCGAGTCCACAGCATCCCTTATGGCGTTGAAGCATCCCTTGCTCACGTGCCCCAACCCTGTACCCTCCAGCACGAGACCCCTGTAGCCCTTGCCTATGAGGTACCCTATGATCCCTGGATCGAACCCAGGATGGAACTTGATGAGTGCTACACGCCCATCGAACCTGCTCCTAATTAGGGGCCTCCTAGAGGTGTCTCTGCCCATGATCCCTAGATTTGAATCCATCTTTATCTCCCTAGTATTGAGATCTACCAGGGCTGCTGGCTCCATATCTATGGATCTGAAGGCATCCCTGCTGCTCGTATGGTTCTTCCTGACCCTGGTACCTACGTGCACGGCTATCCTCCCATCGCTCCTGTCGTTGTGCATTGCTACGAATACCCCTGCTGCATCTGCATTGGCAGCGAAGAGGGCAGCACCGATGAGGTTCGTTGCAGCATCAGATGATGGTCTATCCGATGATCTCTGCGCACCAACAAGGACCACTGGCACGGGAAGGTTCTGCAGTGCGAAGCTGAGTGCAGATGATGTGTAGTGCATGGTATCCGTGCCATGTGCTACTATAACACCATCGTAACCCTGGAGTACCTTCTCACCTACCCTCTCAGCCATCATGCTCCAGTGCATGGGTGTGAGGTTCTCGCTGTACTCCTGCATGAGCACCTCAGCATCCATGTATGCTATGCTCGATAACTCTGGCACTATGCTGTACAGTTCATCTGCTGTCAGTGCTGCCTTCACACCACCAGTCCTGTAGTCTATCCTGCTTGCTATCGTGCCTCCAGTGCTTATCATGGCCAACCTTACCCTATCCTTACCATGGTGCACCCCTCCCCCCACCCCCACACGCAACGATTGCTCATCGATCCCCCTGCCCTTCCCTATCCTCTCCTCCTCCACCCCCTCCCCTTCCTCATCACGTGCTATGCTCACTATCCTCTCTATGCCTACTCCAACGTTGTAACCACTCTTCAGCTTTATGACCAGATGCCTATCATCTGCAAGCTCGTATCTGGGCATGAGTATGCCCCTATGCTCACCAGTGCTGGTCCTAACCACTACCCTCTCTCCTACCCTTATCCCATGCGACTCTAGTAGCCTGTATGCCCTACCAGTGTACATACATAGACCGATAACCACTTCAGCGGTATTAAAATCATTCACTCAAGCTGCTTACACAACCGTTTGTACTCTATGGTGGATGCATCCTATAAAATATGTAGTATTTATATCATCTATAGTATGGTACTGTGACCTTCTCTCCTGGCTTGCCCTCCTTCTGCTGCCTGACCTTCTTCACAGCCTCCTCGAAGTGCCTCTGGTGTATGTAGGCCTCCTCTACGTGCTTCCCTGCCTCCTCTGGGTTGGGATACTTGGCAAGGTACTCATGGAGTACGAGTGAGACTGCTGTGTTGGCTACTGCTGCAACGTCTGCACCGCTAAAGTCCTCGGTCATCTCCGCTATCTTCTCCAGATTAACATCTGAGGCCAGTGGCTTGCCCTTCACATGTATCTCCAGTATCTTCTGCCTTGCGTACTTGTCAGGCATAGGCACATAAACCAACTTATCGAACCTCCCTGGTCGCAGGAGTGCTGGGTCCATCATATCTATCCTGTTCGTTGCTGCAAGTACAACCACACCCTGGAGCGACTGTATCCCATCCATCTCTGTCAGCAGCTGGCTCACAACCCTCTCCGTGACCATGCTATCCCCTCCCATACCCCTTATTGGGGCAAGTGAGTCTATCTCATCGAAGAAGATCACGCATGGTGCAGCCTGCCTTGCCCTCCTGAATACCTCCCTCACACCCCTCTCGCTCTCACCAACCCACTTGCTGAGCAGTTCTGGGCCCCTGACGCTTATGAAGTTCGCCTCGCTCTCAGTTGCTACAGCCTTTGCGAGCATGGTCTTGCCTGTACCAGATGGGCCATGGAGCAGTATGCCCTTGGGCATGTTGTGCCCAAGCTTCTTGTAGAGGTCAGGGTACTTGAGCGGCCACTCTACGGCCTCCTGCAACTGCCTCTTCACATCCTCCAACCCTCCAATATCGCTCCACTTCACATCTGGCGTCTCTATGTACACCTCCCTCATGGCTGATGGTGTGACCTCCTTGAGCGCCTCCATAAAGTCGTCCATGGTGACTATGAGCTTGTTAAGCACCTCTGGCGGTATCTTCTCCTCCTCAAGGTTCAGTTCTGGGAGCACCCTCCTCAGGCACTTCATCGCTGCCTCCTTGCAGAGGTACTCTAGATCCGCACCAACGAATCCATGGGTCATATTCGATATCTTCTCAAGGTTCACATCTGGGGCCAGTGGCATGTTCCTCGTGTGTATCTGGAGTATCTCGAGCCTTGCCCTCTTATCCGGTACCCTTATCTCTATCTCCCTATCGAACCTCCCAGGCCTCCTCAGCGCTGGGTCTATCGCATTGGGTCTGTTGGTTGCTGCTATCACTATCACCTTGCCCCTAGACTCCAGACCATCCATGAGCGAGAGTAACTGGCTCACAACCCTCCTCTCGACCTCTCCAGTGACCTCCTCCCTCTTCGGCGCTATGGAGTCTATCTCGTCTATGAAGATTATGCTGGGAGCCTTCTCCCTTGCTTCCTTGAATATCTCCCTGAGCCTTGCCTCGGACTCACCGTAGAACTTGCTCATGATCTCAGGCCCTGAGATGCTTATAAAGTGCGCATTGCTCTCGTTCGCTACCGCCTTGGCGAGTAGTGTCTTACCCGTACCTGGAGGACCATAGAGCAGTATGCCCTTTGGCGCCTCTATGCCCAGCTTCTCGAATATCTCTGGATGCCTTAGAGGGAGTTCGATCATCTCCCTGACCTTCTGTATCTCCTCCTTCAGCCCTCCTATATCCTCGTACGTAACCTTTGGAACCCCCCTTATCGTCTCTCCCTTCTCAGCTATGTGGAATACGGTCTTCTGTGTGACTATCACGGCCTCAGCGTTTGCAGGGTTCACAGCAACCACCTGGAATGTAAGCCTGCCACCGAAGTATGGCACCATCACGTTATCGCCCTTCACAAGGGGCATGCTCTCCAGAGCATCTGCCAGGTAGCGCTCATCTATCGGTGGTATAGCCTCCAGTGGAGCAACTATGACCTTCTCTGCAGGGGATGCCTTTATCTTCTTGACTATGACAGTGTCTCCTATGGCAACGCCAGCATTGTTCCTCACAAGCCCATCTATCCTTATTATGCCCTTCCCCTCATCTGATGGGTACAATGGAAGGCACTTCGCTACAGTCCTCCTCTTGCCCTTTATCTCCACGATATCCCCCGTTGATGCACCAAGGGAGTCCATGGACTCATAATCTATCCTTGCAACACCTCTCCCCACATCCCTAGTGTAGGCCTCGAGCACCTTCAGAGTGAATACCTTCTGACTCATGCTATTACTTATCTACCCCTCTCCTTATATCTTTATACTTTATGATGATGGCATGAAAACATACATATAGCATGCTCAGCATGGTAGATGAAGAGAGGTATGGGTAAGAGGATACTGGTACAGAGGAGGGGTAAGGGGGGGAAGCAGTTCCAGGCCAACAGCGTAGGCAAGATAGCGCCAGTAGGATACCCACTCTACCCTGAGGGCGAGGAGCATGTTGGTGAAGTGGTGGATATAGTGCATGAGACTGGGAGGGCAGCACCACTGGCAAGGATAAGGCTCGATGATGGGAGGTACTGCTACATCCCTGCTCTCCAGGGCATGCACGTTGGTGCACAGATCCGCTTCAACGCAGATGCACAGCAACTTACCATCAAGAGCCTTGGTGAGATACCAGATGGCACCACAGTCTGCCTCGTCGAGAGGAACCTTGGCGATGGAGGTAGGCTGGTGAGGAGTGCTGGTTCCTCAGCCATAGTATTCTCACACTCTGGCGACACAGTAACATTGAGGATGCCATCTGGCAGGTTCATAACGCTGGATGCAAAGTGTAGGGGCATGATAGGGAGCATAGCTGGAGGGGGGAGGCTCGAGAAGCCATTCCTTAAGGCTGGGGCGAAGTGGTACGCTATGAGGGCTAGGAGCAGGAAGTGGCCTATAGTGAGAGGTGTGGCAATGGCAACACCGTTCCATCCGCATGGTGGAGGGAGGCATCAGCACCCTGGGAAGCAGACATCGGTGTCAAGGAATGCGCCTCCTGGCAGGAAGGTCGGGCACATAGCGCCGAGGAAGACCGGCAGGGGGAGGGTGAAGCGTGCATGATGTTGTTAAAAAATATTAGCTATGAGATGGATGTTAAAGAAATGTTTTTAAATAAATAGAGTTGGAGTATAGTAACAAAGAGTTGGGTGAGCAGAAGAGCAAGTTGCAATTGGTGCAGGGTGTAAACCTGAACCTGAACCTAAACAGGTTCATGAGCGATGATGAGCTGCATGATGCGATAGAGAGGTTCGGCACTCCCCTCTACATAATAGATGAGGAGACACTACACAGGAAGGTCAGGGAACTTCTCGATGCGTACAAGGGCTTCAAGGGCAGGAGGCAGATCGCCTATTCGATAAAGGCCAACTTCAACCCTTCCGTGATCAAGGCGTTCATGAAGGATGGTATAATGTTCGATCTGACCTCGCTAGGGGAGCTCTACTTCTACACAAAGTGCAATGGAGATACCAGTGCCGTGGTATACACTAGTGTTGCTGAGGAGGAGGAGGAGTATATGCAGGTACTGAAGGCTGGTGTGGGTAGAGTGGTAGTCAGTTCATACAACGGCCTACTCAACCTGATTAGTGCTGCAAGGAGGCTCAATGTAAGACCAAAGACCATGATAAGGATAAACCCAGAGATAGCAGTGAAGGCTGAGGTCAAGGCATCGTACAGGCATGGCAAGTTCGGTGTGCCATTCAACACCAATGCGAGGGATAGCTCAACCAACCTGATAAAGAGGATCATGCAGGAGGAGGATCTGCTGGAGTTCGAGGGCTTCCACTTCCATCTGGGCTCGCAGATAACGGATTATACGTGCTTCATACACGCTCTAGACAGGTTGGATGCATTCATAGCAAACATGAAGAAGATCTATCCAAACTTCACGTTCAGCACGATAGACATAGGTGGAGGTACGCCTGTGAGTTACGGTGAGTACGTTCCAACACCTGCAGAGATGGCAGCGAGCATAGTTGATAGGCTGAACAGGATAGCAGATAACCATGGCAGCAACTTCATGCTCATCATAGAGAGCGGGAGGTATCTTACTGCAGAGTCAACAATACTCGTATCCAGGATAGTGAACATAAAGGAGTACACCAACGACAGGTTCCTCATAGTTGACTCTGGCTACCACATACTGCTGGATGCTGCACTCCTCAAACAGGAGTACCCGCAGGAGGTGCTTCCAAACAGATACGATGGCAGTGGTGGCTGTAGCAACAGCAGCGGTAGTAGTAGTAGTAACGGAAGTGACAGTGATACTCACTGCCACAGCAGCGACAATGACAGGTACGAGTCAGGGAATGGTAATGGTCATCACAGCAGTAACGGTAACCATACAACCAGAAGGATGCATCTGGTAGGCAGGCTATGCGATACCTACGATATCTTCCCAATATCGAAGGCATCGAGACTGAGCGATGCCAAGGAGAATAGATACATAGTATTCTACAACGTCGGTGCATACTCCATAGTCTTCAACATGCCCTTCCACTGCCAGACCAAACCCCCTATACTGATGAAGAGGAGTGATGGGAGGCTTGTGCTCGTAAGGAAGCCAACTAGTATAGAGCATCTCTTCCTGGAAGAAGGCGGGGATATGCTATAAATCATAGACCTTATCATTTTATTTTAATACAAGTAGGTAGGCTACAGATCGGTATCGAGGTATACTTTCAGCAATTTATATATAATTTTACCAACACTATAAACTGGTTTGAGTCTGAAGAAGATAAGGGCACATGTGTATGTTAAGGGGAAGGTGCAGGGAGTGTACTTCAGGCAGAATATGCGTAATATTGCTAGGAGGTATAATGTGCATGGCTGGGTGAGGAACCTGAAGGATGGCAGGGTCGAGGCTGTACTTGAGGGGGATGAGGATGCGGTGCATCAGGTGATAGAATGGTGCCATATAGGGCCGAGTGGTGCGAGGGTGGATGATGTGGCTGTGGCGTATGAGGAGTACAAGGGTGAGTTCAATTCGTTCGAGATACTGTACTGAGCATTGAGGAAATGATGGTATATCATAGGGAACTTAAGATGATGCAGGATCGTCTCTCCATATACGGAGTATCTGGGTACCGTACCTTCATGCTCTACCAGCATACGATAATACGCATATGAGGGATTCAGATGACGGTCGATCATGCTGGTTGGAGATGGGGGCTTCAGTATCTGCTCCATTGGTGCAATGGGCGCATCTGCTATGGCATAGTAACCGTAATGGTCGCATCTTACTATTAACAAGATGCATGCATGCATGCAACCACGCACTGTACATGCAATGCAGTATTGGTGTTACATGCATCACGACTTCCAGCAGTCGAGTGTGGGTTAGTCTGGTTTAGTCTAAAAGGGAAGGATAACAATAAGAATGATGACGATGATGCGTGATTATGCGTGCTCGTAGGCCTTCCTTATCATACCATACAGGTCCTGCAGCTGGTTTATCGAGCGTAACAGTATCCTGGATGGTGGTGCTCTAGACTCAGTCTTTATGTTCACTGCTAGCATGTTCATCGCTGGCTCTATGTCCATGAATATCCTCATATTGAACCCCTTGGAGTAGACTATCCTGTGCGGCCTTATATCCTCTATAACACTTGGCAGGGAGAGCACGTAATCCCTTATATCCATGAGCATGTTCCTTGCTGGTTCCGATAGCCTTGCCAGATGATCGCTCAGGCTCAATTTCCCATCCTTCTCCTCCATACTCATAGCATTATTACATACCGAAGGTATAAAAATGTAGTGCGTGTATTACATGTTGAATAATAAATACATGCAGGATGATGAGTGCAGGGTGGTAGTAGCCCCGTTGGTTCCACCATGGAACATGAACCCCATCTCAGACCCAGCCAGATCCCCCACGTAGACACGACAGCGTGGCCATCTCACCTTAGGGTTGCTCCCTCCCGGACCTCACCCGGTTCGGTGACTGGATGGTGCCCCTATCCCTTCGGACAGGGAGCCCATCTATGACCGCCCATCGTGGCGTGGGTTCATACCAGCAGGGTAAGCGGGTATCCATGCTCCATGGATTTACCCAACGGTTACTGGTCCCCGCATATAGCCGGTCTCGGGTATGGGGCACGGCTAGCACCCCGACCCTCCCTACTACCATGATACTATACACGTGAAGAGTATTTACGTTTTACCACCTAGAATTGATTGATTTAAGATAGAGAGAAGATGTCCTACTCTACAATCCTCTTCTGGAGCCTATTCCTAAGATATATTGCCACAACATTGAGTGTTATGAGTATGGTGAGCAGCACTATTATGCCAGATGCAGAGAGCTCTATGAATGCCTCCTGTGGCCTGCTCACCCAGTTGTATATCTGGAGTGGCATGACAGTGAACTCATCGAATATGGAGAGTGGGTCCCTGCGTATGAAGATCAACCCACTTATCACGAGTATGGGGGCAGCCTCACCCATTGCCCTGGATAGTGCAAGTATGGAGCTTGTTAATGCTGTAGGTAGGATCTGAGGCATAACCACATTGAATACGACCTGATACTTCCTTGCGCCTAGGGCATAGGCAGCAAGCCTATGCGTTGATGGTACCATCCTGGCACTCTCTATGGTAGTCACGGTTATGAGAGGGAGGACCAGGAATGCTAGAGCTATCGCCCCAACTATTATGGATCTGCCCATACCAAGTGTGTATGCGAGGAAACTCAGGGCAACCAACCCAAATATCACAGATGGTACACCAGCAAGGTTTGCCAGGGTTGCATATACCAACCTGCTCACAGTGCTGCTACCTCCATACTCGTTCAGGTACAACCCAGCCGCTATGCCGAGCGGGAGCGCTATGGCTATGGCTAGCCCTACAGTGTATATAGAGCCGAGTATTGCTGCCCTCATCCCTGCCTCTTCAGGTATGCTGGATGCGTAGTTGAAGAACAGGTTCGGATTGAGCCTCTCCATACCATTGAGAGCAACATTAACCAGAAGAACAGTCAATACTATTATACTTATACAGGCTGCTATGAGCAGATACATCTGAAGTCCATACTCCGATATCATTGCATACTTGACCTTCCTCTCCGTCCTCTCGCCCTTCTCTACAGCCTTCACATCCATAACCTGCCTACTCCTATCCCTTCTCTTACCCCATCCATGGATGATGCTCATACCCTTATCTCCCACCTCTTCTTTATGTAACTTGAGACAAGGTTGAGTACTGCTACCATAGCAAAGAGGTACAACGCAATGGCAAATAACGATGTGTACTCTATAGTGCCCCTAGGTGCATCGCCCGTTGCTGCCTGTGCTATAGCCGATGTCATGGTCATGACACTCTCGAACGGGTTCAGGGTGAGCGTAGGCTTGAGCCCTGCTGCTATGGTCACTATCATAGTCTCCCCAACTGCCCTACCCATGGCAAGTATTATTATGGCGGCTATGGCTGAGAGCGTATATGGTATGACTATTCTCATTATCACAGTGCTCTTCCTTGCACCCAGAGCATAACCAGCAGCCTTCAGATTCTGGGGTACAGCATAGAACGCATCCTCGCTCAATGATGCTATCGTAGGTATGATCATCACACCCATGGCCATACCTGCTGCCAATGCATTGTATGTGTAGAGGTCTGGGATGAAGTACTGCAGGTTTGGGGTTATGAAGTACAGTGCAAAGTAGCCATACACAACCGTGGGTATGCCAGCAAGCAGCTCAAGTATTGGCTTGACTATACGCCTTAGCGATGGAGATGCGTACTCGCTCAGGAATAGGGCAGAGCCTATACCAGCAGGTATTGCAAGTGAGAGTGCTATCACTGTTGTGAGCATCGTGCCTGCAAGTAGAGGGAGTACACCGAACGACTTGTCGTCGAAGAATGCTGCCCACCTGGTACCGAAGAGGAACTCCTGGGCAGGGATGTTGAGGAAGAATTGGAATGACTCTGATGTAAGAGAGTAGAGTATTATTATTATTGCAATTATAGTAAAGAGTGACGCTGATAATAATATATATTTTACTATTATATCGGTCAGATTATTAGACTTTCTTGAAAAAAGGGGTTGTTGGTCTCCCTTACGTCCATGTACACCATCTGCTCTATTGGCCATTGCCATAGTTACTAGAGGCCCTCCCTATATATGCTAACGAACGTCTTGTCGTCATCCGGCGTATACTTGCCCGCCTTGACCAACTCTATGGCATCCCTGTAGTATGCATCGCTCAACGGGATGTATCCAACCTTCTCCACAGCGCTCTTTGCATTGCTGAGGTAGAAGATCACAAACTCCTTCAGCTCCTGCCTGCTCTGTATCTTGTCATAGTTCACATGTATGAACAATGGCCTTGAGAGCGGGTACTTGCCCTGTATTATGCTCTTGCTATCGGGGAATACACACTCTCCACCCTTCTCCCTCGATACCTTCAGTATCTTCAGCCTGTCCTGGGCATGCTCAGCATATGCGAGTGGTATGTAGCCTAGGGAGTACCTGTCTGCACTCACACCCTGCACAAGCACGTTATCATCCTCGCTTGGTATATAGTCTGTCCTCGATGCCCTTGCCTTGCCAACCACATGCTCTGTGAAGTAATCGAATGTGCCAGAGTCTGGGCCTGCACCATACAGCCTCATCTCCTGCCTTGGATACGCTGGGTTCAGATCGCTCCACTGCTTTATCGTGCTATCTGGCTTCCATATCTCCCTCAACTCCTCTATGCTTATGCAGTCGTTAGGGAATAGGTTGTTCTCCCTGTGCACTACTATGCTGAGACCCTCAAGGGCCACTGGTATCTCAATCCATCTTATGTTGTTCTCCTTCGCTGCGTTCCTCTCCTTCTCGCTTATTGGCCTTGATGAGTCGTTTATATCCGTCTCTCCTACGGTGAACCTCTTGAACCCTCCTCCTGTACCAGATATCCCAACTGTAACCTTGACATCTGGGTGCTTCTTACTGAACTCCTCTGCTATAACCTCAGTTATTGGATATACTGTGCTTGAGCCGTCTATGGTTATGGCCCCGCTGAGCTTGGTTACGGGTGTTGGTGCTGGAGTCTGAGTTGGTGCTGGAGTCTGAGTTGGTGCTGGTGTGGTCGTGGTTGTAGGAGTGCCTGTATTGGTATTGCCTAAACCGATAGTGCCTATGACTCCAACCACAACGCCTATGGCTACTGCTGCTATCACTGCTGCTATCACTATATTTCTATTCATGGATGTGATTGATCCATGTTACATTATAAACCGATCCCATTTAGATTATCATCCAACATATAATGTATATAGGGATAAGTATTACAATATAATCAATATAAGGAAATTATTTTAAGAGTAGTGGAGGTAGCATACCCATGCGGTTATGGAGCCTTGTAAGCAAGGACTATGTAGAGAAGGGTGATATACGGGGGGGTAGGGATGTGACTGTAGATGATACCATGAATGGTAAGATAGTACTTGAAGGTAGAATGTTGGGTGTAGTATATGGAAGCAAGTATGCTATAAGGGATGTGAACATAAAGATTGCAAGGAACACCATCACTGCAATAATAGGACCGTCAGGCTGTGGCAAGAGCACGCTCCTTAGATGCTTCAACAGGATGAACGATCTTCTAGATGCGAGGATAGAGGGAGAGATACTCTTCAACGACCACAACATATACTCAGATGGCATAAACGTTGCTGAGGTAAGGAGGCTCATAGGCATGGTATTCCAGAAGCCAAATCCATTCCCTACAAGCATATACAACAACGTTGCCTTTGGTCTGAAGATAAACGGGTTCAGAGGGGATATAGGCAAGCAGGTTGAGTATGCGTTAAGAGAGGCAGCGTTATGGGATGAGGTTAAGGATAGGCTGAACGATAACGCCTACAGCCTATCTGGAGGGCAGCAGCAGAGGCTCTGTATTGCTAGAGCATTGGCAGTAGAGCCAGAGGTTCTGCTCATGGATGAGCCTACGGCCTCTCTCGACCCAATAGCATCGGCAAAGATAGAGCAACTCATCACACGTCTGAAGGAGAAGATAACCATAATCATAGTCACGCACAACATACAGCAGGCAGCAAGGGTCTCAGACTATGTGAATGTGATGATGATAGATGAGAACATGATAGGGAGGTTGATAGAGTCTGGCCCGACAAGGGAGGTATTCGAGAGCCCAAAGAGCAAGGTTACAGAGGATTACATAAGTGGGAGGTTCGGCTAGCGCTACAACAATTATTATATTCTTCTATATAATAGAAGGGCGTATGAGGAGGCTCCTCGATGTCGGGATAAACAGGCTCTCCAACCTGCTGCACGATATGTCTAGGGTATCGCAGGAGTGTGTAGCGATGGCAATAGATGCCTACCTCAATGACAGGGTTGTTGTACAGGAGGTCTATGCCAAGACTAACCAACTTGCTATGCTCAAGGAGGAGGTCAACGACCTTGCGATCGAGTTGATGATAAGGTATCAGCCTGTGGCAGCAGATCTAAGGTTCATAAGTTCATGCATGGAAGTGGCATATGATCTCGTAAGGTTTGGTAGATACGCCTATGATATAGCCCAGGTAAGGGAGCAGTTTGGAGATCTTAGCAACTGTGATAAACGCATGATAGCATCGATGTCAGATATAGTGAGCAGGATGCTAAGGGATAGCATAGATGCGTTCAACAGCAAGGACAAGGAGCTTGCAGAGAGGCTCATAAGGATCGATGATATGGTAGACTCATTGTACAGGAACAACCTCAATAGGATAGTTGATAATGGTGGTGCTATTGACCTCAGATGCGCCCTATCCTCTGTACTGGTCATGCGCTACCTTGAGAGGATAGCAGACCATGCTGTGTACATAGGTGAACTCGTGAGGTACATGGTCAGTGGCGAGAGGGTCAGATGATGGTTGGAACAAATAATAGGATAGAAAACAAATTGATGGGTTGTTGATCGATTCCTATGCTATGCGGTCAGATAGGCCTTCTCTCCATGCAGTACTACATCCTCGCCAGCCTCTTCCTCCTGTGGCTTGAGCCTTATCGGTGTAACCTTGTTCATTATCTGCAGTATCACATATGTCAGGGTGAACGTGAATGCTGCTGCTACAACTATGGCAAGTGCCTGTACCCCTACGAGGTCTGCTGAACCATATGCAACTCCAGTTAGTGCACCTCCAGTGACCATCGGTGATGCAAAGAGTGCTATACCCATGCTACCCCATACACCAGTCATGCCGTGTATGGCTATGACATCGCATGCATCATCTACCCTGAGCCTCTCCTTGAAGACCAGCACGAATACGTAGAAGACTACACCTGCAACTGCGCCTATAACCACTCCAGCCCATGCCTCTATGAAGCCTGCTGCTGGTGTGACCGCTGCTAAACCTGCTATGCATCCGTTTGCTGCAAGGCTGGTACTAGGTTTCTTGCTCCTAGCCCACCCAGCGAGGAATGTGGTTATTGCACCTGCCGCTGCTGCAAGGTTCGTAGATACTATTGCTGCTACCGCTGCCTCGTTGGATGCTAAAGCGCTACCACCATTGAACCCATTCCAACCAAACCAGAGCAGGAATGCTGCAAGGAACTGGTAAGGCACGTTGTGCTGAGCCATGGTCTCTGCCTTCCCGAACCCTAGCCTTCTACCGAGAGCAAGGGCAGCTGCTAGTGAAGAGAACCCTGCTGCAACATGTATCACTATACCTCCAGCCCAGTCCCTTGCACCCATCTGCGCAAGCCAACCTCCTCCCCATATCCAGTGTGCCAACGGCCCATACACGAATATCATCCATATGAATATGAAGACGAGCCAAGGACCGAAGCGCATCCTCTCTGCTATACCTCCACTTATCAGTGCTACTGTTATTGCAGCGAACATGCCCTGGAAGAGGAAGAAGAGGTAGCCTGGTATCGTTGGTGCATAGCCCAGTGGTTCAAGTGTTACACCCTGCAGGAATGCGTAATCGAATGTGCCTACCCATCCGTGCTCAGATGGCGCAAATGCTAGACTGAAGCCTATTATGAACCATGCTATAAGCCCTATGGTTGCTGTCTGATACACCTTCATGAGTATGCCGAGTGCGTTCTTTGCCCTTATAAGACCTGCTTCGAGGAAGCCTACTCCTCCTATCATGAGGAAGACCATCGCTGTCGAGACTATCATCCATGCTGTATCGCCAGTGTCTATGGCCATGTCCGTACTACTTTCCATAGTATTTTTAAAGTTTTTTAAAAAAAATAATATAATGATATTCAATCACTTATCACAAGACGTCACGTTAAGAGATATCATATAAAGATGATAATCATTCGAATATCTTTTTATATGAGATAGTGGATAAGGTATGTATGAAAGTGTATGTGCTTATCCTACTTGCAGTATCTATAGCATGTATGATGCTACCAGATGCATATGCACTAGGAGCACCACGGCCCTTAACCAAGCCTTCCATACTGCTGATAACATATCTAACTACACTTCTTGGCGTGCTATTCTTCATGTTAGTACAGCACCTTATAAGGAGGAGTTTCTACTCAAGGTACAAGCTATCACCATGACATAACCATCTTTCATTATCAAAGGATTATCATTTCAGATAACATTTATAATTATGTTATCACTTAATTGCGCCATGAAGAGGATAGAGGCCATAGTTAGGACGGAGATAGTGCCAGACCTCAAGGTACAGTTGGAGAGGTTCGAGGTATACGGATTGAGCATGCATAACATAACCAGCCCAAATATATCCTCAAGGAATGGTGCGGTAGGCAGGGGTGGTGGGCTGGGTGAGTTCCTTACAAAGATCGAACTTATAGTGAGTGATAGGGATGCAAGGAGAGTCATAGATACCATAAGTACTGCCTCTGGAAGACACAAGGAGTACACAAAGATATTCGTCTCCTCCCTAGAGGAGATCGTTGATATATCGCATATGCATGTCATAAGGGACCTTGAGGATGTGAAGGAGGAGGATAGACCAGATAAACGTGAGAGCAGCCTAACGAGTGGTGATGAGGGGCAGGGTAACGAGGATTCACTTCGCATGGATACCAGCACAAGCTCTAGCGAGTACGAGGAGCAGGCGAAGAGGAGCAGGCTGGTGCCATTACAAAAGTACACACTCATGAGGGTACTCAAGTTCTACAACGCCAACAAGGATACGCTGCGATCTGAGTATAGGATAAAGTCGTTCAGCGACTTTGTGAACTTCTGCATACTCGGCTACCTGCCAGTCATAGAGGGCGAGATAAGGCAGCAGAGCATAGAGGGTAGGAGCAAGTTGCTAAGGGTATGAGAATCATACTGTTAGCATACTGGCAATGGTTTTTATACCATGAAGATGGTTAATGATGGCATGAAGAAGATAGAGGCAGTAGTGGCGTCAGAGAAGGTGGATATAGTGTATAGAGCGTTGAAGCGGTACGGTGTAGATAACGTGTTCATAGTCAATGGATATGGCAAAGGTCTATTCCAGAATATATTGCTGACGAACGCAAGGGGCACTAACTCATACAGACCAGAACTCATGCCAGCATCCAAGATAGAACTCATAGTTGCTGATAGGGAGGTTGAGGATGTACTCGATATAATAGCAAAGAACGCTGGCATAGGAATAAACGAGGGCCTTGTTGGAAGAGCAGTAATAACGCAGATAGAGCAGGTTAGGAGGCTTGAGAAGACGGTTAAGGTATGAGTTAATTAATGTTAAGAATTACCCTACCACTGCCCATCAACTCAATCATGTCTATATATACGTACTATTCAAGGGATGACCTTATCAGTTCTATAGTCCTATCTACAGCATATCTAGCCAATGATACAGGCATCCCATCCCCTATATAACATCCAACTATCAGTACCCTACGTGTATCATCCCTCACGGATGTCCTTAGAGCATCCCTATGAGGGAATACATGCACTACACCTTCATCATCAGCAAGTACTATCTCCCTTCCAATAAGCATGTTAACCTTGCCAGCTATATCGACGAACTCCTCACCGCTTATAGCTCTTCTAAGCACCAACATACCTTTGATCATGGCAAGATCGTATATTCCGATGGGCACCAGTGTCTCTATCGATGCTATATTGCCAGCATCTACCACATTGTTTATCTTAGGCATGCTACCTGCCAAGAACCTCCTTGCCAGTGCCTCGCTGGATGGCCTAACCTTCGTAGGGTCTATGCCTAGCCTCCAGTAAAAGTCCCTCAATGCCCTAACCACCGGATGGCTCTTCAGATCGTCCCTGCTGAATGTTAGCCTTGTCCTAAGCCCATCAAGCAAGCCACTAAAGTCGTGGTCATGCCTTACCTCAACATCTACTGCCCTTGCATACAGGCCTACCTTGTACGCACCCTTGACCTCCTCTGCAACATGTATGGTAACTACATCAACCACATCATGTACATCACTGCTTTTGCCTTTAATATCCTCGCCTTTAACCTCCATCTCTACTGTTAGACTCATAGCAGTAAATAATTTTTACCCATATCTCATAAAAACTACCCATATATGATGGGACTCTAGATGAATATATGCTAGTATTACCTCTTTATGGATCACTAATTTAATATCTCATACCGATCACTACGAAAAATTTTTATCTTTATTCTAGTGTAGTAGGGGCATGCAGCCAAGGAGTGATGGGACTGACAAGTATGCTAAGGAGTATGGTAGGAGTATACTGGTCTACAAGGTCATATTCTATGTATGTGCTGCAATAATGCTCACCATAACCATATATGCCCTTGCTGAGAGCATAAGGGAGTATCTTGCCAGTGGGAGCGTTGTGATAGGCGAGGTGCTCGTGAATACCGAGGTGCCATTCAAGGGCTTCGCAAAGCTCGTAACGTATCTGATGATCTCCTCAGTGGTAGGATGGTACTGTGTGACCAAGATAGGTAGGGAGAAGACCAAGAACATCTCTTCAAGGAACAGGGCGATACTCAAGTTGATAGCCTTGACGATAGCAGTGGTCTCGCTCTACGAGTTGATATACAACTTCGTTGTATGGAATGCTCTGATGACCGCCGATGCAATAAGCGGGATAATAAGGATAGATGTCCTGAACATCCCCTATCCTAACCCGAAGACGCCATGGAGCCTCGTCTTTGCTACAAAGATGTTCCTTGCTGCATTCGTTATCAGTGCACATGCATTCTACCTCATGGCCAGGGATGAGAGGAGAGTACTCGATGCACTAGATAAGTGAGGAATGAATATAGGTTAATGTAGCCAAGTTTAAATAACCATCACTGCACTATACACGCATGTCATACGCATCAGAAGGGGAGGGAGGGTATGAGGATGTCGAGTCCTTACTTAGCAAGCCAGTCGAGTACGTTCTGACTACCAACGTGCTCACACTTGAGGGGGATATGAGTGCTTCAGATGCAGCATCGCTCATGAAGGAGAAGAATGCCAGGAGCGTTCTCGTTACGCACAATGGCGAGGCCATAGGCATAGTTACGAAGACGGATATACTCTTCAAGGTCATGGCTCAAGGCAAGAACCCCAACAAGGTTAGGCTTAGAGAGATAATGAGTTCACCCATAATAACCATATCGCCGAAGACCAGCATAAGCGATGCCCTAGCAGTGATGGAGAAGCATGTACTAAGGCAGGTCGTGGTCAGTTCTGGCCCAACGGTTATAGGCATGGTCACTAGGGAAGGTCTGTTCGAGAAGATACACAGGGCAAGCATGCTAACATCGCAGACTGCATTCAAGGGCACACCAGTATGCATAATAAACCCAAGGGCCATAGCGTACGTGAAGGAGGCTGTAGAGGCTAAGCTGTCATGCCCATACTGTGGTTCACCATTCGATGACAAGAATGCGCTATCCAGGCATATAGACAGGCTGCATATAGGCTCTGGTGTGCTTGAAGGGGATGTGAGGAGGATAGTCGAGTGAGTAGGGTAGAATAATAATTATATCTAGAGCAGAATAGAAGTGTGTAGAAGAATATTAAGCAGGTAGTCAAATCTTCTAGTGATATATATATCATTCTTGCACGGTGCCCTCTTTAATGAGGTCAATAGTATCAAGGGTAACGATGATAGCCATCGCTGCAGGCATACTCCTAGCATCGAACATCGTGCAAGTATGATGGTTTATGGGGCAACGAACTGCACTGCCACATATGGAGAGGATTGCTATGCTGTAGGCGGGTATGATTTTACAGTACAGTCGCTAGGCGCTGGAGTCAAGCAGAAGGTGCCATATCCATCAAATATGATTGGCTACATGGTAAGCCCATTATGGATTACTTTGGAGAATGGCAGACTGCTAGAGATCGGATGGATAGCGAGTGCATCATACACACCAAGATGGTACTGGGCCTTGGATGGAATTATACAGAGGACGTGGTGCACAAATAATACGTGTCCAAGCAATAACAGCATGTGGATATTTACTATACATGATGCTAATACTGATCAGAGATTGACGTTAAGAGTTGGTACCGATAGGATAACAACCACAGAAAGGTTAGGATCGACTTCAGCTAGAAACACATCGGCTGGTTATGAGATAGGCTACTACGATACAAATCCTGGTATCAATGAGTATAAAGATTTTATGTACTATAAGCCAAATACTGGATGGATGTATATATCTAGCAATGCAGCGAGTCAGTGGTATTATATAAATCCAGTGAATGGTTACGCTGTAGATTACTGTAACAACGCATATAATCACTTTATGGTAGCAAAGGGAGGTGGAAGGAATCTATGTTAAGTAACAAGAGGTTGACTGTGCTTATTGCCATAGCCATCACCATACTCACAGTAACTATAATAATTACTGTGAGTGTTTATAATAGGGATCAGCACTTCTCTACAGTAACCAATGAAGATGCCGAGTCAACAACCAATCTATCCTTACCTCCTCCTTACAGCATAAAGAGTGCAGTGCTGCCTGCTATGAAGGATATAGGTGAGGCATCAACACTCGTGAACTACAGACTGCCTTATCCTAAGTACCTCCCTGAAGGCTATTCAATCCAGTACGTTGGTGCTGTAAATGTAAAAGGTAAGGATATCTGGGAAGTGGTCATCCTCGCATGGGATAAGGAGATAACCGATGATGTAACCAACAGAGAGTTCTTCTACGATGGAAAGGGCATGGTCATATCAATAAGCAACAACACAAAGGATAGCGAGACGGTAATAGTGGATGGTGTTGAGGAGAAGGGGCAAGATATAGATACAGCATTAGATGAACTACTAACATTCTACTCAAAGTACAATGCACACAAACTGACCATAAACAATTACCAGTGTGTAGCATATGATAGCCAGATAGTAGAGGATGCCATAGGTAGAATGGTTCCAGTACTTGCAGAGGTAGACTGCTTGAGGGATGATCTATGGATACAGGTTAGAGCGTATCTGCCAGAGTCTGAACTGATCAAGGTGGTAGAGTCTATGCTGTAACCTCTTCATTTTTTATCATCCCTCTATTAGACTGACTCAATGGAGATAAACAAACCATTAGGTATCATACATGGGATCAGTTGCCATCGTCCTTATCGTCCTTGGTTTCTAGGAACAGACATCCAGCCATCGATGTCCTGTATAATCTAACCATCTACAACGCTTGGATAAGGCTAACAGTAGGTAGATACTTGCTACAGATCATAGCAGATGGATGGATATTGGGACTGGCAGACTGGTACATTAGATGGAATTTGCTGACCCACTTTACCTATACATTATATACTACTTAAGCATAATTCATCCTATGCAGCAGAATGAACTGAAGAAGACACTGCTGGATATGCTTGATAAGGATAAGGAGTTCAGGCATGCAGTAGCAGGGCTGATAGGCTACAAGGAGATACTGGATAGGATAATCAGTCTAGAGGAGAGGATGGCAGAGAACCAGGCAAGGAACGAGGAGAGGTTCCTAAGGGT
>JANWZS010000018.1 GCA_025054855.1 Candidatus Nitrosocaldus sp. | reverse complement strand
TCATTATCATCACATGCACCAACCCTCACCACATTCTCCGAGTGTATGATGTAGTAACTCCCTCCATGCATGTACCAGAGGAAGACCTGCCCGCTCTGGAGTGTTAACTGTACATCTATGGCATCGATGGGTATCATCAACAGTAACCCTGTACCTCTTCTATAAACAAATTTCTTGACAAGTGTGTATCCAGCAGTGGATAACATGGTTTATCACCTATGCTATGCTTACAACTCTAGGCATGCAGAGTCATGATGTGAGGAGGGTAAGGGATGCCGTGGAGATGTTCAAGAGGAGGATGGAGATACGCTCATCAATGCTTGATGCAATTACAGATGGTAAGCTGAAGGCATCGATAAACAACGTAACACATGCGCCGCAGTTGAGCAAGAAGATGGGCAGGATAGGGTGGATGCTCTTCTGGATACCAGAACCAACCATGATATCCACAGCAGTAGGCATACCACTCATACTCGCTGGTAAGGCACTGGACAGATACTACAACGGTCTTACGGTCAAGGGGCTGTACGAGGAGACTGGGAAGATGCTCAAGTCACTAGAGATGCTCAGATCAGGTTAGATATATAAGGTGAACAGGGTATAGGCGGTGTATGCCCAGGCAGGTATTCAGCAAGGATGAGCTGCTCAGGCTTGCAGAGGGTGCAGATGAGTGTAGAGTAGTGAGGAGGGAGGATAAGGTCAAGATAAAGGTGAGGAGGAGCAGGTACCTCTACACCTACACAGCAAGCAGTAGTGAGGCAGATGAGATACTGAACAGGATAAAGGTTGAGAAGGTAGAACTATGAGAACCTATGAATGTACAGGTTTGATGGATCGATGGTAGATGGATGGAGAAATGAACAAGTACAGACCTTTATCTGGTTCAGTTCTGTTCAGTTCTGTTTAGTTCAGTTCAGTTCTGTTTAGTTTAGTGCAGTTCAGTTCGGGTGTACTTACTTGAGCAGATGGTCATGGATGGTCGGTCATGGCAAGTGTGTAGAATGCCTGCCCAATGGATATGCCTGCATCACCTGCTGGTATACTGCTGTTGCATACGAACCTCAGCCCATGCTCCTCAACACGCCTCCTGATCAGCCTGGTTATGATCCTGTTGTACGCAACACCCCCAGAGATGCCTATGGTATCTATCCCATGCTCTCTAGCACTATCCAGTGCGAGGGCAGCAAGCCCCTCTGCAATGTATGTATGTGCAGAGTACGCAATATCCCTTGCATGGAACCTCCTCCTGTTGTGGAATACCTCTTCCAGAAGGAACCCTGTATCCAGTGCACACCAACTCACCCTCGGCTCCAACCTGAGCACATCCTCGCCATCACATGCTACAGACTCTAGCATCATGGCAGGCTCACCCTCGTACCCCCTCCTATCCACCACACCTAGCACGAATGCCACAGCATCGAGCACCCTGCCAGTGCTGGTCGTCTTGATGTACCTCCCCTTCCTCACCACATCCAGTATGGCATCCATCTCAGCCCTGCCATATGGTAGGGTATCACACCTAGAGTACAGGTAATCCTCCACACCATCCACGCCTCTAGTGTAGAGCATACCAGCGACCATGCGCAGCGGATAGTACGCTGCAAGATCACCTCCTACCATGGGCTGCTCCATCAGGTGTGCTACCCTCTCATACTTACTTCCATCCACGACGAAGACCTCCCCGCCCCATACGTTCCCATCCTCACCGTAACCGTTCCCATCGCATGTTATGCATACCATCTCCCTCCTCCTATGCTCAAGCATGAGAGTAGATGCATGTGCATGGTGGTGCTGCACCCTCTCAACCCCACACCCATACTCCCTTGCCATGCTGTATGCCAGACCAGTGGTTGGTATAGATGGATGGAGGTCACATGTTATGAGATCAGGTCTGATGCCGAGCAGACCACACAGCCTCTCTGCTGTATCACGTAGACTGGTATAGGCCTTGAGCGAGTCCATGTCCCCGATATGCTGCGATACGACTATCTTATCCCTGAAGAGTATAGATGCGGTCACATTGAGGTGTGCACCAAGTGCTAGTATGCATCTGGATGAGTATGCATCAACATGTATGGGGGATGGTACGTAGCCCCTAGCCCTCCTGATCATCATGGTAGAGCCATCATTCACCATGAGCACAGAGTCGTCGCAGCGGTTGATTATCCTCCTGTCATGCGTGAGTATATAGTCCACGAATCCTAGGCTCAAAACCTCTCCCTCATCAATCATGAGAGGTTCATCGCTTACATTTGCACTCGTGACTACCATAGCATCCAGGCTGATCATGCTGAAGATGAGGTGATGGAGCGCAGTGTAAGGGAGCATGACACCAATAGTTGATAGGTTCGATACGAGCGGGGAGAGGTTGTAGCTGCCACTCTTTCGTAGGAGCACTATCGGCCTTGCGTATGATCTGAGCAGCCTCTCCTCCTCCCCATCCAGGAGGGCGAAGTTCCTTACCACATCCACACTCCTAGCCATAACAGCGAATGGCTTGCTCCCCCTCCCCTTACCTCTCCTCAGCCTTGCAATAGCATCCGTATCGTATGCAGATACCATGATGTGGAAGCCACCGATCCCCTTGACTGCGACTATACACCCCTGCTCGATGTATCTTGATGCATGTGCTAGAGGATCGCCATCTATGCGACCGCCCTTACCATCTATTAGGTAGAGCCTTGGACCGCAGTTGGGGCATGCTATGCTCTCGTTGTGGAACCTCCTGTCTGTAGGTTCCATGTATTCCCTATAGCACTCATCGCATAGGGGGAACTCATCCATACTCGTATTCGCCCTGTCGTATGGCAGCGCCCTTATCATGGTGAACCTTGGACCGCAGTCCGTGCATGTTATGAAGAAGTAACCGTACCTTCTGTTGCTTGCATCGAAGAGTTCGCTCACACATCTATCGCATGTTGCAACATCTGGAGGTATAGAGGGTTCAGTGGTGCCATGGGCATGAGTGCTATCGAGTATGGAGAAGGTATGGAATGTACTACCACTGCCGCCACTGCTGCTGCCACTACTACTGCTCTTCTCCCTCTTCACATCTACACGCTCATAGTAGGCAAGCGGTGGCCTATCATGCTCAAGAGCATGGAGGAACCTCTCCATATCACGCTCATGGCCCTCAACCACTATCTCAACGGAGCCATCGCCCATGTTCCTCACATAACCATGGAGGTTGTTTGCCCTAGCGACCCTGTATATGAATGGTCTGAAGCCCACCCCCTGAACCCTGCCATGTACGGTTATGGTATAACGCAGCACATCCCCATCGCTCATCGCATCTCAGCCAGTGGGTACACCTCGTACTCTGCAAGGTTGTAGACTGGCATCCCAGCGAGCAGGTTCTCCAGCTCCTCGTTGGAGCCTACATCGAATATCCATGCACCCCCATGCTTACCAACTATATGGTAGTGTGCCTCCAACTTGCCCTCATCCTTCAGCCTCTTTGCGTATGACCTCATATCAAGCACTGCCCTAACCAGATCGGGTGTCAGTGTCACCCTCTTGAATGACCAGATCACGAGGAACTTCATACCATCTCCCCCTCCTTCTCTGTTAACCAACTGCAACTAAACCTTAAATATCTTTGGAAGCAAGATGTACCATGCCATTCATAGTTGAGAGGAGCGACTTTGGTCAGTTCTTCACCGTGCTGAAGGGCATGGGTTATGAGATAATAGGACCAAGGGTCAGGGACTCTGCCATAGTCTACGATAGGCTTGGCTCTGTGGATGACCTCCCCATAGGCATAACGGATCATCAGGATAAGGGTGTGTACAGGTTGAGGAGGAGGGATGATCAGGCGCTCTTCGGGTACACAGTAGGCCCACACTCATGGAAGATGTACCTCTTCCCTCCTAGGATGCGCTTATTCAGTGCAGAGAGGCGTGCAGGTAATCTCGAGGTGGTTGAGGAGAGGCATGAGCCTAGGAGGCTTGCCTTTATCGGTGTCAGGGCATGCGAGCTGCATGCCATACAGATACAGGATAGGGTCTTCCTACACGATATCTTCAAGGACCCTGTGTATGAGATGCTCAGGAAGGATGTGTTCATACTTGCGGTGAGCTGCACTGTATCCAGCAGCACATGCTTCTGCACATCCATGGGTACAGGGCCTAGAGTTGGTCCTGGGTACGATATTGCGGTGATAGAGGTACTCAAGCCCGTGCATCACTTCCTCGTTGAGGTTGGGAGCAGTCTGGGAGGGGAGGTCCTGAGCAATGTAAGGCATAGGGAGGCCACCAGAGAAGAGGTAGAGTCCGCAACTCAGCTGGTAGAGAGCAATGCTAGGCTGATAGGTATGAGGAGGAGCATGGATACAAGCAACATAAAGGAGCTGCTCTACAGCAACTATGGGAGCAAGCACTGGGATGAGGTTGCTGAGAGATGCCTGGCATGTGCAAACTGTACCATGGTATGCCCTACGTGCTTCTGCAGCACCGTGGAGGATGTGGTCGATCTGAAGGGTGAGCATGCTGAGCGCTGGAGGCTGTGGGACTCCTGCTTCAGCAACGAGTTCACGTACATGCACAGCGGTACGGTGAGGAGGTCCACAGGTGCAAAGTACAGGCACTGGATAACCCACAAGCTGGCCTCGTGGATAGACCAGTTCGGTACATCTGGCTGCGTTGGCTGTGGTAGGTGCATAACCTGGTGCCCTGTAGGCATAGATATAACAGAGGAGGTGAAGGCACTCCAGCGTGATGGTGGTGTGGTGGTGGAGGAGGAGGCGGTTAGGTAGGTGTGGATGGGATGAGTGTGAGCTTGGAGGAGAGTATAAGGAGGCACTCCTTCTTCAGGGATATGGGTGTGGGGGATGTGAGCAGCATTGCAGTACATGCTAAGCATCTGACCTTCGATGCAGATCGGTTCATATTCAGAGAGGGTGAGGATGCTGATGCGCTCTACCTCATAACTCATGGCAGGGTATCACTGGAGTTATCCACAGCGCACAGGGGGAGGATAATCATACAGACGATAGAGGAGGATGATGTGCTTGGCATATCATGGCTCTCCCCACCGTACAAGTGGCACTTCGATGCTAGAGCGCTGACACTCACCAGGCTGATCATGATAGATGCTGCCCAGATAAGGAAGAGGTGCGAGGAGGATAACGCATTCGGTTACAGGATGATGAGCAGGCTGGTCGGCATAATAATGAGGCGCCTCCAAGCTGTAAGGCTACAACTGCTTGAGATGGAGGAGATGTGAGCCTACCTAAACAAGGTGGATGGGCATGCATGCATATGGTGGCAGGTATGATGTGGGGGTGAATGCTGTGGAGGATAGAGTTGGTGGGATGGGAGGTGGTGTGCATGGTGCCAACCCTTACCTGCCAAGGATATGCAGGGTTAGGAGGGTGAAGAGGGAGACGTACAACACATTCACTATAGATGTGGAGGCTGACGGTTTCAGGTTCATGCCAGGGCAGTTCAACATGCTCTATGCGTTCGTTGGCGAGGTCCCTATATCGATAAGCAGTGACCCAGATAACCATGAGTTCATATCGCACACTATACGCAGCGTTGGGCATGTGACCAGGGCACTGTGCAGTCTGCGTGCAGGGGATAGCGTAGGGGTCAGGGGTCCATTCGGCAACCCATGGCCCATCAAGGAGCATGAGGGTAGCGATATAGTTGTTGTTGCTGGGGGGCTGGGGCTTGCACCCCTCAGACCATTGATGTACCACGTGCTGGCAAACAGGGCAAGGTATGGTAGGGTATTCCTGCTCTACGGTACGAAGACGCAGAGGGATATACTGTACAGGAGTGAGCTCGCTAGGTGGAGGGCCAGGTTCGATATAGATGTGCATGTGACGTTGAGCAGGGCAGATGGTAGATGGCATGGCAACGTTGGTGTTGTAACATCGCTCATACCCAGGGTACATGTAGACCCTATGTACGCCTCAGCATTCATATGTGGACCAGAGGTGATGATGCGCTTCGTTGCAAGGGAGCTGCTCAACCTAGGACTTGATGCCAACAGGATATTCCTGTCCATGGAGAGGAATATGAAGTGTGCAGTAGGATTGTGTGGGCACTGCCAGTTTGGGCCAGAGTTCGTATGCAAGGATGGGCCAGTACTAGCATACAGCAGGATAGCAAGCCTCTTGAATGTGGCGGAGGTGTGAGTAGTGCATGGAGCATGGGGATAAGGCTGGAGGTAGTAGTAGTAGTAACAGCAGCAGTAGTAGTATGAACAGCATTAAGAGCAGGGGTAGGAGTGGTAGTAGTAGTAGTAGGGGCAGGGTGGAGGGTGGCAAGAGGCCCAAGCTTGCGGTGTGGAAGTTCGCATCGTGCGATGGATGCCAGTTGAGCCTCCTCGACCTGGAGGATGAGCTGCTTGAACTTGCAGATGCTGTGGAGGTAGCATACTTTCTAGAGGCCTCCAGGGCAGTGGTGAAGGGGCCATACGACATCTCCCTCGTTGAGGGCTCGATAACCACTTCAGATGATGTGGAGAGGATAAGGAGGGTGAGGAAGGTGTCCAGATACCTGATAAGCATAGGGGCGTGTGCAACAGCAGGAGGAATACAGGCGTTGAGGAACTTCGGGGATGTTAAGGAGTTCACAAATATAGTGTATGCTAGGCCAGAGTACATAAGCACACTCGAGCGGTCAACGCCCATATCTGAGCATGTTAAGGTTGATCTGGAGTTGCATGGCTGCCCTATCAACAGGTACCAGTTACTTGAGGTTATCTCCTCCATACTCAACGGGAAGAGGCCGAACATAAACTCTTACAGTGTATGCATGGAGTGCAAGAGGGCGGGGAATGTGTGCATAATGGTTGCAGGTGGTATACCCTGTATGGGTCCTGTGACCAGGGCTGGGTGCAATGCGCTATGCCCATCGTACAGGAGGGGATGCTACTCCTGCTTCGGCCCCAGCGAGTCTGTGAACATACGATCGCTGAGCAATAGGTTCAGAGAGCTGGGCATGGACGATGGATCTATAGTAAGGGTCTTCAGGATGTTCAATGCATACTCGCAGCAGTTCAGGGAGGTTGCGAGGGAGGAGGAGGTTGGTACGCAATGAGTAGAGATGGTCATGATAATAACAATAACAATAACGCTGGTGATGACATGTACGCTGATGGGAGTGGAGGCAGTGAAGGTGTAGATGGCAAGGGTATGGGTGGGGGTGAAGGGGGCAAGGGTTCTAGGGCAGATGGCAGGAAGGTCAGGAGGCTCAAGGTGGATTACCTAGCCAGGGTTGAGGGGGAGGGTGCGATGTACATAAGGATGGTGGATGGCACAGTCAAGAATGTCAAGCTGAAGATATATGAGCCACCAAGGTTCTTCGAGGCATTCCTTAGAGGTAGGAGGTTCGATGAGGCCCCTGATATAACTGCCAGGATATGCGGCATATGCCCAATAGCGTACCAGATGAGTTCTGTACATGCGATGGAGTATGCTGCAGGTGTGAGGATGGGTGGGCAGATACGCCTGCTCAGGCGCCTGGTGTACTGCGGTGAGTGGATAGAGAGCCATGCGCTCCATATATTCATGCTTCACCTACCAGACTTCCTGGGGTATGAGAGCGCACTTGCCATGGCAAGGGATCACGGGGATCTGGTTAGGGGTGGGCTCATGGTCAAGAGGGTTGGGAACGATCTCATGGCACTGATAGCAGGTAGGGAGGTACACCCGATCAATGTCAGGGTTGGGGGGTTCTACAGTGCGGTGAGGGAGGATGAGCTGCAGGGGATGGTGGAGAGGTTGGAGGAGGCTAGGGATAGGATGATAGGCATCATGGGATGGTTAGCGAGGCTGAACTTCCCTGAGTTCGAGAGGGATTACGAGTTCGTTGCCCTAAGGCATGAGGATGAGTACCCACTTAACGAGGGCAGGATAGTATCAAACAAGGGCCTGAACATAGGTGTTGATGAGTTCGAGGAGCATGTGGTTGAGGAGCAGGTAGAGTACTCCAACGCACTTCATGCAAGGCTGAAGGAGAGGGGAGCGTACATGGTTGGGCCCATGGCAAGGTACAACATAAACTACGATAGGCTCCATCCAGAGGTGAGGAGTATAGCGAGGGAGGTGGGGTTGGAGCATCCATGCACCAATCCGTTCAAGAGCATACTGGTCAGAGGGTTGGAGGTGCTATACTCCATAGTCGAGGCAACCTCACTGATCAAGGCGTACAGGATGCCAGATGAACCATTCGTGGATGTGGACCCATCAGATGCTACAGGTTACGGGTGCACGGAGGCACCAAGGGGTATACTCTACCATAGATACAACATTGGTGCAGATGGCATGATAATGGATGCGAAGATAGTACCCCCAACATCACAGAACCAGAAGATGATAGAGGAGGATCTGTACCACTTTGCAAGCAGATACGCACACCTCCCAGATGATGAACTGGTATGGAAGTGTGAGCAGGCTATACGCAACTACGATCCATGCATATCGTGTGCAACGCACTTCCTCAATGCAAGGATTGAGAGGTTATGATGATATTGATGGCAACATGCAGTTACAATCATGATGCGGTTATGGTCGCAATGGTAGCATACGTTAACAAGTGTGATGAGTATGGGTGAGAGCAAAGGTTCTGGAAGGGTGCTGGTTGTAGGCGTGGGGAATGAGTATAGGAGGGATGATGGTATAGGTCCTATAATCGCTAGATGCATGAAGGGGATGATGATAGAAGGGGTTGATGTTATGGAGGTGGATGATGCATCTAAACTACTTGATGTGATGCAGATGGGTTACAGCAGGATTATTGTGATAGATGCCATGCACTCCCATGGCAATGCTCCTATAGGCACCATACACAGGTTCAACAAGGAGGAGTTGCTTGACACACGGGTGCAAAGGTTACTATCATCATCATTGTCACCACCATCCTCAACACATGCCATGGATGTTGTGGAGGCGTTGGGGCTTGCTGCAGCCCTAGGCTATACACAGGGGATGGATGTGGTACTCCTTGGTATAGAGGGGAGGGACTTTGGTGTTGGGAGAGGGCTATCGAAGGAGCTTGAGGAGAGGATAGATGTTATAGTTGGAGAGGTTGTCAAGGTGCTGATGGTGATGGTGAAGGACCGGGTGAGCAGTAATGCATGAACTTGCCCTCATCAGGGATATCATTGCAAGGCTGGAGGCTATAGCCGCTGAGAACAGTGCAAGGAGGATAAGTAGGATAAGGTTGAGGGTTGGGGCACTCTCACACATATCGCCAGATGCATTCAGGGAGCAGTTCAAGATGATGGCTGGGGGGAGGAGCGTACTTGATGGTACTACCATAGAGATCTATGTTGCCGATGAGATGGATGAGCATGCACAGGATGTGCTGCTGGAGAGCGTAGATATAGAGTGTTGATGTATGGCTCAGATGGATGATCGGTAGCAGGAGGTGATAACAACATTTATGCATACCATCCACATACACCATGAGTATATGTGCATCTCATTCCCAGTGAGGGTACTCAGCATCTCCAACGATGGTACAACTGCAAGGGCAGAGAGCATGCTTGATGGATGCATGGTAGATATAAACGTGACATTCGTGCCAGAGGTCAGGGTAGGGGATTACGTGATAGTGCACTCTGGGATAGGTGTTAGGGTAGTGAGCAGGGACCATGCCATGCAGATCTGTTCGATGCTGGTAGGGGTAGATGGTATAGATGGCATGTGATGCAGGCTAGCTCATGGCCGGAGTGTGAGCGAATGGTAGGTTGGCATGAGTACGAATAGGATAACGCTCATGCATGGTGCTGGAGGGAGTATAATGCATAACCTCATCAAGGACCGTATACTTGGAGTGCTCAAGCCGTACATGGGGTTCGAGGTTCCTCTAGCAGCGCTGGATGATGCTGGAGTATGCAATGGCATAGTCTTCACAACAGACTCATACACGGTCAAGCCTCTATTCTTCAATGGTGGGGATATAGGGAGGCTAGCGGTCTCTGGGACTGTGAACGATATAGCGGTGATAGGCGGCAAGCCTATGGCGCTATCACTCGCACTCATCATAGAGGAGGGCTTCATGCTAGATGATCTGGATAGGATACTTGCGAGTGTAGAGCATACGTGTAAGGAGGCTGGCGTAGATATAATAACTGGGGATACCAAGGTGGTTGAGAGAGGTTCGCTTGACAGGTTGATCATAAACACCTCTGGCATAGGCACAAGGAACCCTCTGCTGGATGCCAACCTGAAGCATGTGAACAGGGATATAAGATGGCTCCTGGACTCCAATATAAGGGCTGGGGATAGGATAATAGTATCAGGGAGCATAGCAGATCATGGTATGGCTGTGCTCTCTGCAAGGGAGGGCTATGGGTTTGCCAGCAGTATATGCTCTGATGTACGCCCGCTCAACAGGCTCATAGATAGAGCGTTGGAGGCTGGAGGGGTGGTGTGCATGAAGGACCCTACCAGGGGAGGGCTTGCAGACCTGCTCAATACATGGGCAGAGAGGTCCCATGTCGGTATAATGGTGTATGAGGATAGAATACCTGTAAAGGAGAGTGTGAGGGCAGCAGCATCGTTCCTGGGCATAGATCCTCTGGAGGTTGGTAACGAGGGGAAGGTCTGTATAGCCACTGTTGCAGATAGGGCTGAGCATGTGCTCGCTGCGATAAGGGAGTGCGATGAGGGTAGGGATGCACAGATCATAGGGGAGGCTACTGATCTCTTCGATGTCGTTGCGATGAGGACGGTGGTTGGAGGTACGAGGATAGTGACAAGGCCGGTCGGGGACCCTGTACCAAGGATATGCTGACCTACTGGTGATATGTTCAAGGCACCATCTGAGCACTCCCCTGATAGGCATAGGTTGGTATGCATGGTATGCAACCATAGCATCGATTTGCCCAGACACCATGACAGGCCTATGGTATGGATGCTCGAGGGTAAGTTCCGTAAGAAGGAGTACCTCGTATGTGCTGTATGTGGACTCAAGGTGGATGTGCCATTGCACTGTGGTAGGCCTATGCTGTACACGAGCAGTGGATACAGAGGTGTAATGGAGAGGTATGGGGAATAGGTGGGCGAGGATGATAATGATGATGCAGTATGATGATGGAGTAGTGATGTGAGCATGGGTACATATGGATGGCATATGCTCCTTGCAAGGTATATGCTTGATGTTGCTGTAGATGCGATAGGAAGGGGCAGGTATGTGGCATCAGCGTATGCACTCCTGGTTGCGTTCGAAGAGATGATGGATGCGTACTCTGCAAGGGATGGCAAGCACTTCCATGATGAGTACCTTGCAGATGCATGGCAGAAGAGAGTGGAATGGATGAGGGAGCATGGACTGCTTGATAGATGGGAGCATCTGATACATCTCTGCAGCAAGGTTGTTGAGGGTAGGTATGAGCGTATAGGTGATATGCTCAGACTGGTCAAGGATATGGTGTATGACAAGGATGTGGGTGTCTAGCGTTAAGTTACAGGAGCTAGCCATGATAATCTATTGTACGCGAAGGACTGATGGTAGGTCAAGGGGCATTATGATGTAACTGCTACCGAACTGCATGCTAGGCATAAGTAGAATACAGGCGTGTGATAGATATGGGGGTTCATTCACTTGCTTGCTTATAGTGGAGGGTCAGCTCGACGTTGCTAGTATTAAGTTCATAGCATAGATTAGATGTACGTGAGGCTGTGTGCCACCATCTATATCTCCTTGCTCTTCATACTCACATCTGCCAATTCCGTCTAGTGCATCCATCCACATTCATACTCCAATGCGTGCTTATAGGCTAGACACCACAACCAACTCTCCACCAAGGTACATTATGGATTCGCTCCTGTTCCTATACGTCCAGTCATGAGCGAGTTGCTCTGAGCTCTCCCCTCATTCATTATGGGTGATACGCATCTGTACACGTATACATAGAGTTGATCTGCTCCATACTCATAGTTATGGAGTGGCCGTTATATAATTTCTGTTATATAATTTATAATATAGAGGGGCTATTATAGAATAACCATATAGTTATCAAAATAAAAATGAAAGATTTATATAATGCATTTGATATACGGAGGGTAATGAGGAACATAGCAATATATAGTGTAGCAGCAGTACTACTGTTAGCGACAGCAGGCACCGCAGCAGCGCAGACGAGTTTCCTGCAGGGTCTCAACGTAACCCCCAGTACAGCGATGCCAAACGAGACAGTAACCATTACATGCTTCAGTGAGCCAGCACATCCATTAGGCACCAATGGAAGTATAACTGTAACTGACCCATTCGGTAATGTCGTGCTTAACACAGGCACGCTTCCATTCGCTCTCGGAGACTTTAATGGCAACGGTGTGCAGGACAATAGTCTGACAGTTACATTCACAGTTCCTGCAGGGGCACCACCAGGTCAGTATATCATCTTCTGTGACTTCTGGAGCGGGCCAAGCCCAGGTCTTGACAGGGGAGAGGCTACTCCTACTGTTGGGGCATACTGGCAGTATCTCTTCGTATCCTTCCAAGTAGTGCCAGAGAGCATAATAGGAGCAGTCGCACCCGTTGCTGCAGGGCTAGCAGCATTCGCAGGTTACAGACACTACAGTAGCAGGGGGAGCAGTCGATAGACTCACTCCATACATAACATCACCATTATTTTGTTATTCTACAACCTTACACCTTATCAATTGCTAGCGTAAGTTTATATCATGGCTGTATACACCTCCTCTAGAGCATGGGCAAGCCAAAGGTTGTGCTTACGGCAGATAGAACACTCATGTCGATCTACAGGGGCATCTCGTTGGCATCGTTCTTTGGCTGTGCTCCTGCCGTTGATCCCTACAGGCATGATGGGTTCTGGTACTGGATATTCAAGAATCAGGTTACGCCGAGGGTGCTCTTCGACTTCATCTGCAACCCTATAGAGCATGATAATGGTGTGGCGAGGTATGCTCCATATGGGTTGAGGAAGATTGAGGCTGCCCTACTGAGGGATGGCTTTGCTAGGGATGAGGTCGTGGTAGCGCATCCAGAGCATATTGAGCGCTTCATAGGCCCAGAGACCGAGGTGGTAGGCATATACGAGATGGACCCCCTTGGTATGGGCCCTGTAACCATGACGTTCACATACGGCAGGAAGATGATCTCGTACGATGAGTTCTACTCTGCAGAACTGCACAGGCGTATAAGAGTGGCCAAGGAGAGGGTGGGGAGTAAGGCAAGGGTTGTTGTTGGTGCCGCTGGTACATGGCAGTACAACTACGACCCAGCAAAGATAGAGGAGTACGATATATACGCAATAGTGGAGGGTGACTTTGGAGGAACTGCACCAGAACTCGATGGTGCTGGTGTAACAGGGGAGTTCTTCAGGGCTCTCATGAATGGGGAGTTCGATGTAGCTAACCCGTTCAAGAAGAGCGACTTTAAGGTGATAATAAAGGAGTTCGATGCCGATGGTAGGAAGTACTATGGCAGGTTCATACACTACAACGATGAACCAAGCATTGATGAGATACCGAACATAGTGGAGCCTAGCATACATGGCATGATAGAGGTGATGAGGGGATGCGGAAGGGGGTGCAAGTTCTGCGAGGTTACACTAAGACCTTTGAGGTACTACCCTCCAGAGAAGGTGAAGCAGGAGATAGAGGTCAACATAAGGAAGGGAGGTTTGAGGAACGCATGGATACACAGCGATGATATATTCGTGTATGGCCTCAACCCAAGGAAGAACAAGAACATGGAGCCCAACACTGAAGCGCTAATCGAGCTCTTTGAGGCTGTGATGAGCACTGGGGTTACACACACCAATCCTACACATGGCACACTGGCTGGTGCTATAGCGGATGAGCGCCTGATACCAAAGCTCTCTGAGATAATAAGGGCTGGGCCAGATAACCACATAGGCATACAGTGTGGCTTCGAGACTGGGAGCATAAGGCTGATAGAGAAGTACGCTGATAGGAAGTTGGCCCCGTTCAAGCCGAGTGAGTGGCACTGGGTAGTTAAGCATGCTGTCAAGGTACTGAATGAGCACTACTGGGTCCCTGCATTCACACTGATAATGGGGCTGGATAACAACGAGCAGGAGGAGGACAGCTGGGAGACCGTCATGCTCATACATGAACTGGAGCAGGAGCAGCCAGAGTCCAAGTTCACCGTCACCCCATTGACGTTCGTGCCCATAGGCCTCTTGAGCAAGTCCAAGTTCTACGATATAGGGAACAGCATGACCCCTGCCAAGGTTGCGGTGATGTACAAGTGCTGGCAGCACAACTTCAAGTATGGGATAATGAAGTTCATGCACAAGGTCGGGCAGAACGACCCAATAAGGAGGTACTTCTTCACTGGTCTAGCAAGGACGCTAGGAGGCATACCCCTTAATGCTATGGAGAAGTATGCTAGGAGGAAGGGCCCAGAGTTCGAGAAGGCCATAGATAGGGTGAAGAGCGAGTACTGGTGACCCCCATAACCTGCCTGCTGTATGGGAGGGATCTATCGCATCCATAGAGGCAAAAGATCTAGTATGTGATGCCTGTTAGATATGGTGCATTACTCATCCATAGTAATCTCATCATCGACATAACCTAAACCGCTCTGGCAATCGGTATCTTGAAGCGCCTTGCTGCCATTATAGATAGCATAACCCCTACGCATATCATAACTATCATCCCTGATGTGGCAACGTTAAGGTAATACGCTGTTATTATCCCTGCTATTACTGATGCTACAGATATGCAAGATGAGATGAGTAGTGTTGCCCTGAATCCTCTACCAAGCATCATCGCTGCTACATTTGGAAGTACTATGAGCGATGATACGAGGAGTATACCGACAAGGCGCATAGCCACTATAACCATTATGCTGGCCATCATCATGAATACGTAGTTGAGCAGTGTGACGTTGACACCGCTTATCCTGGCCTGCCTCTCATCCAGTGCCATGTAGAAGAGCCTATCCTTGAGTACCATCACTGCTGCTATTATTGCAATGGATGCCACCACTGCCATCAGCGTATCCTCACTGCTCATCAGTGTTATGCTGCCGAAGAGGTAGGAGAAGAGGTCTACCTTGAAGCCACCAGATGCGCTTATCAGGAGCACTGCAGATGCAACCCCAGTTATGAGCAGCACTGCTATCAGTGCATCGCCCTGTATCCTTGTACTCTGCCTGAGCCTCGTTATGCCTATGGATGATGCTACGGATGTGAGCATGGCAGACCAGAGGGGGTATACGTTGAGGAATATGCCTATGGCAATACCAGATAATGCTACATGTGAGAGCGCATCGCCAAATAGTGAGTAGCGCCTCAGTACAAGGAATAGTCCGAGCATGGAGCATGAAGCGCCTATTGCTACACCTGCTATGAGCGCCTTCTGCATGAACGTGTATGCGAGTATATCTAGCATGCTCATTCACCCTCTATGGCCTATGCCTTCCTTCCTTACTTACTTCCTTACTTCCTTCATACCTACCTACCCTATCAGCAGCATCAACATCCACATCCATCATCCTACTCATCCTCATATTCACATTCATATCAGCATGCTCCCTCATGTGCATATGCATGGCATGCTCACTGTACACCTTCATGAGATCTGTAGCTATGCACTCATCCTTGCTACCATGGAAGAAGAGCCTCCTATCTATGCATGCTATGCTCTTGGCTAGCTTCATGAGGAGCATCAGATCGTGTGCAGCAACTATTATGGTCACGCCCATCTCCTCATTGAGTACCTTGAGTATGTTAAGGAGCCTTGCCTGTGCATCCTGATCCAGTGCGGTGAACGGCTCATCGAGTATGAGCATCAGGGGTCTGCTCACGAGTATCTTCGCTATCAACGCCCTCTGGAGCTCTCCCCCAGAGAGCATGCCCAGCCTCTTCCTCCTTGCATGCTCAAGCCCGACCATCCTCAACGCCTCATCCATCCTCTCCCTGTTGCTCATCCCTGGATCGTAATCCCATCTGTACCCGTTCCTCTCCAGTAGATGTGCACTCCTCTGCATATACTTGAGGGATACGAGTCCTGTGGAGATCAGGTCATCAACGGTTGCAGGGAAGTTCTGATCTATGCTGAACCTCTGCGGGAGGTAGCCTATGAATGGCAGCATGCTCCTCCTTGCAGAGTTGGTGTAGCCGAATATGCCCACAGTACCCTCATGCTCCTGGAGCATGAGTATGGAGTTGAATAGCGTGGTCTTCCCTGCACCGTTCGGGCCCAGGATACCCAAGAGATCACCCTGCTCAACATCCATGCTTATACCCTCGAGTACTGTTACATTACCATACCTGACGCTGAGGTCTCTAACCTCTAGTGCCCTCATCTTCATCCCATCCATCCCATCATCAATACCATACATGGCATCACCTACACCCCAGCCCCAGCCTGAGGCTCTCCAGGTTCTCCTCCATCTTCGCTATGTACGTCTTGCCCTGCTCTACATCCTCATCCTCCAGAACCTCTATCGGGCTGAGGGTCAGCACGCTACCACCTATCTCCTCTGCCAGCGCCCTGACCAACCTATCATCCATGCCCTCCTCAGCATAAACAACATTGATATCATGCTCCCTCGCAACATCTATTATCTCCCTTATCTGCCCTGCTGGCACATCATGCTCAGGCTCTACACCAGTTATGGCTACCTGCTCCAGACCGTACCTGCTTGCAAGGTAGTGGTACGCCTTGTGCAGTGTTATGAACACCCTCCTATCACACTCCTCAAGCCCCTTCTCGAACCTTCCATGGAGATCATCGAGCCTTGCCATGTACGCCTCTGCATTCCTCGTATAGTAATCCTTGTTTGAACCATCCATGCTCACTATCGACTTTAGTATAACCCTGACCTGCTCCTTCGCAAGTATGGGATCGAGCCATACATGCGGGTCATGCTCAACCATTAGACCCTTTGCAGACTCTACCATCTCAAGCCTGTACCCAAGGTTGCTCACCTGCCCTATATACGGCTCGAATAGTGCACTGTTGTATATCAGGAGATCGTAGTCCTTAAGCCTCTCAAGGTCTCGTGCAGATGGCTCCCAGTCGTGTGGCTCTAGGCCAGATGGGATGAACATATCCACATCTGCTCTATCCCCTACAATGGCCTTGGTGAACTCATATAGTGGGTAGAATGTTGCCATTATCCTGAGCCTCTTCCCTGTAGAATGCGGCTGGGTCCCATCCTCCGCTATCTCACCGCCCTGACCCTGCATAAGCGCCAAGACACCAGCGAGTACAGCAACTGCAGCAACCCCTGCAACTACTGCTACCAACATCCTATTATTTATTGCCACAGGTATTCATGTTTATTATTAATATATATGTCTTTTGTTATTAACAAAACTGGTAAAGTCTTATAAGTGGATAATAAGGGATGTCATGTATGGAGAAGGAGGATGGTGGTGGAAGGGAAGGAGGGGGAGAGGAGAAGAGAGGAGCGAGGATAGTCAGCATATCACTAACAGATAGCATGCTCAAGGATATAGATGATCTGCAGAGGGAGTTCGGGTTCTCAGGTAGGTCTGAGGTCATAAGGGCTGGGATAAGGATGCTCCTGACCGATAAGGTTGAGAAGGAGAGGCTTGTAGGTAGCATAGGATGCGTGCTCATAGTTACACATGATGAGGAGGATGAGGCATCAACAAGGATAAAGTTGAGGTACGAGGATATAATAAAGACGCATCTGCACTGCAAGCTCAAGAACAAGAAGTGCCTAGAACTCTTCGTCATAGAGGGGGATGCTGATAAGGTGAAGGATATGGCAAGGGAGTTCCAGGCAAATGAGGGGATGGAGCATGTTAGGCTCATAATGGCCTGATATACTAGAGTCGGATGATGATGCTATGCTATGCTATGTTATTTATGCTGCGCTATGGCAGTGTGTAAAAGTCCACCTTGTACCTTATGGACTCGCTGCCCCTCCTCCTCCTGCCCTTGCCTTTGCCCTTGCCCCTTGTATCACCCTTGCTATCCCTGTGCGCAATCCTCTTCTTGAATGAGTCGCTTATCTGATCGAATATCATTGCAAGGTCATAGCCATCTGCTGTGTAACTCATGGTATCGCTCAACGATACTATATTCACCTTCACCTCGTACCTCCTCCTCTCCCCTCCCATATCCCTTATCTTTATGTTGCATCTGGCCTCGCTGAGATCGTGCACTACCTTCCTGATCAGCCTCACGAGGTTTGCGAACTTCGACTTGGCTAGTTCTGCATCGAAGGGGTCCTCTGGAAGGCCAACTATGTAGAGCGGTACCTCCTCCCTGACCATCTCCTGCAGTAGGCCAACCACATCCCTGTGCGTTATTATGCCCTGCAGTTCCTCCCCAACGGTCACGAGTGTGTACGCAACCCTGCCATCGATCATCTTGCTCACCACACTCTTCACGCTCTCATGGGGCTCAGATACGACCACATGCTTATCCAGTATGCCAGATACCTTCAGGTCGAGCATCCTCGTCTTGTTGCTTATTATATCCGCCCTCCCCTTGCTGCTATCTGGGGGTTTAAGGGTCATGAGTAGGTGCCTCGACGTGAGTATACCTGCAACCCTGCCATCGTTGATCACTGGGAGATGGTCTATCTTGTGCCTTATCATCATCCCTCTAGCACTCGCAACCTTGTTATCAACGTTCACCACTACGGGGTCTGGGGTCATTATATCCCCTGCCCTCACGTTATCTATGCCATACGCATTGACCATCCTCACTATCGCATCAGATGTGACCTGCCCCACTATCCTGTTATCCTCTACCACTGGTAGTGCCCTCAACCTGTACTCTCCCATCATCCTCGCTGCGTACCCTATCCTATGCCCCCGTGACAGTGGGGGTACTATCTTACCTACCATGGATGGTCTTGCATGGTCTATATCCCTGTACTCTAGTATATCCCTCATGTTTATGCTCGCTATCCTACCATTGAAGTCTATGAAGACCGTGTATGCGTCATGCTTGTCCATCAGGCCTATTATCTGCGATATAGTGCTATCAGGGCTGGCAACTATCGGCTCCTGCATTATATCCCCTATGCTCCTATCCCGTAGTGCTGAGAACTGGGTGTACAGTTCTGGCTCCAGTACCCTTATCACCATCACAGTTGCTAGCGATACACCTACTCAAATACATTACTTGCTTGCTGTGTAGGCTAGGAATATTAAGCCTATGCACCAATATACAGGTATGAGCAGGGATAGGCTGGTTGAGGTTGCGGTTGAGGCATGCAGGGATGAGTATGCAGACTATTACATATACAGTGCACTGGCATCATCCTCCCTCACCCATGCTGCATTGAAGGGCAGGCTAGCCCTCATGGCCGAGCAGGAGTACAGGCACTACGAGTTCTGGAGGAGGTATGCAGATGGTGTAGTGGTCAAGGAGCCCAGGGCGAGGTTGCTGGTTATGAAGTTACTTGCCCTCATAATGGGCATAACATTCGTTGTGAAGATGCTTGAGAGGCATGAGAACAGGGTGATAGAGGGTTACAAGGAGTTACTCCACGTTGTGGAGGATGAGGATAAGAGGATGCTGGAAGGGATAATCGGGGATGAGGAGGAGCACGAGTCCTCACTTGTAGAGAATATAAACGAAGGGAGGGTTAGGTACCTTGGATTCACCGTACTGGGGCTATCTGATGCCCTCATAGAGATAGCAGGGATACATGCTGGTACCCTTGGTGTCTACACAGATACATTCAAGGCTGGTTTGGCAGGGTTGATAGCGGGGGTAGCAGCATCCATAGCGATGGCATCTGCAGCGTACAACCAGGCAAAGCAGACGGAGGGTGTCAGGGCATCGTCTGCAGCAACCTACACTGGGATAGCATACGTTGTTACTGCTCTACTCCTTGCCCTCCCATACTTCCTTGTGCATGATGTACTTGAAGCACTGATCATATCACTGCTCATATCCATAGCCATACTAGCGTACATAGCACTATACTCACATGTGCTCTTCAACAGGAACTTCTTCAGGGAGCTTGGTGAGACTACAGGCATAATATTCGGTGCGACTCTAGCGTTGTATGCATTTGGCGAATTTATAAGGATATACTTCAACCTACAACTCGACTGATGATCATAACGCATGCTCATTCATTCATTCGTTCATTCATTCGTTCGTTCATTCGTTCGTTCATTCATACTACCCTGGCATACCTACCCCTCTGCTCTATCTCCTTGACCTTCCTGAGCACCCTTGCTGTATACTCATCTCCAAGAACGCCAGAGTAGCCCTGAACGAAGCTACTATACGCACCATCGAATACATCTGTGTGTGCACTGCTCAACACCTCCTTTATCAGCCTCACATCAACGGCCTTATCCTCAAGCCTCGATGAGTGGAACGATAGCCCAAAGTCTATGAGCACCAGCCTTGCATCGCTGGCATCATGGTCGTGCACTATGAAGTTGGATGTTGTCAGATCACCATGGACTATATCGCTTGCATGAAGCCTAGCAGTGTATGTACCCATCATACCTGCTATCCACTCTACCCTGAACCCTTGATATATCAGATCCCTTGCAAGCTCACCCTGTATGTACTGCATTATTATCTCAGCATTGTTAGGGTCTACGAAGTAGAGTAGAGGAGTTGTTACCCCTGCCCTCTTGGCCATATTTATCATCTCAGCCTCGTGCAGTGTTCTCTTCATCCTTATCTCCCTGTCGAGTGTCTCATGCATGTACTGCTTCTTCTTCCTAACCTTGCTCACCGCCTGCCTCCCATACCACTCTATCAGGTATATGTCTGCCTCAGCACCCCTCTTTATAAGCATGGTTTAACTTATTAGAAGGAGTAATTAAAGTTAAGTCATGCGTGAAGGCGATGTGATAATGGAGGAGGACTGCAGCGAGGATAAGCTTGGGGCAGGCTATCTGGTGCTCACCAACAAGGGTCTGGTATTCTATACGGGCAAGGCCAAGGTACTTACATTCAGCAAGGATATGAGGAAGGCCCTCGAGGTACCCATACAGGATGTGAAGGGTGCGAGAACTGAAGGGTTCCTCATCAAGAAGCTGGTTGTAGAACTGAACGATGGCAGGGTGTACAAGTTTGGTGTATTGAACAACAGAAAGTGGAAGGAGGCTATAGATGGTGCCAGGGAGGGTGCAGGAGCAGGTAAGGGGCAGGATGAGTAGGTTGGTCGTTAGGGAGTAAAGGCAAATAATAGATGGGATTTAATTTACGCTCTTCCTTTATCTGCTACTCGGGATTATGCTAGATGGTATCATGGACACTCTGACACATGGTCTGGATCGCTCGTGCAGTTATCTGTACCTAGGAAGGAGGTTTCTGCCCTTACACGATCGCCGTATATCCTATCATTCTTTACTATACCATCCTTGGAGTCGATGTTATCGTCGCCACCACCTGCTGAATCGTTACCCACTCCACCATGTATCCTATCGCCGACTAGTATATCGTTACCATCCCCTCCGTACAGTGATAGATCGTTTCCTCCCTGCAACCCATCATTGCCAGCACCACCGAATAGCCCATCTCCATACAGATCATCATCGCCAGCACCACCATCAAGCGTATCATCATCCCCTCCGATCAACTTGTCATCGCCAGCACCACCCCACAGCCCATCACCAGATAACTCATCGTTACCATCCCCTCCGATCAGCTTATCTTGCCCTCCAACGATGGAATCGGTACCAGCATGGCCATGTAGCCTGTCACCTACCAGCACGTCATCACCAGTGCCACCAACCAGCTTATCAGCCCCCCCGATCAACTGATCGGTACCAGCACCACCCCACAGCCCATCACCAGATAACTCATCGTTACCATCCCCTCCATCCAGTGGGGAATCGTCCCCTCCCTCTAGTATATCGTCACCAGCACCACCGAATAGCCCATCACCATACAGCACATCATCACCAGCACCACCATCAAGCGTGTCAGTAGCCTCATTTGCAACTAGGTGATCGTTACCAGCATGGCCATGTAGCCTGTCACCATACAGCTGATCGTTACCATCCCCTCCGTAGAGCTCATCTGCTGCTCCCCACAGCCAGTCGTCACCAGAGTAACCATATAACCCATCACCAGATAGCCCATCGTCACCTGCATTGCCACAGAGGATATCGGAGTATCCATTCAATTTGTTATTCCCATGGATATCTTGTAGGTAATCCCCATACAGTTCGTCGTTGCCTCCTAACCCAACTATGAAGTCATTCCCTTCATCTCCATAGATCGTATCATGACCACTGCTCCCGACTATGAAGTCGTTCTTCACAGTACCCTGGATTATGCCAGAGCCTATGATCACAGTGTATTGAGTGCTATCAAGTGTTATTGTATCACCGTTCGCATATTTCTCGCCATCTACAACCACAACATCATCGTCTATCCTCTCTATCTTGTGCCCCTTACACTCTGCTGCTTCCTCTTGCTCTGCATACGCTATGCTACCATTACCAGCTACGGCAAGTAGTGGTAATGCACCCATCACGAGAACAGTGGCAAGGAACCATGCTGCACCACGCACCCTCCCATGTCCACTACCAGATCCACTATTGGCATTTGTAACCATGGATATCAGCCCTGCCATGCAGTCTTCGTATAATGATATAAATATTGTGTGGCAGTAACATGTAATTGGTGTTATATAAGTATGCACACTTAGGTGATCGCTACGATACCTTCATATAATAATTACTGTACGATGCTCAAGCTGCAGGATTAACAGGAGAAAGAGAGAGAAGGGCATTATGTGATGAGTAATGATGACAGATTGGTGCGATCTGCAGCTAGTGAGGGTAGGGTATACGCACGGGGTCAGAAGATGTACCATGTATGCATGTGAGTACGGTACTGTGCAATACAAGGTATGGCATGGTTGGAAGGTAATGTATGCATGTAGATGCAGGAACGAGGTCAACTGCAGATGGAGAATGGTGATAGCATGATATGCCCTACACATGAGCAGTATGCAATATGCTAGCACTAGATGCATTATATACCTATATTCTACTAGAAGTATAATGTGTGACTATGTCCATGGATGAATCGAGGAAGATTTCTGGAGGAATGCTATACCAACGAGGGAGGTAGGGAGGAGAGCAAGGTATCAGACTGCATGCAAAGCACGTCAGTCTTACTCCGTACCTATGATCACCTTAAGGGATATGGATGCAGTTCAGCACCTTGCAACCATCTACGACGAAGGGTAATCGATGGAGATGGTGATTTGTACTTGAACTGCTTAACGATGACGTGATGGATGAGTGGGGAGGGTAAGCATGCAGCAGGATGTGATGTGCGGGTTAGCGGATGGGTAAGTTATTAGTTGTTTGTGTTCCTTATTGCGGTACTTACTTTATGCACCATAATTACATTATATTATCAATCAATCTATCAGATCAGCTGCCCGCTCTTTATACGTACCATCTCCCCTCCATGGTACATCTGTAGAGTCTATCCTCCACGACTGCCTCACGAATGCCCTGCTAGGCTCAACGCTTATCCCTGCCTTGTACGCTGGTAGGCCAGTGCATGCTATCTGCGCACCACAGTCCCCAGCGTACTTTATAGGCACGACATGGAGTCTCGCACCCTGTCTGTTGCATATCGTAGCAAGCATATCTGCGAGCCTCCTGTTCGCTGCAACCCCACCAACCACCATCAGCTCCTCCTTCCGTGAGAATGCCAGTGCCCTCTCCGTAGCCTCCGTGAGCATTGCGAACGCCGTCTCTTGGAGTGAGTAGCACACATCCTCTACCCTGTTACCCTCCAGGGCCTTCTTCGCTGCTGTCAAGAGACCAGAGTAGGATACATCATTACCCTTCACCGTGTATGGTAGCCTTATGTACCTGCTTGACCTGGATGCCAGTTCCTCTATCTTGGCACCACACGGACTGGCAAAGCCCAGCTCCCTACCGAACTGATCGAGCAGCTGCCCAGGCGTTATATCGAGCGTCTCGCCTATAACCCTCCACCTCCTGCCTGAGAAGAGCAGTATCATGCAGTGCCCCCCGGATACTAGGAGTACGAGCGGGTCCCTGGCACCTGTCAGTCTTATCCCCAGCTCTATATGGCCTACAGCGTGGTTAACAGGTACTAGAGGCTTTGCATGGTATGAGGAGAGGCACCTTGCTACCACTGCACCAACCCTTAGGCAGGGACCGAGCCCAGGGCCTGCAGAGTACGCTATGACATCAACATCGCTCATCCTAACACCTGCAGTGGCCAGTGCATCCCTTAACACTGCAGCAGACTCATCTGCATGGTGCCTGGAGGCCTCCCTAGGGTGTATGCCTGAGCCCTCCGGTGGCTTGTATACACTCCTTACATCCGATAGTATGCTCTCCTCATCCACGATGGAGCATGAGAATGTGTGTGCAGTACTCTCTATCCCTAGGCATGTGGTCATTATTATGCTACGCACCTCACTATCTACTTGCAGAGACTATCTTTATTATATCCCTATCCCTCAGCCTGTACTCAGCGCTGAGCCTCTGCTTGGTCCTGGCATCTATTGCGTAGAGTAGGTTCCTGGCCAGATCGCTGTGTATGAGCATTGCTAGATCCCTTGCAGTCGAGCCCTGCTTGAGTAGGAATGCATCTGGGAGAACGTTCCCATCCTTGTCTGTGAGCCTATGCTCATCCTCAACAGGGTACACGGTTATCATATGCAACATATCGAGTACAGCAGCATTTATAGCCTTCTGCACTCCAGTGCCACCGTAATCCTCCATGAGTGCTCTAACCTTCTCGAGGGCCCTCCTCTGCTCCATCGTCAGTGAACCATCCCTGACCCTGAACACTGCATCCCCAGGCACGTACTCCACCAGCCCCTTGCTCGCTGCCCTCCGTAGCAGGAGCTCAGCCTCTGCTATGCATGGCACGACCATCCTCCCAGTGGCCCTCATCCTCTCTATATTCTCCCTAGCAGTATGCACATCTGCCTTGTTTGCTGCTATAAGTATGGGCTTGGCCCTGATCCTCAATGCCCTGGCAAACCTCAGTATATCATCCTCACCCCACTCAGAGAGCCTCCCCATACCCTTCATAGCATTCAGTGTATCTGCTATCACATGCCCATCTATGGCAAGCCCGCTCAGTCTGTTGGCCAGAAGATGCTCCATCCCAAGGCCCTTGTGCTCAGCCTCCTTCGCACTCCTCGCCCAGTCCCTGGCAATTATGGATGCAAGCCAGAGGTCGAACTCGAGCTCAACGAACTCTATATCCTTGAGGGGGTCGTTGCTCCCTGGCTCGCACCTCCTCCCTTCGCTATCGGTTGAGCCAGAGGCATCAACCACATGGATGAGTACGTCAGCCTGCCTGGCATCATCCAGGAACTTGTTACCCAAGCCTCTACCCTTGTGCGCATCTGGCACCAGACCTGCAACATCTATCATCTTGACAGGTATGAACCTCCTCCCATCTATGCATGCAGACCTCCTCGGGTTATCCTTGATGTTGAACTCTCTACACACACAGTCCACTCTGGCATAGGCTACACCCATATTCGGCTCTATGGTGGTGAATGGATGGTCTGCGATCTGTGCATTGAGCATGGTAGCGGCGTTGAAGAACGTGGTCTTCCCTACGTTCGTCTTGCCCAGTAACCCTATCAGCATACCATCTGTTACGGATCAACATTATTAATTAGTGTATTGCATAGATGAGTGGATGGGATGAGGCTTGCCATAACTGGCACACCCGGAGTAGGAAAGCATACAGTTGCTAGGATAGTTGCAGATAGGCTTGGTATGAGGCTAGTGGATATCAATGAGGTGGCCATGAGCAGTGCAATAATAGCGATGGATGAGAGTACGTACATAGTCGATACAGATAGGCTTGAGGATATATTCAGGGGTGTTGAGGATAACGTCCTCCTCGTTGGGCACCTAGCACCATACGTGCTCGATGGTGATAAGGTTGATCTTGCTGTGGTGCTCAGAAGGTCTCCATACGAGTTGAGGGAGGTCTACAGGCAGAGGGGGTACGGCGAGGATAAGGCAAAGGATAACCTCCAGAGCGAGATACTTGGGATAATAACGCATGATGCGGTGAAGAGGTTCGGTGACCATAAGGTGGTTGAGGTTGACTGCACTGGGAGGAGTGTGGGGGATGTTGCCGATGAGATAATCAGGATAGCCAGGCATGAGCAGGATGGCATGCTAGGTCATGTCGATTGGCTGGCCATTGTGGTGCAGAGGGATGAGTTGAGGGAGTTCTTCGATTACTAACTAGAATGGTGTTAGGTAGTACAAGCTATAGCCAGATCATATCATATTGAGTCGATGAGAAGCGTTGAGATACTCACAAGCACGATTGAGCTTATTAGTAGCCTCATAGAGAATCTAACTAAATACATCCATTTCAGTGAGAATACCCTCTCCTTCACACCATTTCTTCCATTCGCTGAGATTTCTGATATTGGTCTCCTCTATATTCGTCCATATATTATAGAGCTTGATAAAATAATCTCCTCTCTCTACCGTATCACCTTTGAAGACTAGCATACGCCTGAGCTTTGGTATGATCCCCTTACCATACCCAAGTTCTTTTAGCGCATTCTCGAGCTCTTTTACATTTATCTTCCTTCTGCCTTCAAAAAGTTCGTTTATACTCCTCAGAACACGCCCAATATCGATGTTGAATATGGGGAGGGTATACCACCTGCTTATCGATCGCTCTATCAGTTCCTGTATGTTACTATTCCTCTTTGGTTTCTCGACGAATTCTGGTTCGAGTAGTTGTATATTATCCTGGAATATATAGTAGTAATTGGAGACGGTTGCACCATAAGCACCAGCGGAGAGGATCGCTGCATTTATCTGATTTGAACCACCGATCATGTTTGCCCAGACCTCCTTTCTCTCCAGGCATCTCATAGTTATCCCTACCTTCTTGAAGCAGTCTTCAAAGTCTGTATGGTTGACCTTGACCAGGTAGAACTTGAACTTACTGGCCTTGAAACCAAACTCATGCTCCATATGGGTGAAGAGTGAACCAAAGAAATCGCCATAGATCTTATCGAGTTTGGTTGACTCGAAAGATAGATTGAACCAATCTGACTTACATTTACTGGATGGGCCTGAGATAACCTCAGCCGATGTGAAGACGATGATGCATTCGGGTAGCCCCCTTATCCTTTCATGACTCCCATCACCCTCCATCTCCCCTGAATACTGAAAGAATCTCTTCGCATCCTCAAATCCCATGTGCTGGCCAAGTTGCAGGAGGTAGACTGTTGTGAGAGGGACGCTGAGCGCCCCTGGGTTCCTTCCGAGTCATGATATGTGGTAAACACCCATACTGCTTATACCCTTAAATCCTTTAAAACCTTTTGTGGAGAGGCTGCTCCAATAACCTAATAACCATAGCATATATACCTGTATCCACAGCCCCCATTGCACTTCCTCCTGCTAACCCTTATCGGGGGCAGGGTCTCATCCTCAACCATCCTCCTTATCCTGCTCATGAGCCTCCTAACATACATCTTCATCCCATCTGTTATATAGACTCTAACCAACGCATCGGTGTAGTGTATGTAACCCTCAACGCAGGCCTTCCTGCATACATCCTCCAGCAGTATTGCATAGAATGCTATCTGATACTTGTGATCGCTGTATGCCTTGCCAGCCTTCGACCTCATGCCCTTGTACTCAACCGGTACTAGCCTGCCATACCCATCCTCCAGCACACAATCTATAACCGCAGATGCCATGAGCCTCTCGGAGGTTATCCTGTAGTTGAAGTGCTTACCTCTTACGTTAGGTAGTGGTGTAGATACCCTCCTCTCCTCATTCCTCTCCTCCACCTTATGCTCCATCACAGAATCTGCATGCTGACTCCATAGCACTGGCTGTATACGCATCACCTTACTGAAGTAGACTACCCTCTCACAGTATATACAGTTCTTGATATCAGAACCTGTCACATAAAGTGAATCATCCACATCAGATGACAGTCACATCACCACCACCACCAAAATCATCTCTGGAATGTACCTTATCACATACATGCTTTATCCCTCTACCTCTAACCTTATCTATGGTAATACCTTTTGAGTAGCATGAGTCACACAATGGATATATTATCACGCTCCTCCTCCTATCCTTCTCCTTCTCCCTCTCCCTCTCACCACCACCATCATCCCCTCTCTCCTTACCATGATCCCTGAATATCATGTTATTCAGATCAACTGCAAGAGAATGGAGCATGAACCTTGGTAGGTCACCTATGAAGCTGCTATACTGTATCCTCTTCAAACCGTAGTCTAGTAGTTTCTTTGCAACAGCATCCCTGAGGTCATCATCCGTTATATCATATATGACTATGTACCTCATATACGCTCACATGATGAATGGTCTGTACTCACTGACCTCCCCCTTAAGGAACCTTGCAACGTTCCTTGCCTGCTCAACCATCCAGTCCTCCATGCTGTGCATGTTGACCTTCTGCTCTAAACGCTCCTTCAAAGCATTTATAATCTTCTGTAACGCAACCTTGCCCAGTCTAGCATCATGGCCATCATCAACCTCAAGTATCTCATCCCTCTTGAGCTCCTTGAGCCTGAGCAGCTTCAACACCGTTAGATCTACCACAGGCTGCCTGAACTCCTCTATCAGGTCCAATGCCAGGGACTCCCTACCCGCCCTATCCTTATGCAGGAAGCCAGCATGCATATCCAGGCCAGAGATTACTATGGCGTTCACTACTCTGGTCAATAGGAATCCATAGCCATAGTTCAAGAGTACGTTGACTGGGTCTCTTGCATGCCTATGCTCCCTCTTGGTGAATGTGAACCCATCTGGGAGAAGTAGAGCAAAGCCCTTCCAGTAGTACTCCCTGGCAGCCTCAGCCTCTATCTCCATCATCCTTGCCCTTGCATCCATGCCTATACCATACTCAAGTGCAAGAAGGGTATCCGTCAACCCTGCTATGCCATCTGCGTACTTGCGTATCTGTGGAGCTGTGCTGGGTGGCTGGGTGTTTGCCCTCAAGCGTAGGAGCCTCTCCTGGTTCTTCATCTTACCATATACGAATGCCCTTGCCAGTTCAAACCCACGCTTATCGTTTACAGCAGAGTACTGTGCCCTTTTGGTCAGTATGGTGCCAGTAGCGACTATCGGGGAGATCATGCTGTATGGTCTACCATACCTGTTCATGAAGAATACGGGTATCTGGTTCCTTACGGCAAGCATTATTGCACTGGTAGTTATGTTTATCGCTCTCCCATAGAGCAGGATCTCCGAGATATCTGATGCTGGTACCATCTGCCTCTCAGAACCCTTGCTGGTTATGACGAACCTGTTACCTGTAGAGCCGATCTTAACACCATAAGACCTTATCGAGATTATCCTCTTCAATCTATCTATATGAGGTGGAATGGCGTTTTATGCATTATGTATGAGATAATTCTATTAGAAGCCTATAAGCAATAGTAGATACATGTATAAATGGTTATCATTTATGGAGTTATAATGGATTATGGTGCTATTTGTTCCATATCTAAACTATAAACCTTTATAAGGCATCTGACGGATTATAGGTTTGAGGACAGGCCCTCCGCCAACAGGGAATGATTCGGCCTGGATGACACCGTTGATGTACGATTTCAAGCGCCAATGTGCGCTCTCCCACCAGGGATGTGACGGAAGACGGCTCGGTAGCATAGGCTATAACTCCGTTCAGGGAATTGAGAGTAGTCTACATCTTTGGCCGACTCTAGGAAGTCTATTCCGATCTCCGTAGCATAGGCTATAACTCCGTTCAGGGAATTGAGAGCAATTTCGACACTCATAACGTAGTAGGTCGTCCTTGCGTGTGTAGCATAGGCTATAACTCCGTTCAGGGAATTGAGTGGGTTGTAAAATATAAGTTTGTCTCTGTCGTTCGTCGCTGTAGAAGAGTAGCATAGGCTATAACTCCGTTCAGGGAATTGAGAGCCACCACTGTTTCGACAGGACAAATATGCTAGCAAGGAGTAGCATAGGCTATAACTCCGTTCAGGGAATTGAGAGTTGGCATGTACTGCATGCACTGCATGCACTTGTCTCTCACGAGTAGCATAGGCTATAACTCCGTTCAGGGAATTGAGAGAGTCTGCTGATACTGTATATATCCCTTGCTTGGTTTCTTCTGTAGCATAGGCTATAACTCCGTTCAGGGAATTGAGAGTACTCTTATGCTTCTTTGCCTTCTTCTTCGCTCTCGCTTGCTCGTAGCATAGGCTATAACTCCGTTCAGGGAATTGAGAGTGTACCCAGAGTCCGACGACCAGCAGCGTGGTGCTGAACAGATGTAGCATAGGCTATAACTCCGTTCAGGGAATTGAGAGTTGCTGCGCTCCACATAGACATCTACATCGAGTTGACCGTGTAGCATAGGCTATAACTCCGTTCAGGGAATTGAGAG
>JANWZS010000017.1 GCA_025054855.1 Candidatus Nitrosocaldus sp. | reverse complement strand
CTATCATTGGGCAGGAAGACGTGTGCCTCCTCTATGGCACATATCACTGGGGTGTAGAACCTTACGCTCTCATCCCTATACCTCGGGTCCCTCCTCTGCCTCCACGCCCTCTTCCTATCCTCGAGTATCTCCTCCAGGTAGTATGCTATCGCTATGCTCGCCTGCCTCTCAGAGAACTCTATCATATTGAGTACGTTGACCTTGTTGGGTTTGAGCCTGTCGAATGGCCTCTGCACACTAGTATCCAGCAGTGAGCCTAGCCTCCTGACAGCAGAGTCTATTATACCTTGGAGTCTATCACATGCTCTTATCATCTGTATGTTCCTCCTGTTACCCTTCCCCTCCTCCATGCTCTTGAGCATGTCTATGTTTGCCTTTAGGGCAGCCCAAAAGTCCTCTTCACTCCTCACATCGTGCGTTAGCGCTCTAGCGAATATATCTCTCTGCACACTGGCATACTCCCTTATCTCCAGCAGATCAGCAAGCTTCTCAGCATCGTATATGTATCTAGGGTTAACCCTTGCATCTATGAGTTCAACGTTCCTTATGCCGAGATCAGCATACTCACCATGGTAATCGAATATTATCATTGTGCCATTCAGATCAGCAACCCTCTTCGCTATCAGTGCAAGTAGATTTGACTTGCCCCCTCCGGTGACAGAGAGTATGGCCAGATGCCTGCTAGCAACCTTGTTTATATTCACGGATACACCAACACCATCGTTCCTAAGCAGGGAGCCTATCCTGACCCATGCCCTACCATCCATGCTGAATACCCTGAGCTCATCCCTGCTGGCCTCGAAGACCATGCTCCCTGGCTCGGGGGGTAGGGATGGTAGTGTTACACTGCCCCTACTCAACTCATCAACATAGCCTAGTACCCTGACAGTTGCCAGGTAACTCTTATCCCTCACGTTCCTCTCCGCTATGGCCTTCCCTTCGTACGCTGCATGGTAGTTGCTCACACCGTCCATTATGCTACTCCTTATAGATGAGTGCTCAACCATGCCAAGTATCCTCCTACCGTTACCTGCATCGACCACTACATACTCACCAACGCTTACGATCCTCCTTGCTACGAGTGTGAACCTGTATGGATGAGCCTCCCCAACCACGAAGCCTAGAGGTTCACCCTTGCCCATACTCCCACCCTTCTCATCCATATCAATACCAACACCATGCTCCTGATGACATCATCCCTACTATTACTACTATCACTCATCCAGGACCTCCCTCCCCCCTTCCTCCATGCCCAAGCCAAGAATATCCGCCATCCTCAGCATATCATCGTTGTGTATCTTGCACCTCTCATGCGCAAGCCTGAGCACGTAAGGATAGCCCGAGATGCTCTCTGAGCAGAGCATATCGAGCATCCCCCTAACCTCCTGCTCACTCCTCTCCCCAGGCACCTCTATCTTTATGACTGGGGTGCACGGCTTGAGTCTGGAATACACTACGGTTATGTATGCATCACCTGCCTTATCACCTGCCTTCTGAATGCTCATGGCATAGCCCGCATCGAGTGTTGCTCTACTGAAGTAGTATATATCTGCCAGGTTACCCTTGAGCAGTGTGTTGCTTGCTGAGCTCTTTGCTACAAAGAGTACCTTGCTGCTCCTCATCAGCTCCCTAGCATACTCATACACGGTCACAACCCTCCTGTGCCTCCTATCGTAGAACCTTGCAAGCAGTGAGCCATCTATGAGTACGTGAGCTACCTTATCCATACTCTCACCTGCAAGACCATGCTCAACCTCTATGCATCTGGCAAGCAACTCATTCCTTGGGCTCAAGTCCTTATCATCCTCGTGCAGATTTGCTACATCTACCTCCATCCTAGGCTGGGTGATGAACGATGCATCACTACCTACAGATACACCTGCTATTGCGTAGAGGTAGAAGCCCTTGTACACTATGTAGTTGAAACTGCTATCTACACCAGCAAGCAGTGATGCTCTTGGCGATGGCTCAACTCTTGGCACTGGCTCATACTCAACCCATCTACTCCTCGCATAATCCAGCAACTCCTTCGCATTCTTGACCTTGCTGATTATGCTGTCCCTATGCTCCAATGCATGCTCATACACCTCGAACAGCATACCACTAATCTAGTGATAAAGGATATAAGGGTTTGTCATAAGGCTGGTTCTGATATGCCAGATTTATTAACAGACTCCTGCTAGGGTAAATGATGAGGTAGCAGAGGCAACGGCATGGGGCTTTGGGGCTTAATTGAAGGCTACTAGACACGAAGAGTTCTGCAGGTAGAGATGATAGATGGCATACCACATACTAGGTTATCCTGTAAATCTTGTGGGAGCCTTTGCTGGTAGGATGCCTATGTCTATGTCTATAGTTAATACTAGCACATAAGATAGCATAAACGACCTCCCTCGCACATCTATCTATCTATTTGCCTCCATTGAATGGAATCGTTATAGATAATAATGCGGCTAGTTAGCTGGAAAGCCATAATAAGTGCATAAGTATTATGGCAACGACTTTCATGATCGAAGGTCGACAAGCTCTTATGCTACACATAACTGCAGCAGTGGTCGAACATCAAATTGCCATGCCGTACTGGTTGCTTCAGATCCTGCATGGGTTACCATATATGGTAAAGTACACAGTTAAGGCAGAAGATATGGATGTGGGAGATGCTCATCAACGAATAAAACTTTTGTATTGACAACTACATGGGTAGCCTTTAGTGATGGTGACTGGCTTGAGTAGGGTGTAGCAACTGGATGGATCTGGGATAGCTATCCAAATACTGGAGGCTGTTATGAAGAATGGAGCTATATTGCATATAGATTGAACGGTTTCTATAATGAGTTTAGAGTTGCAGGAGCTGATGCAAAATGTAGGCTCCATACACGTAGAGGATAAGTGATCTGGATAAGGACACTATCTGGAAGTACTATCGTAGAGTACTTATTTCGCTGAGACAGATACACCCCATACATCTGCTATAGGGTTTGATTCTGGTGCTGAAAGCAACACTGATAATATTAGTTTACAAGACCCATATCTATAACGGTCAGGCTCACCTAGCAGATAACCAATGGAATCCATGCGTTCCAGACAGATTCTTTGAGGAGAGCCCCCTATGGGTGATAGATTGTACATCTGGCGCATATGCAGATCATATACATGTTGGTAGCTCGGCTTACACAAAGAATTGTACAGGAGACACTGAGATGAGGTGACGGCAAGGCATGAATCCAATGTATAGAGAGAAGAGATGGTTAATAATATACACCATCACCATTGCCATCACGGTTACAGCTGCAATTACATTAATAGTAACTAACCCCACATTATCATCAACTCCAGATGGAGGTTCCCCTGAGGAGGTGAAGCAGGTAACGGAGGGAGAGGGAGAAGAAGAAGATACACGTACTAGGTTGGTATAAAGGGTCCACCCCCATTGCCAGTAACCCGTTGGGGGTGATACTGTACCCTCTATTGAAGAGGCCAAGATGCTTGTGAAAGAACTCCAGAGTGTTAACTTACCTGCCTATATTCCAGACCATCTACAACTGGATTCCATACGGGCGAGTCCTATGCTGAAATCGATAACTGTTGTATACATGCCAGTCGGGTACACTACAGATGATGATACTACAATACATGATATTGAGAATGCAGGGGTCTCTTCATAAGATACAGGTTGATGAGATAAACTACAAGCCAAGTCTTGAGGAATGGATGCATAGATTTGTATCAAAGCATCCTGATGTAAGGAGGTAGGTAGGGGTGATCAATGGTAACCCAGCAATAGTGAACCATGGTAACCCTGATCTGTATATCACTGCACAGGTACTGATGTGGAAGGTCAAAGCGAATGAGAATATTCGTGTGAACCTTGTGTCATTAAAACGCAGTGATCTGCAACTGATCAAGATAGCAGAGTCCATAACCCTCTAATCTTTTTGTTCATAGCTAACTAGTATGCGATTGCGATCATGAGGCAGCCATTGCTGTACCAACGTTCCTACTTTGTAGTAGCAATTATCAATCAACCTTATTAATTGAATTGATCCTTGCTGCACTAGCAATCCCTTTGAGTCTGATCATATCGCTTATGAATACATCCTTGAGTCTAGCATTGTATATTATTGAGGCGGGGTGGTATGTTGTGAAGAATAACCTCCCATTATGCTCTACACATGCACCCCTATGCTCCCTGAACTGGCCATAGAGTAGAGAGTCGTGTGCAGTCCTACCCATCAGGCAGATTATCCTTGGATTCACGAGCATGATCTCCCTCTCCAGATACTGCTTGCATGCACGTATCTCATCCCTCCTGGGCCTTCTGTTCATTGGAGGCCTACACTTCACTACGTTGGTTATGTATACACTACTTCTATCTATACCTGCCATGCTGAGGGCATCATCCAGTATCCTACCAGCATGGCCAACGAACGGCCTTGCGAGTTCATCCTCCCTCCTCCCTGGGGCCTCGCCTATGAACATGAGCAGTGCACTACTCGAACCTTCTCCAGGGACTGCATTCCTCCTATGCACTGCTAGCCTACACCTGCTGCAGGCTCTGACCTCCTCCGCTACCCTCAGTATGCTATCACTATCATTATCACTATAACTGCTCATGGCATCATGTGCATCACATTGCAACGCTCTTGACAGTTGCCACTGCTCTAACGTATGGACCTCCATTGCCCATGCGTAGCGTCTGCATGGGATCGCCTTTGCCACAGTTGAGTATTGGCCTTATCTCGTAGTGCTTACTGCACGCATCTATCGATGAGAAGAACTCTGGCGCTACGCCCATGACTATGACATCCCTAAGCATACCCTCAGAGCCCTCAACGATCTCCCCATCCTCTATCCTCCTTGCGTACTGGCACGAGATGCTCCAGTTGTACCTGTACATGTCTATTGAGGGTACCTTCTGCCCATACACCATGTAGCCGTGCTTCACACCCTTGACCATCTCATCCAGTGAGTGGTCTCCTGGCTTGATGTATGTGCATGCCATCCTTATCAGTGGCATGAACTCGTAACCAGTTGCCCTCATCCCAGCGTTGGGCTCGACATTGAATATGGATGCAGTCTCCCTGCTCTGCATATGCCCTACCAGCACACCATCCCTCACAAGCACCTTCTCACCAGCCTTGACACCCTCATCATCGTACATGTAGTGCCCTAGGCTACCTTCTATGGTCGGATCGTCTGAGACGTTGAGGAGTGTTGAGCCTATCCTCCTGCCCAGCATCCCTGCCCACCATGCGCCCCCAGCCCAAGCCATCTCATACCCCAGCACTCTATCGGCTTCAGATGGATGGCCCAGTATCTCATGCGTCAGTAGCGCTACAAAGTCTGGGTCCATGATCACAGTAGCCCTCTCCTCCTTGGCAGGTCTTGCGTTCAGGAGCATTAGGGCATCTGATGCAACCCTAGAAGCCATACCAACGGCATCAGCACTCTCGGCAAGCATCTCAAGCCCTCCCCTGCCCCCTTCCGTCCTCGATACCGTCTCGTTCAGGCTACCTTCGTGTGCTGTTGCAGATATACTCATGACCGTATCCATGTACCTCTGCACTATCCTCGAGCCCTCACTGTTCACGAACATCTTCTCAACGTAATCGTAACCAGTAGATATGGATCTCCTGTGGAGCCTCCTCTCCCTATCCACACCCCTCATGGCATCATCTGCATGCCTTGCAAGCGCTACTAGTTCATCGAACCTCTCCCTTGTATCCTTCCTGAATGGCATGATCACATCATCCCTGTACGCTCTAGCATCTGCAAGCCTGACCCTATCCCTATCCTTCAGCCTCGAACTCGCACCCCTTGCAAGCCTGCATGCCTTATCCACACCATCCCTGACCTCATCCCTGCTCGATGGCTCGGAGATGGCGTAGAAGCCCCATGCACCATTAACCAGCACCCTTATACCCATACCACGCTCTCTGCTGTATGCTACATGCTCCACCCTCGCATCCTCTAGCAGTAGCCATCTACTCTCCCTGTACTCATACCTCACATCAGCATACCCTGCACCCAATGCAACCGCATGCCTTATGGCAGTTGATGCAAGATCCTCATCAACCATGCTCATAACCTATGCTACTCCTACATTATATTTATACTTCTTACTGTATCGATGGTGCATAGGTAGATATACAGCATAGCATATCAACTGATAGGATGCTACTCGTACAGTTATCCGATCTGCACGTGAGCAATGGATTCAGGAGGGATATGCTTGAGCAGGCGATAGATGAGGTCAATGCTCTTGCTCCAGATGCCATAGTGATAACTGGGGATGTGACCGATAATGGTATACTCCAGGAGTATGAGAGGGCAAGGTCATACATAGGCATGCTGAGGTGCAGGAATATAATAATGCTTGCTGGCAACCATGACTACAGGAACACTGGCTACCTTCTCTTCAAGAGGTTCTTTGCTCCTAGGCAGGTGTATGAGAATGATAGGTGCATAATAGCAACACTGAGCACTGCAAGGCCAGACAGGGATGAGGGGGAGGTAGGCTACAGGCAGAACCTCTGGCTACTCAACACTCTGACAGATGCAAGCAAGGAGGGCAAGGTGAAGATCATAGCTATGCACCATCACCTCATCCCCATACCAGATACTGGGAGTGACAGGATAATAGTGCTCGATGCTGGCGATGTGCTCCAGACCGCATTGGAGGCTGGTGTCAACCTTGTACTCTGTGGGCATAAGCATAGGCCATGGATATGGCAGTTAGGTAACCTCACGATAGCATACGCTGGTACTGTATCATCTGAGCGGATGAGGGGGTTCTTCAAGAACACCTACAGCATAGTCGATCTGCGTAGGGATAGGATAGAGATAACGCTCAAGGTGGTCGGTGGTGAGAGCATGCCCCTGAGGGATATAGTCAAGGCCAGGGAGGTTATGATGGAGGGCTAGTAGTAGCGAGTAGAGGGCAAGTAAGTAGAGGTACTGTCGATGCAAGGATACTCCTAGGTCCAGTGCAGATAGTCATCGGATGTGTATGTATGTATCTGTACGTGGTGTAACTGGCACGATGATAGTAACCTGATCATATAGAGAGTCTTATCACCCTACCATCCATCTCCATCTCCCTCCACTCTATACCGTCACCATGGTGCTCATTGGTTATCTCGACCCTCTTCGCCCTGACGAGGTATGCAAGCTCATCCCTGAAGTCATTGACCATCTCCATGCTCTCATCATCTAGGCCAGAGATGTATGCTACATCTACAACATCAGTTGGGTTGTAGCCCTTCTCCTTCCTCAGCGTCTGCAACCTCCTCGCTATATCCCTCACCATACCCTTCGCCATCAACCTCCTATCCCTTACCGTTGAGAGTATCACCATCACCATCCCATCAGCACCTTCATCCATCTTTAGTACATAGCCCTCCATGGGCTCAACCGTCACATCCACATCATCCCTACTCACCTCTATAGCCTTATCCCCGTACACCAGACTGAACCTACCACTCCTACACAGCTCCCTGAGCAGTTCAACCTTATCCATGGAGGAGAACCTCTCCATGACCCTTGGCAGGTCCCCCCTGGCCTTGCCTGCTATGCCCTTCAACCTGAGGCTCATATCCACACGTACTGGAAGCCCTACTTCAAGCATCCTCAGAGCCCTCTCCAGGGGATCTCTGGCATCTAGAGCAACCAGCCTCACATCCTCCACGTTCATCTGAACCCTCATTATATCGAGCAGTGGGGTCAGTGCAGCTGTATCCCTGCTGCTCAGGCATACATATGCATCTGCCAGTGGCCAGCGCCTCTTCAGCGAGGCCTTCATCCTTGCGGAGTTCGCTGTGGAGATCACACTGTTCAGTATGGAGAATGACCTCTCAACCTCTCGATTGACCATCTCCTTGGATGGTCTGACCCACTCCTCGAGGAGTAGGCTAGGCTTGCGCCTGAAGCATGCAAGGTAAAGGTACTCGGTGATGAATGGGCAGATGGGATGGAGGAGTATATCTATGGTGAGGAGTACATGGGCCAGAACAGAGTATATGGCAAGCCTCCTGTTAAGCCCTTCCATGCTATCATCCCATAGTTCATATCTAGTGAATGGCACATATGTCTGGCTCAGATCATCTATTATGAAGCTCTCCATGGCCCTTGCTGCATCGTGGAACCTGCAGCGCTCATACCCATTCGTGACCCTCTCTATCAACGCCTGTAACCTCGATAGCAGCCATACCTCACTCACCTTGAGGAGCAAGTTGTCTACTGCCCACTCCAGGGTATGTCTGTTATGGTCGTATCCATCGTAACCTGCGTTCTGTATGAAGTAGATGTGGAGGTTGTAGAGCGTGCTCAGAACCTGGTATACCCTCCTCCTCATCTCATCCATGCTGAAGCTCAGGGCATCTATCGGGCTTGCCTTCCACATGAAGTAGAACCTGACCATATCCACGGGGTTGTTCTTGAGCAGGTCGAGTGCATATATAACGTTGCCAAGGCTCTTGCTCATCTTATTACCATGCTCATCCACTATATGCCCCTGGAACAGGAATGCCCTGAACGGTGCCTCATCTCTATCCTTCATTATGACATTCTCCATGAGCAGTGTGTATGCCCATCCCCTGGTCTGATCTATACCCTCTGTTAGGAAGGGTACTGGTACCAGATGCTCATGCTCCTCATCGCTCATGGATGCGTATGGCGCTGCACCGCTGTTATGCCATGTATCCAGCACGAAGGGCTCCCTGTATGCCTTGGAGTTGCACCTGCTACACCTCACCACCACCCTATCTATCCATGGCCTATGCAGTTCGAACCCCTCGCCATCAGGCAACTCCACAGCATTCCTGATTATCTCATCCCTGCTGAAGAGCGCAACCTTTGCCCTACACGATGGGTTTGAGCATACCCATATGGGTAGTGGTGTACCCCAGACCCTCTCCCTGGATATGCACCATGGCTTCCTCTCGCCTATTATGGCAAGGAACCTGTTCCTGGGCTCTGGGTAGAAGTACTCCACCTGCTCTGCAGCGGCGAGTGCCTTATCCGCTATCCTGTCTATGAGGTAGAAGTACTCCCTCCTTGCCATCCATACCAGCCTGTGATGGGACCTCCAACATGTAGGGTACTCATGCCTTATCCTACCTACCTTGAGCAGTGAACCCCTCTCCCTCAGGAGCTCCACGACCTTGGCATCTGCATCCCTAACGAAGAGCCCAGCAAATATACCAGCATCTTGTGTGAACACAGCCCTATCATCCAATGGGTTGAAGACTGGTAGAGACCTCCTGCTCGCTACCTCAAAGTCCTCCTCACCATTGGCTGGGGATAGGTGCACTATGCCAGAGCCTGTGTTGGTATCGACGAACCCCTCGGCAACTACCATATGTACCTTATCCGCCACTTCCCTTAGCCCAGGGATGAGGTCCAGCAGTGGATGCTCATACCTCCTACCCTCAAGCTCGTGACCCTTGACGGTCTTGAGTATGGAGTACGAGCCTATCCCCAACTCATCCATTAGGGGTTCGAGTCTATCCTTCCCAACCAGCCATACCTCTCCATCACCATAATCTACCCTCACGTATACGTACTCCGCATCTGGGTTGACACCGACCATCTCATCCGTTACTACGGTGAATGGCATGGTGGTCCAGACCACTATGTAAGCGCATCCCGCACCATCATCACCATCTCCTCCATCTACTAGCCTGACCTTGTAGTACAGTGATGGATCTTCGACCATCTCATATCCCTGTGCAACCTCTGCATGGCTGAGCGATGTCTGGCAACTGGGGCAGTATGCTACTACCCTATACCCTTCAGCAAGTATACCCTGCTCCCAGGCCCTCTTGAGATACCTCCACTCCCTCTCTATGTACCCATCCCTGTAGGTCCAGTAAGCATGTTCATAGTCCATGCTCATCCCAAGCAGTCTATCAGCCTCGACCCACCTCTCGTTGTATCTGTGCACGAGCCTCTTGCACTCCTCCACCAGCCTCTCCATGCCTATGCTCTTGAGGTTCTCCAACTTGCTCCCCGTGAGCCCCAGCTCCTTCTCTGCCTGGAGCTCGACCGGTAGACCTTGTGTATCCCAGCCTGCCCTGAAGACCACTCTGAACCCCTTCATCGTGTTGAACCTGTACCATACATCCTTGATCACCCTGCCCCTGAGGTGGCCCAGGTGTGGCTCACCGTTCATAGTCGGGGGGCCCTCGACGAACCCTATAACCCCCCTCCCCTTGTCCTCCTCAAGTACCCTCCTGAGGTCAATGGTTGAGTGATACTCTCTAACCACATCCTCCATGTGCTTTGGGTCGAAGCCCTTGAGTTCGAACATCACCAGAGATAGGTCGGTAAGAGGTTATAAAAATTAATACCTGGATGCACAAGGGATGACATGAGGGTAAGGATAGGGCACACACCAGATGCCGATGATGCCTTCATGTTCTATGCCATAGCAGAGGGCAAGGTAGCCGTAGAGGGTGTGGAGGTTGAGCATATCATAGAGGATATAGAGAGGTTGAACAGGATGGCCCTGAAAGGTGAGCTGGATGTCACTGCCATATCTGCACACGCATATGCATACACCAAGGGCTATGCCATACTGAGGAGCGGTGCGAGCTTTGGGCTATCCTATGGACCAGTGCTGATAGCAAGGCATGCCATGAGCATGGATGAGATGACATATATGAGGATAGCTGTTCCAGGAAGGCTGACCACCGCATACCTACTGCTTGAGATGGCCATGCGGGAGTACGTTCAGAGGGGAGTAGAGGTTGTGGAGATGAGGTTCGATGAGATAGAGGATGCCGTGCTATCGGGCAGGGTAGATGCTGGGCTACTCATACATGAAGCGCAGATAGGCTACAGGGAAGGACTGCACAAGGTACTCGATCTCGGGGCATGGTGGAGTAGCATAGGCCATGGTCTACCATTACCTCTAGGTATAGATGTTGCAAGAGTCTCGCTTGGGGATACTCTACCCAGCATAGGTTCACTGCTCAAGAGATCGATAGAGTATGCGTATGAGCACTTCGACGATGCTCTAGACTATGCGATGAGGTATGCAAGGGGCAGGGATAGAAGCACCATAGCCAGATTCGTCAGGATGTATGTGAACGATCTCACACTGGATATGGGCGAGGCAGGGTATAGAGCGTTGAGGAGGCTCTACTCCTTGGCAGCGAGCAAGGGCATAATAGATGAGCCAGAGATCATCCTGGTCTGAATGGTAGAGAGCAGATAAAAAAGGTTATTAGAGTATCGCACCATATCTAATACATGGATCTGAGGGTACTCATAGTAGGTGCAGTGCTCATCGCAGTAGGGATATCTGTGGGTGTGTTCTTCGGCAATATAGTCAGGTCTGGCCCACTGGAGGAGTTCAACACAGCTCGTGGCCTGGCACAGATGGGGACGCTGATAGCAGGTATAGGCACTCTCATGGTGCTTGTGAGCTTTGGGCTGAAGAGGAGGAGAGGCCCCTATACCCCTGGCAAGGGCAAGACACCATGATGACATGGTATAATGGCTGGATCTATTGATGGTTCCCTCTGGGACAAAGGATTTAAGGTTCCTTAACCCTCATATACATATGAGTCTGTTCCTTGCACAGAAGAGGTTGGCAAGGAAGGATATGCACACACTCTACGATGCTGCATTCGCTAGGCTGGAGTCGTTATCCAACAGGGACCTCCTGGACCTCATCAAGGATAAGGGTATCAGTGGTGAGTTGAGGGAGAAGGCAAGGGATCTGCTCTGGAAGAGGTTAGATCCTCAGGATAGGGATGCCGTAGAGGTCTGACTGTTGGTCAAGGATTGTAAGAGGCTATGGCGTACTGCCAGTAGCAGGTAGTGGTAACGCTCTAGCGCTCCCAAGGAAAGACTATCCACTCATCATCGCTGCATGTATCAGCGTAGTAGTCTGGCCTGAGCAGGCTCCTATGCTTCATGTACAGCGTAGCCATCCTGATGCTCTTCGTCAAGAGTTGGGAGATTGCCTTCAGGGTGAGTCCCGTATCTGCTATATCATCAACTACAAGCATGATCCTCCCTTCTTCATCACCAAACTCCTCAACCCTCTCCCGTATCTTCTCTATGGGGGTTATGTATGCTATACCAACACCATCATACTCGTAATCATAGGTGGAGTGAGCATCCCTGCTCAATCTATCGTAGTGTATGGCCCTTATGAATAGAAGATCATGGACTGAGAGCATGTTGGATATGATGGTAGCAGGTACGAGACCCCCTCTCACCACTGCCAGTATGCACCCCACACTCACTCCATCATCCCTTATTCTTCCTTCTATGATGGAGCATAGCCTGCTCACCTCACCCCAGTCTATGCACCTCTCACGCATACCCTTCCCCCATCCATCACTTGCCTAGCCGATCCCCTCATCCACAATCCATCTATATTGATTGCCCATCCTGCTCCAGATCCATACATCCATCTATCCATCCAATTAGAAGTATCTGACTATGTTGTGGAATGTATCCCTTAGCGCTGGTACCCTGCCTATCTCCCTCACCATATGCACCAACTCCTCTATGCTAGTTGCGTTCCTAACTCCAGTGGCCCTGTATATCTCCTCAGCGAACGCAGTGCCAACCAGATCGTTGCCCCCGTAGCATAACCCTACCTGGGCAAGCTTCTTCCCTAGTGCAAGCCAGTAGACAGAGATGTTATCTATCGCACCCGCAAGCATCAACCTCGATACCGCTATTATCCTTAGGTCGTATGTCGATGGGCACTGCTCCCTCACAAGCCCCTTCTCATAGAGTTCTGTATTCTCTGGGCTGAACTTCAATGGTATGAATGTGAGGAACCCACGGGTTCTCTTCTGCAACTCCCTCAACCTTAGGAGATGGTCTACTACATGCTCCCCCCTCTCTATATGCCCATAGAGCATAGTACAGTTGCCCCTTATGCCGAGCCTATGCGCCTCCTCAGCAACATGCAACCACTCCTCGCCTGAGCACTTGCCCACGACTATCCTATCCCTCACCTCCCTATGGAATATCTCTGCTCCCCCTCCTGCTAGAGCATCCAGCCCAGCATCCTTCAGCCTCGAGAGCACCTCCCTGACCGTGTTGTGCGTAACCCTTGATATGAAGAACACCTCCGCTGGTGTCAGTGCCTTCACAGTCACACCATTGAACCTCGACTTTATGGCCCTGATCATAGCCTCATAGTACTCAAGCCCAAGCCTTGGATGGAACCCTCCAACTATGTGAAGCTCGTTTGCACCCATCATCACTGCACTGCCAGCCCTCCTCACCATATCCTCTACGCTCAACGTGTAGGCATCATCATCCCCCTCCTTCCTGTAGAATGCACACAGTGGACAGGATGCAGCACATACATTCGTGTAATTTATGTAGTAGGAGCATGTGAATGTTACAGTATCACCCTTGAGCCTCCTCCTAACTGCATCAGCAGCTATACCAAGCGCATGGATATCATCGTACTCCATCAACTCAAGCCCATCCCTGTACGATAACTCCTCCCCATGGAGTGCACGCTCCAGTGCCCTGCTGGCATTTACGCTTATGCTCACACTCATCCTGCAGATGCTCCATTATAATAAGTATGTTATGAGTAGTGCATAATGGGTACCAAAGGATAAATATCTACTCTGCAGAGGATAGGATGGTGCGGATGAGCGGTACCATCATGGCACTGAAGAGTGATGTTGAGGATATACTCCTGAGGGCTCTGCAGGGCGAGCCTCTAGGCTACGATGACTGCATAAGGCTGATGAGGTCTAGGGATGTGAATGCCATGGGCAAGGTTGCCAACATCTTGAAGGAGAGGTTGCATGGAAGGAGGGTCTCATTCATAAACAACCTGATCCTTAACTACACGAACATATGCATAACGTACTGCAAGTTCTGCGCATTCTATAGGCCTCCAAGGCATAGCGAGGGTTACACTGTGAGCGTGGAGGAGTGCATAAGGAGGGTTGGTACTGCAAAGGCGCTCTTCAACATAAGGCAGGTACTCATGCAGGGAGGGCATAACCCAGACCTTGGGATAGAGTACTATGAGAGCGTATTCAGGGCCATAAAGGCAAGGTTCCCAGACGTTGCAGTGCATGCGCTCTCGCCATCAGAGATAGATATGATAGCGAGGGTTGAGAGGTCCAGCACGAGGGAGGTACTTGCAAGGCTCAAGGACGCTGGGCTGGACTCTATACCTGGAGGGGGTGCAGAGATACTGGATGACGAGGTGAAGTCAGTTATAAGCCCACTGAAGATAAGGAGCGATGAGTGGTTGAGGATAATGGAGGAGGCTCACATGCTCGGCATACCATCATCTGCTACCATGATGTATGGGCACGTTGAGAGTATAGAGCAGAGGGCAAGGTCACTCATGAGGATAATGGAGTTGCAGAAGAGAAGTGGGGGGTTCATGGCATTCATACCATGGAACTTCGAGCCCAACAACACGGAGATGCAGAGGGAGGGGCTTGTAAGGTACCCGTCTGGTGGCATGGAACTGCTCAAGATGATCTCAGTATCAAGGATAATGCTCAATGGCCTCATAGATCATGTACAGTCATCATGGCTGACCAATGGTGTAGGAATGGCACAACTGGCACTGCACTATGGTGCTGATGACTTTGGAGGCACGCTACATGGTGAGGAGGTTGTATCTGCCACTGGAGCAAGGGCAACTACGCTCACGGAGGAGAGGATAGTCAGTGCGATAAGGCAGGTTGGGATGAGGGCCGTTGAGAGGGATAACATGTACAACATCATCAGGTACTTCGATTGATAGATGGATTATGAATAAGTGATTATAGATAGATAGATAGATATAGATCGCTGTATGCTACTTACTACTACCTCATGTACTCATCCCACCTTCTATCCACCAGTGCCTTCGTATGCTCATCAACCTCAGCGAGCTCAGGGGTGTAGTACGCACCCTCCTCCTTCCACTTTGCAGTCGCATCTATACCTATCTTTGAGCCTACGTTGGTGTTGCTTGATGCAGGGTCCAGGGTATCTGTGGGCATGTTATCCAGTATGAGTATATCCCTGGCAGGGTTGCACCTTGCAGTTACAGCCCATATCACCTCATCCATATTATGTACATCCACATCATCATCCACAACTATGATCATCTTGGTCAGTGCAAGTTGACCCAGCCCCCATAGGCCAAGCATGACCTTCTTCGCCTGTGCAGGGTACCTCTTCCTTATGGAGACTATGGCAAGCCCCTGGAACCAGCCTGCTGCCGGCATGGCAAAGTCCACCACCTCTGGATGGAACATCCTTATCAGTGGCAGGAATGAGCGCTCTATGACATAGCCTATGTATGCATCCTCGAGCACTGGCTTCCCTACCACAGTAGTGAGGTACACGGGTTCCTCCCTGCGCATTATCCCATTGAGTCTGAAGACTGGATAAGGCTCCTGCTGGCTGTAGTAGCCAACATGATCCCCGAACGGGCCCTCCATCCTGAGATCGTTGGGATCAACGTAACCCTCTAACACTATCTCAGCCTCTGCTGGTACCTCCAGGTCTATGCTGTTGCACCTTACAAGCCTGAGGCCCTTCCTCCTCACTATGCCAGAGAAGAGGTACTTGTCGAGCCCCTCAGGTACGGGGGCTACAGCAGAGAATACGGTTGCCGGATCGGCACCTATTATGACCGCAACCTCTATGCCCTTGCCCTTCTCCCTGCTCATGAGGTAGTGCTGTGCACCCCTCTTGTGTATCTGCCAGTGCATTATGGCATGCCTCTCATCCAGTATCTGCATCCTGTACACCCCAAGGTTCCTTACACCAGTCTCTGGGTTCTTGGTGAGTACCAGCCCGAATGTTATGAACCTGCCAGCATCCTTGGGCCAGCACTTCAGTGCTGGAAGCGATAGAAGTGATGCGCTCGCATCCTCATAGACCTCGTTGACTGGACCCTTGCTAACCGTCTTTGGTGCTGTGTCTGCTATATCAGATAGCCTTGGGAGCATCCTTATCTTGCCTAGGAGGCTGCTTGGCATCTCCATCCTTGCTAGTGAGGTTATCCTCTCCCCTATCTCCTCGAACTCCTCCATCTGCAGTGCCAGCCTCATCCTCTCCACGCTACCGAATGCGTTGCCTAGTACCTTCATACCATACCCATCTACGTTCTCGAAGAGCAGTGCTGGTCCCCTCGAGTACATGACCCTCCTGAGTATCTCAGCCATCTCAAGGTCGACGCTGACCTTGGCCTTGACCCTCTTGAGCATCCCTGCACCATCTAGGGCATCCATGTACTCGCCCAGGCTCTCAAAGGGCATGGCCTTCTATCATGCTACCGATTATTTAACCTGTTACCCTGCTGGGCAAGAGCCCTCAACCGCTCCAATGACATACGCTATGTACTTGCTCATCCCCTGCAAGTGCTCGAATATCCTTGCTAGGCTATACGTATGGTTGTGTATAGAGATCAGGTACTCATCCTCATCAGTATAATCCAACTCCATCCTGCTCCACTCCTCCCCTTCTCCACTATCCCCCCTAGGTATAGATACGAACTCTATCTTCCCGAAGGGGTTCCTGTGTGCTATGAACCCATCCAGCACCTTGGTTATGCTCTTCACACTCGCACCCTCCACAACCCTGCTAGCCTGCATACTACCCCTGACCCATGCATTGGTGAGCAGTGAGCATGCACGCAGGTTACCATCTATGCTCTCATCCATCTCATCCCTGACTATCATCCTTATCAGGTTTATGTGCGAGATGAAGTCACCTATCTGCTCCTCAGTCACCGCTATGGCCGCTATGTTCATGCCCTTACCCCTGATCCTTGTGAACCTCGATGGTCTTGCGGTGAAGCTCCCTCTCGCAACTATATGCTGCTCCTCACTCATGATGGAGAAGCCATTGCTCATCATAGCCCTCACGAACCTATCTGCATCAGCGAGTATGGGCTCCCTGAAGAAGAGCTCCAGTGCCATTGTCATCCTCCTTATCTGCATCGGTTATGCATGGTAATGGCATAATACAACCCTTTCTATGCCTCTACCTGTACAGCAGATCATAATCTTGTGAATTGCACGCAGTATATCTACAAATATATAGGATAAAATATTTTTATAAATCAGGATTTTCATCTGGATATTATCAAAATATTAGTAGACTGTTATCAAATACAAAAGGTTAATAATATGTTATCAGTAATAATTAACATGCTGAGCTCAAGTGAGGATATGGAGGCTAGGGCCTTCGAGGAGTTCGAAGAGAAGTACCCAGAGGAGCTGAAGAACCAGATATACGATCTCGTGCTTACTGCCATAGGAAGGTACATAGAGGGTAACAACCTTAGAGACAGTGACTTCCCAAGGGTAGCTTCATCTGCGCTCTACATACTGGCGCTGTCCCTTGCAAGGAAGGGTCCAGTCAAGAGCGTTGAGGAGGCTGAGAGATACCTGCTTGATCAGCTGCACAGCATACATAGGAAGGGTAACACTGCTATAGAGGAGATATACAGAGAGGCTATGAAGATAAGATGATGAATGAATGAATGATGATGATAATGGCATGATTAGCATATAGCGGCAAGAATTCTGCATTATTTTATTGTGAACCTAGCAGTCAATCCACTGATCTGGGAGCACAAGCCCTGAGACATCAGATGCAAAGGCCATGTTGTTTAGCGTAACCTGGAACCTCATCCTGCCCCTGGTCACTATAACCTCCATATCATCTATGGCATCAGGGTCTACATCTGGCTCTATCCTCCTTATAACGGCATGTATGCTCTCATGCGATATTATGGACTCTATGTATCGCTCTATGCCCCTGAACCCGTTGGTACCATGCCTTGCATGCATCTCTGAGTTTATGATCAGCATGGTGCTACCTTCGTATGTGAAGTAGGGAGGAGATCCATCCACTGCACATGCGAACATGACATCGTCTATGCACATGCTCCAATTCTGAATCTAAAAATTTTTAATGTTTGCTCCCTTACGCATCACTGCTCCTTGACCCTCATGACCCTATTCCTTCCAAGTACCCTCCAGTACTCAACCTGTGCCCCCTGTCTGATCTTCGGTTTTGCATCCTCCTCTATAGAGTCAGCCTCGAAGACCTCGAACGTCTCCAGGTCCATCAACTGCAAGACGTTACCGCTTATGGAGATTATCTGTCCATTCCTCTTCTCTATTATTGGAACGTCTATGTTTGCATCTACTGGCGAGACTATGCTGCGCTTGACTCCATCGAATAGCCCTATGGCTACAACCCTGGCCTTCGCTGAACCATGCTATCTGGGCAGCCTTACTCGATCGGGCAAGGCTGCATACCAGGCTTGCTCTTCTCATACGAGACTATCCTGCAGGGCTCTCCATCTATTATTATGTATGAGCCTTCCTTCACACTACCCAGATCCACTGGCTTGCTCATACCAGATTGCAGATGCAGGAGTTATTTAATAATTTGCATGCTAGGTTGAGATCCATTGCTACTTCAACTGCTCAAGTATCGATAGGCTCATGATATGCTCAACGTATATACCCCTCCTTATCACATCCAGCCTAACCTTCTCACAGTACCTCTGCTCACTTATATGGCTCTCATCACTATCCAACTGCAGGAGCAGTATGTTATCAGCGTAGGGGTAAGTGAACCTGAGCATACCCTCTGGCAGCATCAGCATCCTTGCGAGGTTGGCGCTCTTTATCCTCCACTGCTTGCGCTGGAATACACTCTCGAGGTCCTTCACCTCGACCTTGCCATAACCACGCTTCAGAACGTTCACAGATACGAAGTTCAGCCTCGATATCCTTGGTCTATCGAGCAGTTTGAGTCTGTTGGAGAAGAGCATGGCTATGCTGGATGGCACGTACGTGTATACATCCTCTACAACCTCATCCACATCACTGTACGTTGCGATGAGGCAGTGGTTGACATACTCTGTGAAGTACGATCTGAACTCATTTGACATCGTCACCGTAGCAAAGTACAGATCGATTACGTTGGATGAGTCCTTCCAGTGGGCCTTGAGCCTCCTGCTACCCTCATCGTGTGTGTAAGGCACGCATGCTATATCTATCACTACCTAACACCTGAAATAAAATGTAAACGAGTTAAAAGTATGATGTGTATAAAACACGTAGCGCATGAACATGATGAGCACAGGTAAGATATAATATCAGTAGGGATGGAGATTGGTATGGATATGGGTTCGGGTGTGGGGGGAGAGGTAGAGGGAGAAGGTAGATGCTATGTTGTGCTGGTGAGCAACATGAAGAATGGGATAGGGGTTGCGTTATCATCGAGGCTGGCAGATATGGGTATTGCAACGTATGCACTGCACGAGAGGAGCTATGTTCATACCCCGCACATGAGGATGGTTGCCATGGAAGGGGATGTTGAGGAGTGCATAAGCACCATAGCAAGGGAGGCCAGGGGCATAGATGCGCTCATAAACCTCCCAGCATATGCACAGTTGGGCACCATAGAGGATATAACGGTTGGGGAGTTGGTGGAGCAGTTCAGTGCGAATCTATTCCACACGTTCAGACTCATAAGGGCTGTAGTGCCAGTGATGAGGCTTCAGGGTAGAGGCATGATAATAAATGTGACATCACTTGCAGGCATCATGGGGTTCCCTGCCATAACAGCCTTCTCCAGCAGTATGTTTGCGCTAGAAGGGCTGAGTGAGTGCCTGAGGTATGAGCTTATGCAGTATGGGATAGATGTGGTGCTGGTTGAGCCTGGGGCTGTGAGGAGCGATAGAGATCTTCTGAGACTACCAAGATCGGGACACTCCGATATGCTCAAGACAGTGCATAGGGGATTGGCTCACCTGATCGAGCATGGGCTCAGTGAAGATGATGTAGCAGATACCATAACCAGGATAATAGAAGAGCACAGGAGGGGGTCGAGACCAAGGATGAGGTACATAGTTGGGGATTATGCTTTTGCTATGCTAGAGGCCAAGAGGAGTATGGGCGAGGATGAGTTCGAGGAACTCGTGAGGAGGGACGTTGGTCTAGACCCCTGATCAGCCGAGTGTCTAACCATACTAACCACCACCCTTATCACTACCGTTATCACTTCAGAAGCACCCTGCTAGGGTGACTCCAGTGGGTTGGGCCTCTCCAGCAGGGTTGCCCTAACATCCATCATCTTACCATCCCTTACAACCGTGAGTGTTATCTGGTCGCCAACTGACTTGGACCTCTGCAGGTATATCAGTATATCCTCTATCTTCCTGACAGGGTTCCCATCTATAGCCACTATGACATCCCCTCCAACCTTTATCCTCGAACCATCGCTAAGCACTACAGTCCTGCTGCCCCCTTTTATCCCAGCCTTCTCGGCAGCGCTGTTTGCAACCACATCTATGACCAGGAAGCCCCTGGCCTCCCTCAAGCCAAGTATATCCGCTATCTCAGCATTCACATCCCTGCCAGAGACTCCAAGCCATGGATGCCTATATCTGCCATCCTCTATGAGTACTGGAACTATCCTCTTCACCGTGTCGGATGGTATGGCGAAGCCTATCCCGGCGAACTCGCCAGTCCTCGATGCTATGGCAGTGTTCACGCCCACGACCTCACCATACATGTTGAGCAGTGGTCCTCCAGAGTTACCAGGGTTTATCGCAGCATCGGTCTGTATAACATCTGGTATGTTGAACCCGTTGGCAGTCTCCAGCATCCTGCCCAACTGGCTGACTATGCCAGCGGTCATGGAACCACTGAGCCCGAATGGGTTGCCTATGGCTGCAACCTGCTCCCCAACCTGAAGCCTCGAAGAGTCCCCAAGCGGTAATGGCCTCAACTTATCCATGCCAACGCCATCTACCTTGAGTACCGCAAGGTCCGTGTACGGGTCCACACCTACCACCCTTGCCCTGTACTCAGTGCCATCCAGGAATCTGACGCTTACCATACTCGAACCCTCCACTACATGGTGGTTGGTCACCACATGACCCACCGTATCGTATATGAACCCTGAGCCTATACCCCTGGCACCACCCTTCTGCACCGATATCTGCACTACGCTCTGCTCAGCGTACTTGAAGAGTTCCGTCAATGTCAACATCCTGCTACCGCTACCAGTGCCAGTCTGCCCCTCTACCCGTTCCTGCCCCTCTTGTGCCTGTGGAGGCTGGGACTGGGAGGGTTGTGTAGGTCCAGCACCATCTCTAGGCTGTGCATTGACCTGCCTCCCTCCCTGCTCGGTATGTTGTGGGCTCAGCAGACTATAGTTGTAGTAGAACAGCACTCCTACTACCACTGCTACTATTATAGCTGCTATTATTGCACCTCTCATCGATTCTATTAGCATACCATTCAATTAATGCTTTACTCTTCAGAGCCTGAACCCCTCGCTCCTGTAGAGGTCGTGCGTATAACTCCTATCTCTCCACACAACACCACGCTTGCTCTTCCTCATACCCATGAGGAAGCCGAGGGGTATGAGCAGGGAGCCTAGGGGCGATGCCAGAGCGTATGCTGGGCTTATCCCGAGACCCTTTATGGAGTGGATGAGCGATGTCACACCTATGATCACGCTTGTGAGTATACTGCTAGCCCCTATGTAGGTGCTGAGGCTTGACATGTGTAGGATGGAGTACGGTATGATGAGCAGGAATGGGAAGAGGAAGAGGAAGAACGTTATGGCGAAGACCCCGAACGCCTTCGCCTTGCTTGCATGGTATATGGGTATGATCAGCCTCGATAGCCCATTGATCAGGCTGCTCAGATCCCTCGACCATACTGCGGAGAATAGTTCTCCAGCAAGGAACATCCTCATCCTGAACCCCTGCCTCTTCACCTTTGCTCCAAGGGCACCATCCTCTATGATCTCATTCCTCACGCTCCTATGCGTGCCGATAGCCTCGTATACCTCCCGCCTTATTATGTAGTAGCTGCCGAAGAAGTAGCCCGTATCATGCTTGCTGCTGTTTACCCTCAATGGGGAGTACCTGCTGTGAAGGAATACCAGGAGGAGTGGGAGCGTAGCCTTGGTCCATCCATCTATGCACTCTAGTCTAGGAACCAGGGTCAGAGCATCCAGCCCATCCTCCACCATCCTATCGACTGCCAGTGGTAAGAGCATCTCATCATGCACGCTATCTGCATCCGTGAAGAGCAGGAGTTCAGCATCAGATCTGAGGTATGCCTGGTAGCATGCCCAGTTCTTCCCGACCCATCCATCTGGCTTCTCACCAGCGTGCAGGAAGAGTATCCTACCATCCCTGCTGGCAAACTCCTCCATTATCCTCGCTGTAGCATCACTGCTCGAGTCATCCACGGCTATTATCCTGAAGTTGCTGTACCTCTGGTTGAGCAGTGAGTCAAGGCACCTTGCTATGAATCGCTCCTCATTCCTTGCTGGTACGATGATATCTACCCTGGGCTGCTTGGACGATGGATGATGCATGCCATCATCCAGCCTAGGTGCATGCCTATACGATCTGATGGTGTATGCTAGCAGGTATATCCATGTACCAAGTACACCTAGTATTATGGCCAGGAGTACAGCATCAAGTATATCAACCGCTGTAACTACCATACCCGTGCAGCACCAGACACAACACACCCCATCCCATCAATATATAGGTTGGTCAGGGTTGCTGGCCTACAGCCTCCCTGCTTATCCTCTCAAGCGCATCCCTCGTGCCCTCCTCTATATGCCCCTTGACCATGGATGAGAACATGCTCAGCATGCCCTTCAACCTTATATCCCAGAGCACATCCACCCTGGTCTTCCCGTTAAGATCCGTCAATGTAACTACCTTATGCCCCACCATTGGCCCATCCAGTATGTTGATATCCACCCTCCTACCCTCTGGCTCTATACTCACTATCTCCTTGCATACGGAGTTCCTGAAGGCTATTGTAGCCTCCCTGGTTATCCTGTTACCCTCCCTGCTGATGTTGTTTATGCTCTTCGTGCCATGCCAGTACTTGGGCTCATTATCCACATCACTGACTATACTCCATACCCTCTCCACTGGCGCATCTATAACCTTGCTCACCTCGAGCCTTATACCCATACATCTAGCAGGTATGCTCCTTCTTTTTAATTTATCATGCCTATATCGAGTACCTTGTACCTGCCACCACTGTTCTTATCCACGAACCTTATGAAGTCCCTTGCACACTTGGAGCAGAGGGGTACAGGCTCCTTTATCATCATGCTGTTCCAGTAGACAGCATAGAAGCTCATGTAACCCCTGTATGATTCACAGTCAACACACCTGAGGTCCTTGAGGTACCTTAGATCTATCCTTCTGCCATGCATGCTCTAGGTATGTGGAGCACTGCTATGAGCAGTATTCTGTAATACCCCTTACATACAGGTGCGATGATATATATGCTGGATGTGCATTCCTTGACAGATGAGCATAAGTTACGATGAGTTCAAGAGGCTGGATATACGAGTAGGTGTGGTGCTTAAGGCTGAGGGCATACAGGGGAGGAGCAGGATAATGAGGGCCATAGTCGATATAGGCGGTGAGAGTAGGGAGGTAGTAGTCGGAGGGGCTGAGTACTACAGGCCAGAGGAGATGGTCGGGAGGAGGGTCATAGTCCTGGTGAACCTGGAGCCGAAGAGCATAGCAGGGGTTAGATCCCATGGCATGCTACTTGCTGCAGATGTTGATGGCAGGCCATACTGGCTCACCGTCGATGGCAGTGTGCCAGCGGGAAGTAGGGTGAGATGAACGGGACTATATGTGGTAGTGGTCCAGCACAAGGCTATTCCTTGCCTCTACTCCCTCTATTCACCATCCTGAGGAACTCCAGCAGCGCTGTATAGTCCCTGTCCGCAAGTTCGGTCTTGCTTGCCAGCCTGTACAACTGCTCCAGCATGGATGCCATGGGTAGCGACACATCCAGTGCCCTAGCAGCATCGTTTATGGTCTTCACATCCTTGAGCATCATCTCAAGAGCAAAAGACTTCTCGTACTCGCCCCTGACCATCCTTGGGCCCTTGCGCTCACTCATGCCAGTCTTGAAGTATGTTGAGTTGAGTATCTCGAGGAAGAGCATAGCATCTAACCCTGAGCGCTCGACCAGCAGTATACCCTCTGAGAGCGCTGCTGCTATCATGGCTATCTGGAGGTTCAGTGCAAGCTTCATGGTATGCGCTGAGCCATTACCGCCTATGTAGAATATCCTGTTTGCTATAGTACTGAATACATTCGTGAACCTCTCGAATCGCTCCCTGCTACCCCCAACCATCATCACGAGCATACCCTGCTCTGCCAGCTGTGGCCCACCCATCACGGGGGTATCGAGCATCGCAATGCAGTGATCGTTGAGCCTGGATGCTATGGCCCTTGAAGCATTAGGGTTTATGGTGCTTACATCGGCAAGAGTAAGCCATGCCCCACCATCACTATCTCCCCTCGCAGATCTTGCATGTACAACACCGTTGCTTGAGAAGAGCACATCCTCGAGTGCATGCTCATCCTTGAGTACGGTTATGAGCAGATCAGAGCGTGCTGCAGCATCCATGGGGGTATCTGCGACCACTGCACCGTATCCCTTCAGTGCCTCAGCCTTCCATCTGCTCCTGTTGTATACCGTGAGTGTGTAGCCAGATGCGAGCAGCCTCCTTGCTATAGCACTCCCCATCATCCCAGTTCCTATAAGGCCGACCCTAACCCTTGACATACTCAACCACCACTACCATCACCATCATCACCATCACCATCTGCAATCAACAGGAATAATTTATGTTATGTTGTACGCCCTTGTCATCAACTCGATGGTTAGACCAACATCCCTCCCAGAACCTTCCTCCATCTGCAACCTGCACGACTCCCCTGTAGTGTATACCCTCCTCCCACTAGCCTTCACGGCATCGAATAGCTCCCTGCCCATGAGCATGGATAGCTCATGGTTGCCCTTGATGAATGAGTATGAGCCTCCAACACCACAGCACCCCCTCTCAAGCACATCGAACCTTAGAGATGGTATGCCCTTCAAGAGTGAGACGACATGCCTATCGTATCCTTGGACGAGTGTGTGGCAGTGCATATGCACTAGAGTATCCTCATCCACAGGCCCAGGCTCAGCAAGCTCAGATCTGCTGTGAAGATCGTATAGGAACTCATGTATATCCTGCGTGCAGTCTGCAACTGTCCTGACCCTCTCATCATCCTGCACGTTCATGTACTCCATCCTCAATGCCAGTGACGCACTGGGCGAGAAGGTGATTATAGGTATCCCCTTGGATGCGTAGGGGTAGAGCCTGCTCACGTTGAACCCGACTATCCTCCTCGCTGTATCGAGTGCACCCTCTAGCATAGCTGGAAGTCCGGACGAGAGCTGCTCTGGGAACTCAACCCTGTAGCCGTTGATGTTCAGCATCTTTACTATCTTGAGCCCAAGCATGGGGTCTATGTACCTTATGTATGTGTCAGCGAAGAATACAACGCTCTTCTCGAGCGCTGGCTGCCTGTAACTGGAGAAGATCTCATCGAAGAGCCTGCTGCTGAACCTCGGCATCATCTTCCTAGCATCTATACCTGCTGTACGCTCGAGTATGAGCCTGAACGGCCTGCTACCCATGAGCATGTTGGATAGCCATGAGTATCTGCATGCAAGTCTAGCATACCTATCTATATCAGCGAAGTACCTGTAGCCCTTCGGTAGCCCATTGCGCATGGCATACCTTGCCCTGGCCTCTGCCATTATCTTGCCTACGTTGACGTTAGATGGGCAGTCTACAAGGCACATCTTGCACTGTATGCAGTACTTGTAGATCAGCTCCTCGTACTCCCTGCTATCCATGAGGGCATGATGCTCCGCAGCATCAGCAAGGTTGAGCAGCCATCTGAGCACGTTGTTCCTGCCCCTGCACGATGCAACCTCCGTGTGCAAACCCTTGTAGACTGGGCACATCCTGACCTTGTAACTCAACTCCCTGCACATGCCGCATCCATGGCATAGACTCACCTCATCACCATAACTCAACTCCTGATCGTAGCCGGTAACCCTTCTGGCTATGCTACTGGTCCTCTTACCCCAGAGCAGGGCGGTCGAATCAATGTTACTGCTCCTGTAGCGCAGGTTCCTGGTCAGCATGCTACTTGCACTGCTGCCGCCGCCCACGACCTTCTTCCCTGGGTTCATTATACCCTTCGGGTCCAGCATGCTCTTCACCTTAACGAATAGCGAGTATATCTCATCACCGTATAGCATCCTCACGAACTCGGACCTCGCAAGACCATCCCCATGCTCCGCAGATATGCTACCGTTCATACCCTTGACTATATGGAACAACTCATCTGCCAGAGCCCTCATCACCCTGATACTGGAATCGTTGCTCAGATCCAGTATGGGCCTTGTGTGCAGGTTCCCATCACCAGCATGCCCGTACAACGAATACTGTATACCATACCTGCCGTAGACCCTCCTCAGCGCATCAACCAGTTCAGGTAGCAGGTCAACGGCTACCACTGGGTCCTCTATGAATGCTACTGGCTTGCCCTTGCCCACCCTGACCTTCATGGTGTATGCTAGTGCCCTCTTCCTCACCTCCCAGAGTCTAGCTACCTCATCCTCATCGTAGGAGCATCTCACATGCCTTAGACCCCTTGCATTGGAGGATAGGCTCATTAGCATATCCATCCTTCTCATGAGATCATCCATGCTGTTGCCATCGAACTCAACGAAGAGCATGCAGTCATATCCCTTATCGAAGAGCCCCCCTTCTCCATCTCCATCTCTTCCATCGATACCCCTCGCCATATCCATGACCGTTCTATCTATCAGTTCCAATGCAGATGGCCCTAGCCTGACTACATCCCTTGCATGTAGCGATGCATTGTACGTATCATCGAATGCAAGCAGTGCCAGTGCCCTGAACCTTGGCATATCTATGATCCTGAGCACTGCCCTAACCACTATACCCAGGGTACCCTCTGATCCAACGAACAACTTCGCCAGATCCACGGTAGAGTCATCCAGGAGTACCCTGTCTATCCTGTACCCTGAGGAGTTCTTGCTCACCTTGGGGAACCCCTCCCTTATGATGCCCATCTTGGGGGCGATGATGTTGTACAGCTCTCTTGCAATCCTAGCCTCTATACCATTACTTTTGTTCATGTCAACCCTGCTGGCATGTACGAGGCTACCATCTGAGAGCACTACATCCACAGCCTCAACGTAGTCTATCATGCTACCGTACTTGAGCGTATGTGCACCAGATGCATTGTTGGCTATCATCCCCCCTATCGTGCAGTAGTCTGAACTCGAAGGGTCTACGGGTATGAACTTGCCATGCTTACTCAACTCCTTATCGAGTATACCTTTGTACACCCCAGCCTCTACGGTGACGTACCCCCTCTCTACATCCATATCGATTATCCTGTTCAGGCCGGTAAGGTCTATTATTATGCCTGAGCCTATGGCCTGACCTGCAAGCCCGCTCCCCCCTCCCCTCGCTATAACCGGTACGTTATGCTCATATGCAACCTTCACAGTGCTAACTACATCCTGCACATCCTCAGCAACTACTACGCACAATGGCAGTATCTCGTACGCACTCGCATCGCTCGAGTACATGTACCTCTCGGTTATGCTGGCAAGTACCCTGCCCTTGACCCTGGACCTCAGTTCTTCTACCACCACATCCCCTGCCAACAAGATACTATGCGCATGATGGGATTTATAGGTTGATATATAAGGAAAGGCTTTAATGTGATGGAGGTATAATACGGGAACGGAAGGGAAGAGTAAGTATGGTTATGGATATCATAGGTATAGGCATCCTGATGCAGATGAACCCTCTCTTCCCATCTGGGGAGGGGCAGCAGCAGTGGTGGGTATACCTACTGTGGATAATACCATTCTTCATCTTCCTCCTCTATGGCCAGAGGATACAGATGTGGATGGTTCTGAACGATGTTGCTAGATCACTCAACAAGTTGAAGGTCATGCAGGATAAGGCTAGAGAAGAGGCCATAGCATACCTCAGGAGCATAAACCCCAACGCCAGCACTGAGAGGCTGGATATGATGATGGAGCAGTTCGCAATAACACCAGTCGACATGGATCCATACGGCATAGTAAGGAAGATACAGCATATAATAACGCTCAGGGATGAGAGGATAAGGGCACAGATAAGGATGCTTGCACCTCAGGCTGATGAGGTCACAGCGAGCAGGATGGAGAATGTGCTTGAGGTTGCCACAGCCCTCCACATGCTCTACAAGGTCGTGAGGCACTTCTACCTCATGGGCAAGAAGACCACCAGCATGTTCTTCCTTGTACAGTTGCAGATGCTCATGCCCCTCATAATGCAGTCTGCAGAGGCACTGAACAAGGCAATACCAGCGATCAAGAGCGGGCAGCCCATAGGCGATGGTATAGGACCAATGATAGTTGGGAGGTTGATGCTCAACAGGGAGAAGGTGCTCATAGCAAGGGATACCATGATGAGCGAGTATGAGTACAATGGTAGAAGACTTTACCTTGTGAAGGCCAAGGGCCCTGGGGGAACAGTTGGAGAGCCTCATACTGCTGTTGAGAGGCTCATAAACGAGATGGGTGTAAGGGTAGATATGATCATAATGATAGATGCTGCACTCAAGCTTGAAGGGGAGAAGACTGGGGATGTAGCTGAGGGTGTTGGTGCAGCGATAGGGGGTATAGGGGTTGAGAAGTACCAGATAGAGGAGGTTGCAACTAAGCACAGCATCCCTCTATACGCTGTCATAATAAAGCAGTCCATAATCGAGGCTATAACGGTTATGAAGAAGGAGATAGCAGAGGCTGTGGATAGGGCAAGCAAGAGCGTATTCAGGATGATAGATGAGCATAGCAAGGAAGGGGATAATATTCTAATAATAGGTGTAGGGAATACACTTGGTGTAGGGCAATGAGCCACGATATAAGCAGGGATGATAAGGATAAGAGGTCCATAGTCTACACGATAGAGGAGTGCCAGCAGTGTGGGGTGAAGAACAAGCGAATATTCAAGGTTGGTGACTACGTCTACAAGTTAGGTGGCTCCTGCTTGAGGTGCAAGGGGAGCACGTTGATAACCATGATATATGCGGAGTATGTGAACGGGACATGAACATCTTCCTATCTTATCGGTATCCCATCCATCACCTCATTAGCAAGCGATGTGACTAGGGTATATTGAGGGTAATTGGAGTCTTATCGCCTGCATGCATCAAGCTGTTATCACCAGCGTACCCTCATTGGTAGGGATCATAGTATGCTCAGCCTGTGCAACGTACCTCTCGTTACCCTCAACCAGCACTGGATACGCCCTAACTATCTTCTTCTTCAAGAGGAAGGCGAGCATATCCCTAGCATGCCTCAGATCCTTATCCCTCAACCATCTCAAGGCAAACGGGAGTGTCCTGAACCTGTCCCAGAGCATGTTGATGAACTCATCCGCATCCTTATCCCCAGTCCTCTTCTTGGTAACCAGTGAGTATATGTTGCTCACATCACCATTGTACACCACACCAGAGCCATCCCCCGTTGTTACGAATGGCTCTATGGCGTACACCTCCCCCTGCTGTAGTGCAAACGAACCTATAGTCCATATGTTAGGTATGGACTTACCGGCGTGTATCGTGTAACTTGCTATAGAGTGCCCGCTCAGGTTCTGTATGGGCTTCAACCCGTAAGACCTGATGGTATGCTCTATAACCCTCCCTATGTCGCTTGCCTTGGTACCTACCCTTGCCACCCTTACAGCCTCCCTCAGGGCATGCTCTGCAGCCTCTACGAGCATGCTGTACGATGGGTTGTAGCATACTGTTACTGCTGTATCTGCTATGGAGCCATTCACATGAACCCCTATGTCTATCTTCAGTATGTCTCCATCCCTAACCTCTATGCTATCATCTGGCTCTGCTGTGTAGTGCGCTGCAACCTCGTTGAGGCTAACATTGCATGGGAAGGCTGGCTCTCCTCCCCTTGCTCTTATCATTGATTCTGCCTCCTCACATATCTCCAGCAGGGTTCTGCCAACGTGGTAGCGCTTCCTCATATGCTCCCTAACCTCTGCTGCTATCCTCCCAGCCTTTATGTAATCATCGATGCTTATCAGCAACAGATCATCTATGCTACGGGGCTAAATAAAAGTAAGGCCTACGAGGATGAAAGGTTTTTAGATGATGCAGGTTAACACTTTAGAGCGGGGTCGTGGGCTAGCATGGTATCAAGTAGGACAGAGTGCTTCCAGCCTTGGGCGCTGGAGGTCGCCGGTTCAAATCCGGCCGACCCCACTCAGCCCTTCCCGCTCTAGCATAATAAACTCACTTTCTCCCTATCGCTGATCACGGTCCTATCTAAGGCGTTGATCCCTTCAGCATACACGCTCATATCACCTATACCTATAGCATCCCACTGTATCATCCTATCTACACGCCCCTCGAGTCTACCAACATCTATACGTGTTTGCCCGTTGATGTGATCTATATAGAGTATCACATCGGTCAAAGGTGTCTCCCCCCTGTTACTGACGTTGATCAGGAGCATTGGGCTCTTGCAGCCAGCCACGCCCATTATAGGCAGTGCCTTTACCTCAAGGGGGTAGTACTGTACATCCATCTCCTCCACCCTGATCGTGCCATCCAGCAAGACGACCTTAATCTTTACCCTATCCCCAGCATCTAGGTTCAACCTATGAGAGTCGAGTAGGATAGTGCTCCTACCGCTCTCTACCGTCATGTTGTTATCCCTCTGGAGCAGTACATTGCCATACCTGTCTGTGATCCATAGTGAGAGTATGTTGATCCTCTCTGATCTATTGATTATGCCTACGGTTATGCAGTAGTTAATGCCGTCTGAGCACTCTGCTAACTCACTGACTATGCTGAAGTCTATGGATGAGAGTGCTCTCTGCACCTCCATAGCGGTCTGTTGATACTTTATGAAGGTGAATACTGCAGTGAACGATGCAAGTAGTATTATTATGGTGAATAGATTGCCTACTATACTTGCAACACCTCTCCTCCCTCCACTCACCTCACATCACCTGCCACTATCCTATCTCTATACACACTCTCTGCTAGGGGTATGCTCACCTCTATCGTGCTACCAAGTGGTATATCCTCTATCCTGTCACTGAGCTTGACCAGTATCCTTGCTGTTGTGAGTGGTGGTATCTCATTGGTAGCCTGTGCAGTATCCTCACCAGTAACTATGCTGAACGTTCCACCATCTGGTGGCATGGAACCACTCCACGTATGCATAGCCTTATTTATTATTATACCTCCGATACTTATGCCATTATTTGATGTATTTTTTATGTACAGTACTATAAATTCTGTTCCATTGCTCGAAGGAGATCTATGGGGATTACAACTGGCGGCACAGAGCATACCGTCTGTGCGGTTATCTATACTCAGCATCCCTCCAACCCTACCTCCATCCCTGCTATCATAACCTGTTAGTGTTATGCTCTCATGTCTTATACGTAGATGCTCAACATGCACATAGCCATGTATATAACTGTAGAGCAAGAGGGAGCCTACTACCGTCAGGGATACCATCATGAGCGTAGAGATTATCTCACTTACCCCACTCCGTCCACGCATACGGCATATATAATTGGAAGCAGCTAGCATAACATGCGTACATCATATCATATTAATTAGATAAGAGATTGTAAGCTAGTGCAAGTACATACACTACTAGGTAGTGAAGTATTCGCCAGCTGACTCGCCATTGATGGTGCCTATGATGACCTTATATTGGCTATCCCGTGCTATGTCTATGCTGTACGTTACATCTCTAAGCTGCTTTGGTGCAAGAGTTATTTCAGTGTCATGCTCTAGAACTACGCTCTGCTCACGTATATCGAATATAGTGATCTTGTTGATATGCGCTGTAT
>JANWZS010000016.1 GCA_025054855.1 Candidatus Nitrosocaldus sp. | reverse complement strand
AGAGTAGAGTAGAAGACTAGGACTGACTAGGACTGGACTGACTAGGACGATCTTCCTCCTCCCTTCCTCCCTTTTTCTTTCTTCCTTCTTTCTTCATTCCTCCCTTTCTTCTTTTCTCTTTCTCTTACTTCCTCCCCTTTCCTTTAGTATTATCTACTGATGAACTTGAACATGAAACTTACAGATAAGACAGACAAAGAACTCTTAAGAATGCTTGCTGAAGAGATAGAAGAGGCAAGGAAAATAGTTGAGGGACTGAAGAAGACCACGACTATGACCACTACCAATATAACCATGCCTACAAAGACTAGGACTAAGAAGACCAAGACCAAGACGAACTAACTAAGATTAACTAACTAAGAAGAAGACTGCTATTACTGAGACCTATCCTATCCCCTATCCCTATCCTACCCCTAACTCATACCATTGAGGTAGAAGTAAGTAGGGAAATTAATAAGGAGGATTACGCTGAAGCAACTCCTCCACAATCTCAGTTATCCTTGCCAGCCTATCCTCTAACTCTTTGATCTTCTGATCCCTTTCGTTCTTAAGTTGCAAAGCGTACCGCTGATCCAGTATCAGACCACAGTATCTGCAGATTCGTGCTGTAGGTTCGTTGAGGTTACTGCACCTGTAGCAGCGCTTCATTTCCACTATGCTACTACTACTGCTATTGTTACTGTTGTTATCTTCTTCCTTCTTCAGCAATCCGTACTTCCTTAACACAGCTTCCCTCTGGTCTGAGGTTGCCAAATGAATGTATCTGTTCCTTACTGGTGAACCCTTCCTCCAGTTCCCGTATATTTCGGTAATGGAGGAACCGAACTGCTTCTCCACATGCGTCAATGCAGTATGCCTTATCAGATATAGCCAGACTCTCTTCCTTGGACTTATCCCTGCCTCAACTGCTAACCGCTTAACAAATTCACGTAACCTTCCGTATGAGATCCTTCCCCTTATCCTGCTATACCACAGGTATGCGTCTGGATCATTCTTCAATGGATGCTGCTCAAGCCATTCCCTTAACGCATTGTATGACATTACGACTGTCAAGGTCTTGGTACCAGTCTTACCAGTCGTTGTTATCTCAGCATAACCCTCATGGAAGATAACATTACCCACACGCATGTTCAGGAGTTCAGAAGGTCTAGCTGCGAACTCGTACATGACGTACAGCAACGCTCTATCTCTAGCTGGGTACCTGCTTATTCTAGGTACCGTTTCTACTAGCCTGAGGAACTCCTCTCTCGTCAATAGATCTGTTGCCTTGACCTTCTCCTCCTTCATTGCCTTGCTTTTGTAGCGATCTGGGTGTATATGCCTGACCTCCTCGCAGTATGAACCCTCCCCTTCTGCTATCTCCTTATGCTTAGCGTAATGCACGAGGCGCTTCAATGTACGTAATGCTATAGCGATTGTAGAGTAACTCCAACCCTTCCCGTTGATCATGACACCTGCTATCTTATCCACGTCTTCCCTGGTTAGATCTGCCAGAGGCTTCTCGATATGCAGGTCATGCATGATCACATGTATCCTATAGCAGAACTGAGCATAGTCCTTGACTCTACCCTCTCCTATGCCATGGATGAGTAGTGCATTTATGAACGCTGTGACAGTCTCTTTATTCCCTTTATTGTACGGATTGGAGGTGGAGGGTTGGAGTTGGAGTTCGGATACCTTCCTGAGCCAGAGGTCTATGATCTTCCTGTAGTTGTAGATAGCGCCAGCAGCAGTGGTACTGGTATCTGTCTTTGTATCTATCTTGGTCTTGATATTGGTCTTGATACTGGTCTTGACATTGGTGTTGGTCTTGGTCTCTGTAGTTGGCATGGTCTCCTCACCGGTATCGCTACCGATATCGTTGGTACTACCACTACTGCTAATGTTAATCTTGCTGATATTATCGCTATTTCTTCTATTTCTCTTAATGTTGTCCACGCTTGAGTCGCCGTACACGCTCATACCAATTAATAATGGCGCCGGGGACGGGATTTGAACCCGTGCGGCCCATACGGGCCACAGACTCACCGCATGCACCTGCTTACACTATCCACTTAGCAGGCCTGCCCCCTACCAGGCTAGGGCACCCCGGCCTCACACTCCTCTCCCATCACTGGCTAAATAAACTTAAGTATTAATGTATGCTACTCCCTTACTCACCTATGGTGAAGCCGAGGAAGGCTCCAGGCGAGGATAAGAAGAGGCTGACCAAATGGCAGCTCATAATGCCAGTGATACTTCTAGGTGTAGGTACTGGTGTAGCATTGATCATAAGCCAGTTCATATCTGGCAAGCCACCACTACAGCAGTGCATAACCAGCGAGGACCTATCCTTCAAGTTGCATGCTACTCTGAGCGTCACCATAGATGGTGTACCGGTGGAGGTACCAGCGAACATAGGTAGGGATGAGGACTGCATAAGACCACTGCATACCAAGGAGGATGGGAACGTGTATGTGATCTACTCTAGACCAATAAGGTTCACCCTGCTCGATCTGCTGAGTCTATGGGGCTTGAGTACTGATGGTTACGATACAAGTATATGGGTCAAGGGCAAGGGGCAGCAGGAGTTCCTCAACGTAGGTAGTGATCCAGGCAAGGTTGCCATAGAGGATGGCCTGAGTATAAGGCTGGAGTTGAGGAGCAGGTAAGCACTAACCATAGGCAAGATAGGATTAAATACTCATCAATGAGATGCATGCAGGTGCCAAAGGCTGCGGTCATCAGGGGGGATGGGGTTGGACCAGAACTGGTAGATGCCATGCTCATGGTCCTGAAGAGCTGCAACACAGCGGTGGAGTTGATACCATGCGAGGCTGGGGCAGAGTGGTGGGAGAGGCATGATGGAGAATCGTACATACCAGAGAGCACATGGAAGATACTCAGGGAGAGCAATGCATGCTTCAAGGGCCCAACAACCACCATACCATCGCCAAAGGCACCCAGAAGCGTTGCTGTAACGCTAAGGCAGACGTTTGACCTGTATGCAAACATAAGGCCCATAAGGACGTATGAGCGCTCTGCAAAGCAACTCGACTTCATATGCGTCAGGGAGGCTACCGAAGGGCTCTACGCTGGTATAGAGTTCAAGGTTGGTGATGATGCTGCCATAGCGATAAGGAAGATAACACGCAAGGGGTGCGAGAGGATAGCAAGGAAGGCAGCAGAGATAGCGTTGGAGAAGGGTTACAGCAGGGTCATAGCCATAACGAAGAGGAACATACTCAAGGAGACGGATGGCATATTCATAGATGCCGTGACATCCATATGCTCCAGCAAGGGTCTGCAGGTCGAGGAGTACTACATAGATAACATGTGCCAGCAGTTGGTCAAGAACCCAGAGAGGTTCAACGGATGCGTGCTGGTAAGTACAAACCTCTTCATGGATGTTGTATCTGAGACTGCTAGTGCACACCTAGGCTCCATAGGCAACGTGTACTCTGCCAACCTCGGCGATAGTTATGCTATGTTCGAGCCAGCGCATGGCTCTGCCCCAAAGTACAAGGGCCTGAACAAGATGAACCCAACGGCGACCATACTCTCTGGCGCATGGATGCTCGAGTACCTAGGGGAGAAGGATATAGCAAGGGCAATATTCGATGCTACTAGGGATGTCATAAACGAGGGCAGGTATGTCACATACGATCTTGGAGGGAATGCAACTACGAGCAGGATGGCTGAGGAGATAGCAGCAAGGGCAGTGAAGATGCTCGGCAGATGATCTACCATCAACTATGATGGTCCTATTGTTAGTGATGATAAGATGGATGGTGGTGTACTGTTATTTTAATAAGTATCATAGGCGCAGTATATTAGGATAAGAGGATGGTCACCAACCTAACTCAGGAGGCCAAGGCCAAGTGGGCAGAGGCCATAGCCGCTAGAGATCCTGAGGTCAAACTCAGGCTTCTGAGGGAGTTCTACTCTCTTATGCCGAAGCACAAAGCAACAGAGAAGCTTGAGATGAGCATCAAGAGGCAGATTGCAGCACTCGAGGAGGAGGTTGAGCATAGGAGGAGCAGGAGGAAGGGTAGTACAAGGCAGGAGTGGACCGTCAAGAAGGAGGGCTCACTGCAGATAGCGCTGGTTGGTACACTGAACTCATCCATAGCACTATTCGGGAGGCTCACAGGGTTGGGCATAAGCATGTACGATGCGCTCATGAAGCCCAGGGTTGGTGTATTCTCTGCACTCAACATAAGGGTGCAGATGGTGCTCACACCTCTGGATCACATGATAGGAGAGGATAGGCTCGACAAGTTCATAAGCATAGCCAGGAACGCAGATGCTATAGCAGTAATCATAGACTCTAGGAGGTACATGGATGATGTCTGCAGGTGGTTCGAGGCAAGAAACCTGAATATACTGGCAGGATCGAGCGCTGAGATAGAGTATACCCCACATGGAGGCATAAGGATAGTGGGTAGATCCGATAAGATCGATGAGGGGAGCGTCTTCAACCTGGTCAAGAGCTACGGCATAAGGAATGCAGTGATAAGACTACATACAAGCACCACACTGGAGGATGTTGAGGATGCCATATTCGGGAGGGTCAGCAAGGATGCAGTATTCGTCGTGCCTTCAGATGGTATAGCCATTGAAGGGGTAGATGCCATCCAGTTCAGGGGTGACAAGGATGAGTTCATGCTCGACCTGCTCAGGCATCTGGGGCTTATCAGGGTCTTCACGAAGAAGGTTGGCGCAGATCCAGTCGATGAACCACTCTTACTGCGCAGAGGCTCCAGGGTAATAGAGCTTGCAGAGAGGATACACAAGGACTTTGCCAGAGCGTTCAGGTATGCGAGGGTGTGGAGGAGAGGGGGTGTGGTGAAGGTTGGGAAGGACTTCATGCTCGATGATCTCGATGTGGTTGAGCTGCATGCCTGATCTCTAGCAGGATAAGGTCCTCGAACCCGTACCTCTTCCTTGCGGTTACCCTACCCTCCAACCCAATGCCATGCAGTGAGGAGAGCAGGAGATCGTACCCTGCAAGCGATGAGGTGACCATGATAACCCTACCACCACTACTGAGTAGCCTAGAGGCGCTCCTGAGCATGGCCATGGCAACCTCTATACCCTGCTCACCTCCATCCACAGCAACATCCTCTATACGCTGGGATGGTAGATATGGAGGGTTAATCGCTATCAGATCGAACGATATGCCTGCTATCGGATCTGCATTGCTGCAGCATACGAACTCAACGTTCCTGCTATCAGGATGGCTCTCCTTGGCATATATTAGTGCCTCAAGGCTTACATCTGTCGCTACAACCAGCCTGAACCCCTTGCTGAGTATCGATGCGATGTAACCACTACCAGTACCTATCTCCAGCGCATAACAGCCATGCACCCCATCCACAGCATCTGCAAGCATGAATGTGTCCTCTGCTGGCCTGTATATCTCATCCCCCATGCAGGTACATATTGATGTGAACCATCTCCAATTTTTATATTCCTGTATGGACCTCTATACAGGAGTATCAGTAGAGGCAGATGTCAATGCGTCAGGGTAGCGGTAGCGAGAGCCCCCAGTGCAACCAACCAAATTACTGGTATGCATTAATATCCTGTAATATGGGTGTAGGGATGCGGAAGGGTTGGTTGGTGCAAGATACTTGCCAGACAGAGACGCTATTGATGGAGATGGTATGTGATACAGGCGCTGGCCCTCGCTAGTTAGTTAGTTAGTTAGTTAGTTAGGTGCGTGTCTATGATCCTCCTCAGCGACTGCAGTATCTCATAGTCCATGATCCTGTGATTAGTTACATGTGCATTGTAATCCCTTGTTATGGCGTATGCCCAGTAGAGCATGAATATGCCCAGTGTGACTACGCCAAGCACTATGTACAGGAACGTACTCCTCTCCTCAACCCCCTTGTAGTCCAGTATGCCCTTGGCAAGCATTGGGTCCTTCACCTTCATATCCTCCATAACCTCAGCAAGCAACAGCCTCTCATGCTGGCTATGCCTCGCAAGGTCCTTGTTCATGAAGTGCATTATGTATAGCATGTAGAATGGTACTATAGCACCCAGGACCATATGCAGTGCATTGTTCTTCTTATTGCCGTTGACTATGAGTAGCTCGTTTAACCTGCTCTTTATTAGCGCTACCCTATCTAGCCTTATAATCTCTGCGATCTCTGCAGCGATGGTGTACAGCCTTGTCGTCCTCTCAAAGTGCCTGTTCCTGGCATCTATCCATCTGTATATCAGGTATATCACCGCAGCCATTGAAGCTAGGGCAATCGCTATTATCCATACAGCCCCTACGGTAGATGTATCAACTACAGGAGTGGTTGAATAAGCATCCCTACTACCATAATAATCCGTACCGCTCGCTTCACCATCTATATAGTAACCTGTATTATAGCCTGTATTATAGTAGGTAGAGGAGGTATTGCTCATAGTCATGAATGCTATCAACGCTATTATCCCAGCAACATTGAGTATTATGGATAGGAATGGGAGTATGACTGGTATCGTGCTATCATGGGTATTCACAACCCCCTCGAGTTCACCGAGTAGTGCAGTAGCCCTCACCTTATACTGCCCCTGTGCGTTACTCTTATCTTCCCCCGTCATACCATAACCAGCAAGATCGATCGATAAATAGATTCGTTACTTACACTATATACATACATGGAGTAGATAGGAGGTTGATATTAACTTGCACGTAGGGTGCAGGTGTAGGTAGTTATGCTGACATGCGCCCTTTGGTAAACCCTATACTGGCAGATCATCTGCCCAATCAGATTGTAGTGCTCTAGATGATACCCATGGTATATGCTAGATAGAGTGGTATAGCAGAGACAACGTACGGCCATGCTCATGGTATGTATGCTACCTTCGGACCATCAAGCCCGGAATCTCGTACTTGTTCTATACCTTCCTTGCTCTGGACCTTGGTTTGGATATTGGTGGTGGAGACTGTGATGGGTGTGAGTGTATACCTCTCACCCTCTTCCTCATCCTTGCCCTCTCATTGCTCCCACTGTACTCTAGAGCAGCCTTTACAAACGCCAAGAATGCCTCCTCTGGCCTCCCTGGCCTGCTGGTGAACTCCGCATGGTACTGGACTGCGAGGTAGAACCTGCTATCTGGCAGCTCGAGTATCTCCATCCTCCTAGCACCATCACTCCAGCCAGAGAAGATCATGCCATGCCTCTCAAGGATATCCCTGTACTCAAGGTTCAGTTCGTATCTGTGCCTGTGCCTCTTGTATATCCTCCTGCTCCCGTATATGCTGTACGCTAGTGTGCCATCCTTGACATCTATCTCATGCGTGCCTAGCCTCATCGTGCCTCCTAGGTTCACCACATCCCTCTGCTCTGGGAGAAGGTGCACTACAGGATGCCTTGCATCCTCATCCAACTCTGTGGAGTTGGCACCATCAAGCATGCACACACTCCTGGCAAATGCAACTATGGCCAGTTGGAACCCAAAGCATATACCAAGGTAGGGTATATCCTTCACCCTCGCATAGTCTGCCGCCCTTATTATCCCCTCGCTACCCCTCCTCCCGAACCCTCCAGGGACTAGTATGCCAGAGTACCCATCCAGCATGCTGAGGTTCCTGCTATCCTGCTCGAAGAGCTCAGCATCTATATGGTCTATCCTAACCCTGTAGCCCAGCATCGCACCAGCATGGCTCAGTGCCTGGTTCACGCTGACGTAACTATCTGCCAACTTCACGTACTTGCCCACCATCGCTATCCTTATCCCATCCCTGAGGCTCCTGTACGAGTCCATAACCTGCCTCCACGAGCCCCACTCGAACCCATGATCTGGTAGCCCAAGCCTATGCCTTATCCTATCCACTATGCCCTGTTGCTGGAGCACCTCTGGCACCTCGTATATCGAGTCCACATCATGGCAGGATATCACATCACGCATGCTTACATTGGCGAATAGCGCTATCTTGCTCTTTATACCATCGTCCAGAATAACCCTGCTCCTCACCGCTATTATATCTGGCTGTATACCTATCCTCCTCAACTCCTGCACGCTATGCTGTGTAGGCTTGGTCTTGACCTCTCCTACCACATCCAGCACTGGTGCAAGTGTAACATGCACGAATAGCACGTTTTCAGCACCATCCTCGAGCCTGATCTGCCTCATGGCCTCAAGGAATGGGAGGCTCTCTATATCGCCTACAGTGCCTCCACACTCCACCACCAGCACATCCAGCATGTGCTTCGCTGCAAGTCCCCTTATCCTGGCCTTTATCTCATCAGTGACGTGGGGTATGATCTGCACGCACTGCCCAAGGTACTCACCCTTCCTCTCCCTCTCTATCACTGAGGAGTATACCTTGCCTGTAGTTATGTTATGATCCCTGCTCAGGTTCGTGTCCAGGAAGCGCTCATACGCCCCGATATCCATATCACACTCCCCCCCATCCTCTGTAACGAATACCTCCCCGTGTATCATGGGGTTCATGGTACCAGCATCTACGTTCAGGTAAGGGTCTATCTTCATGCAGGATACCCTGAGGTTGCAGAGCTGGAGGAGCTTTGCTATTGATGCTGTGACCACACCCTTTCCTAGACCAGACATCACACCCCCTGTAACGAATATGTACCTGCTCCTAGCCTGGGTGCCTGTACTGGATGCGTTGCTGTTGTTGATCCCTGAAGTAACCTTATCCTGCATAAGGTTCCAATCCTGAAACCACTTTTAACCGTTTTTGTTAAACGTTTTGCTACATGCTACGGCGCAGTGATATCCATCAACAGTAAATTATCAGTGCTCTATACTCATTGATGTAGGTAGCACATGTCATCACATACATCACAACCTTCATCTCCATGCATGTATGTATGTATGAAGGGCAATTCAGTCAGCACTGATAGACCAGGCAGGTATGTATGTATGTATGATAAGCACCATCGGCACTCCAATATGCTCATCATCGACTCCCATCCATCCGCCTACAGGCACACTCCGTCATGCACTCATACTTGCTTGGTCGCCTGCTTCAGTTCATACGTAAGTTGCCTCACACCCTCCAGCATTCTACCCTTACTATCCTCCCTGCTCCTCTCGATCATGTTTATGAACGCACTCCCAACAACTATCGCATCTGCACCAGCATCCAGCATGGCTCTCACATGCTCCCTCCTGCTTATCCCAAAGCCAACGGCTAGAGGCACTCTACCCATGATCAGCCCCTTGACCCTCCTTATCGCATCCATCGTATACTCGTGGAACCTATCCCTCTCGCCAGTAGTGCCATAAACAGATACCAGGTAGAGGAAGCCCTTGCTCACACTCGCTATCATGTTAAGCCTCTCATCGCTCGTATTCGGTGCAACAAGGAAGATGAGGTCCATACCATGCATATGTGCAACCCTTATCATATCATCAGCCTCATCATACGTAAGGTCTGGGAGTATAAGGCCATCTATCCCACTCTCCCTCGCCATGGAGGCGAACCTCTCCATGCCTATCCTGTACACTATGTTGTAGTAGGTCATGGCAACCAAGGGTGTATCGGATGAGCCCCTGATAACCTTCGCCATCTCTAATGCCTTGCGTGGTGTCATGCCCCTGCTCAGTGCTATATAGGATGCCCTCTGTATGGTAGGCCCATCTGCTATGGGGTCGGAGAATGGTATGCCTATCTCAAGTATATCAACACCCCCATCTATCATCGCTAGAGCGACATCGGTGCATGTATGCTCATCTGGATACCCTGCAACCATGTAACCTATCAGTGCATGCTCCCCCCTTGCCATCAGCCCCCTGAGCCTCCTATCTATAGCGTTATCGCTCCTTGTGCCACTACCACCAGTGCTGCTACTGCTACTACCACTCATCCAGCAACTGACCTCTCTGCTATGTACTGCTGCACAACCTCGACATCCTTATCCCCCCTCCCCGATAACGTCACCACTATGCTTGCATCCCTGCCGTACTCTGGTGCTATCTTCATAGCGTATGCTAGTGCATGTGCAGGCTCTAGTGCAGGTATTATCCCTTCGTATCTGGCGAGCTTGATGAACGCATCCACAGCCTCATCATCCGTCATGCTCACGTACTTGACCCTCTCTACGCTCTTGAGGAATGCATGCTCTGGCCCTACGCCTGGGTAGTCCAATCCCGCTGCTATGCTGTGCGTATCCATTATCTGGCCATCCTCATCCTGGAGCAGGTAGGTGAGCATGCCATGCAATACGCCTTCAGAGCCAGCACAGAGCGTTGCGGAGTGCTCCTTGCTCTCAATCCCATGACCGCCAGCCTCTACCCCATACAGATCCACCTTGCTATCGAGGAACTCGTAGAAGGTACCCATTGCGTTGCTCCCCCCTCCAACGCATGCCACTACGGCATCTGGCATGCTGCCAAGCATGCTCATGCACTGCTTCCTTATCTCCCTGCCTATAACGCTCTGAAAGTCCCTGACCATCATGGGGTATGGATGGGGTCCAACCACAGAGCCTAGGAGGTAGTACGTGCTCTTGACGTTGGTTATCCAGTCCCTAAGGGCCTCGTTTATGGCATCCTTTAGGGTCTGTGAGCCAGCCTCGACCCTGTTCACCTTTGCACCAAGCAACTCCATCCTGAATACGTTGAGCCTCTGCCTCTCTGCATCCTTTGCACCCATGTATATCTCGCATTTGAGACCTAGGGCAGCACATGCCATGGCAGTGGCAACGCCATGCTGCCCTGCACCGGTCTCCGCTATGACCCTCTCCTTGCCCATGCGCTTGGCCAGAAGCGCCTGGCCTATGGTATTGTTTATCTTGTGCGCACCACCATGGAGCAGGTCCTCCCTCTTCAGGTATATCTCTGCTCCAGCAGCAGCATTGCTCAGATTCTTAGCATGGTATAGCTGTGTGGGTCTACCAGCGTAGTGCTTCAGGTAGTACTCCACATCCCTCTTGAACTCCTTATCCTCCCTGGCATCCATGTACGCATCCTCCAACTCCTTGAGTGCAGGGATCAGGGTCTCTGGCACGTATCTACCCCCAAACCTACCAAACTTACCATCGACCGGGTAGTGCTTGAGCCTCATGCCATAACAAGTTCCCTTACCTTGTTTTTAATGTTATCACTGGCCATTATCGATGTACCTATGAGGAAGGCATGAACACCGTAACGCTTGAGGTACCTTATATGCTCAGCACTACTTATACCGCTCTCGCTTATAATTGTCTTGCTGCTGTTACTGCTGCTACTACTACCACTACCACTACTACTACTAACGCCCCTTGCACCAAGTATCTCTGCAGTAGTGCTCAGGTCTACACGCATGCTCCTCAGATCCCTGTTGTTTATACCTATGATATCAGCATCGGTGCCCATCGCATGATCGAACTCCTCCCTATCGTGAACCTCCAGTATAACCTCCAACCCACGATCATGCGCCATCCCTATCACCTGCTCTAGAGTATGATCCGCAAGCCCCTCCCTGTATATGGAGGATATAAGCAGTATGCAGTCTGCCCCTGCCCTATATGCAGCATCCACCTGCTCCCTGCTTATGATTATATCCTTCATGAGTAGAGGCACATCTACCGCTACCCTGATGTTCATGAGGTACTCTATGGAGCCATGGAATTGGTTGGGTTGCGTAAGGACAGATAGTGCTATGGCACCAGCCTCCACCATCTCCCTTGCTATCATCTGAGGGCTCGTGTACTCCCTTATCCTGCCCATGCTCGGCGATGCGAACTTCACCTCCGCTATTATGGCATTTCTATCCTTGCATGAGCGTATGGCATCACTCAGGCTCATCATCCTATGATGCATAGTGAAGTCGAACCTATAGTGCCCTCTAGATATGGAGTCCCTTGCTGCACCTACAAGCCTCCTAAGGTAAGACCCATCCTCCTCCTTCCCAGCCATCTCCTTCATCATACATCACCCGCCTGCACCCATCCCTCCTGCCACATCGTCAAGGCCCCTTGGAGGCCATATCCTCAACCTCTTCAAGCCTCCCTATGCTACCACATGCTGCTATGAGCTCCCTCAGCCTCTTATACGCACCACCATCCCTCACGCTTGCTCTTGCAGTCTCTATACCCTCATCGAACGATTCCACCCTCCTACCGACTATGAGCGCTGCTGCAGCGTTGAGTAGTACAGCATCCATGACCTCCCTCCTTGCCCTCCCATTCAGCACATCGAGGAATACCATGGCAGCCTCATCCCTGCTCCTGACCATCAGATCCTCCCTACTTGCAGTACTTATACCCAGTACACTAGGATCTATATCCATGGCTTGAACCCTGCCAGTCTCCCTCCTGTACCATAGTACCCTGTTGATGCATGTGTTGGAGAACTCATCCATACCATCCATGGCATGCACCACCATGAACTCCTCCCTTCCAGCATGCATCAGCATACCTGCTACCTTCTCCATCACAGATGGAGAGTACACACCAACGACCTGAGCCCTCGGCATGGCAGGGTTGCATACTGGACCGACTATGTTGAATGCCGTCCTTATGCCCATCTCCCTCCTCACATGTGCTACCCTACTCATCGCTGGATGGAATCTAGGTGCGAATATGAACCCAATACCTATACGCTCTATACACTCCCCAACCCTCTCTGCACTCGCATCGAGGTCGTAGCCTAGGTACTCGAGTACATCAGCGCTCCCACTCATGCTCGATACCGCTCTGTTGCCATGCTTCGCCACCCTCACCCCAGAGGCCGAGGCTATGAACGCTGCTGCAGTGCTTATGTTGAACGTGCCAGAGTTATCCCCTCCGGTCCCTGCAGTATCTATGACATGACCACTGACCTTGACCCTTACAGCATGCCTGAGCATCACATCCAGCATTGCATTCAACTCATCCATGGACTCACCCTTCATCCTCAGCGCAGTGAGGAGTGATGCTACAAGTATATCGCTCGCACCCCCTGCCAGGATGTACTCCATGCATGAACTCATCTCCTCATACGTGAGATCATGCATCCCGACCACCTTCCTTAGAGCATCCCTGATATCCATGCCCATGGCTCACCACCAATAGCAGCCCAACGGATGGCCTCCCTCCTCCTTTCTCTCTCCCCCTCCTCCCCTTTCCTGCAAATGCACATCACCTCTTCACCATGGATAGGAAGTTCATGATGAGCCTGTTGCCATCCTCAGTCATTATGGACTCTGGATGGAACTGCACGCCGAATAGCATATGCTCCCTGTGCCTAATACCCATTATCTCACCATCGTCAAGGGAGTATGCTGTAACCTCGAGTGAGTTTGGTATGGATGCTGGATCTGCAACGAGTGAGTGGTACCTCGTAGCCCTGAAAGGGTTCGTGAGGCCATCGAATATACCCTTCCCATCGTGCCTTATCATGCTGGTCTTGCCATGCCTAGGCGTCCTAGCCCTGACCACCCTACCCCCAAATAGGTGCACTATACCCTGATGGCCAAGGCACACGCCAAGTATAGGTAGCCTATCATGCATGCTGAGTATCACATCCGCAGATACCCCAAAGTCCCTCCTGTTCGCTGGATGCCCTGGTCCAGGGGATATGACTATGGCATCTGGATCGAGCATGAGTATCTCTCCCCCCGTAATCCTATCGTTCCTGAATACCATGGGCTCGATCTCTACATTCATGATGCTACCCATGCTCCCTATCTGCTGTGCAAGGTTGTATGTGAATGAGTCGTAGTTGTCTATTATGATTATCCTCATCCAGCATTCACCCTCCTCAATGCTTCCAGGAGTGCATCGGCCTTGTGCTCGGTCTCAGCCCACTCATTCTCTGGTATCGAATCGGCTACTATCCCTGCACCACTCTGCAGATAGGCATCGCTACCATTTATGAACATGGACCTTATCGCTATGGCAAAGTCGCAGTTGCCGTTGGATGAGAAGTAGCCCACTGCACCAGCATAGGGGCCTCTGGCAACGGGCTCAAGCTCATCTATTATCTCCATGGCCCTGATCTTTGGTGCTCCAGATACCGTGCCAGCAGGGAACACCGCCCTGAACGCCTCATAAGCATCACAGTCACCCCTCAGCGTACCTGTAACATGCGAGACCATATGCTGCACATGGCTGAACCTCTTGACTGCCATAAGTTCGTTTACCTTGACAGTGCCCCATCTGCAGACCCTGCCTAGATCGTTCCTTGCGAGATCTACGAGCATGGTATGCTCAGCAACCTCCTTCTCATCCCTGAGCATCTCATCCCTCAACCTAGAGTTCTCATGCTCATCATCCACAACCCTCCTGGTACCTGCTATGGGGAATGTCTCAGCAGTATCACCAGTGACCCTAACGAGCATCTCTGGACTCGAGCCCACTATACACCTCTCACCAACCTTGAGGTAGTACATGTAAGGTGATGGGTTTATGTGCCTCAGCATGGAGTAGAATGGTAGGGCATCACCCTTGATGCTGAACTCGAACCTCTTGGATAGCACTACCTGATATATATCGCCAGAGTATATGTACTCCTTCGCCCTCTCAACCATGCCCATGAACCTCTCCTTGCTCATGTTCCTCCTAGGCTCGCTGCTACTGAACCCATGGAGTTGGTTAGCATAGCAGCGGTCATCATGCTTGGAAGAGCCTCCAGCATCCTCCATGCATCCCAGCATATCATCATACTGCTCTCCCCCATCCATGTAGAAGTAGTAGGCACTCCTGCCTATGTGATCGAAGATTATGCCATCCCTGTATATGCAGAACTCCATGTACGGGTAGCTATCAAGCATCCTTGAATCCAGCCTCTCCCAGTACCTTATAGCATCATAGCACACATACCCTACCGCACCACCAACGTACCTGAACCTCCTCTCGCCGACCCTTGGCACCACACTCCTTATGTATGCAAGGGCATCCACCTCCTCAAGGCTGTATGACTCCCTGCTACCATCCAGGCGATCAACGTAGAGCCTGTGTGCATCAGAGTATATCCTTGCATATGGCCTGAAGCCTATAATCGATACCTCGGCCATCTCCCTTGGTCCGGTCAGGGACTCGAGCAGGAATACATGATCTGAATGGCTGTAGATCATGCTGAAGAGGTCGAATGGGGGTGATGATGTATGTATCCTCCTGAACCTTACGGTATCAGTTCCAAAGATGTCCACCCATACCACTACTCTCTCATAATAATATAAAAACCTTATGGCAAAATTATACTCTGAGAGCGCATATGCTATCTTTTTTACCTCATAGCGTTCATCCTTCCCAGTAGATCATCGGCCATACGCTCATAGTAGCCATGTCTCTCACGCATAACCTCACGCTCTATCCTACTGTACCCCTGGTTCAACTCATCCCTCCTGCCTGCAAGCACCATATCTGCCATGTTGAAGAGTATGTTGTTCTCCTTGAAGATATGGTGTTGCATGAGCATTGTGTAATCCTCTATACCTCCCATAACCTCATCGATGGATGAGGAGCCCTGCATGTACCTTGCGAGTGCACCCTCTATCCTCTCCAGTATCTCCCTACCCTGCCTGTGCTCCCTGAGCATCACTGCTATTGGACCCTCATCCCTTGGCATACCTGCAGCATTGAGCGCTGGGAAGAGCACATCCTCCTCCTTGCCATGGTGGCATCTATCCGTGAAGTTCTTGGCAAAGTCTATGGTATCCCTTATGATGTCCACAGGCACCTCCCTACCCTGTCTGAGCAGCATCCTCAGCAGGTCCATGGCACTCAGAACCTTCATTATAACCTCATGGTCCCTCCTCAGCCCGCTGGTAGCGCTCATGGACTCATTCAGACTACCCATCCCCTCTAATATTCATTGCTGATAGGCACAACTCTTTGTTTAACATATCTGTTAATTATCATCTGAGTAAACCTTATAATCAAGCAGTCCAAGCAGAGAGGTAGGATAAAAGTTTATAGTAAGATTTAAATATAACTATCTCCTATAGTTATGTTGAATATAAGATTTGTGGTGAGCAATATGGTGGTGGATAGAACACTGTTATCAGACAAGTGCCCAAGGTGTGGGAAAGGCCCGCTGGTCACAGATAACGCAACGGGGGAGATGTTCTGTGGGAACTGTGGATACGTGGTGTCTGAGCGCATAGAGGAGTTGGGCCCCGAGTGGAGGGCATTCAGCAAGGAGGAGCATGAGGATAGGAGCAGAACGGGCATACCCACGAGTCTAGCGATGCATGATATGGGCCTTGCTACTGTCATAGGCCCCATAGACAAGGATGCCTCTGGTAAGCCACTATCAACAGCCATAAGGAGTACCATAGAGAGGTTGAGGACATGGGACAGCAGGAGCCAGGTGCATGAGCCACTTGACAGGAACTTCAGACAGGCATTCTCTGAACTCGATAGGCTGAAGGATAAGCTTGCAGTTGGGGAGAGCGTGATAGAGAAGGCCGCATACATATACAGGAAGGCTCTAGAGAAGGGGCTTGTGAGGGGTAGGAGCATATCAGCACTAGTTGCAGCAGCGCTCTACGCTGCATGCAGGGATACGGAGACCCCTAGGACGCTTAAGGATATAGCAAATGCAAGCAACATAAAGAAGAAGGATATAGCAAGGTGCTACAGGTTACTCATAAGGGAACTGGATCTGCAGATGCCAGTTGTAGATCCGATAAAGTGTGTGAGCAGGATAGCAAGCAAGGCTGGGCTCACTGAGAAGACCAAGAGGACAGCCATAGAGATACTGAAGAGGGCAGAGGAGGCGAAGATCTCAGCAGGGAAGGATCCCATGGGCCTTGCTGCAGCAGCGCTGTACGTGGCATGCGTAATGCATGGAGAGAACAAGACCCAGAAGGATGTGGCAGAGGCAGCAGGGGTGACTGAGGTGACAATAAGGAACAGATACAAGGGCTTAAAGCTGGCCCTTAAGCTCTAATTTTTTTAGGAGTTCGTGCCTCTCCTTTATGTTGAGTTCTATCTCCCCAACCAGGAAGGATAACTCCTCGATATCGCTATCGCTACACGAGCCCTTTATGCTAGAGATGTGGCTGTTGAGGAGCTTCAGGTTGGATGTCATCTCATTGTCTACATTCACGAGGGCGGTGAGCATGGACTTATCTACACTCCCATTCTCTGCTATCATCTGCTCGTATGCCCTCGGTATGCTCTTGATATCCTGCATCATGCGCTGCAGGGTATGGAGTATCCCATCCAGAGTATCACTCCTCCTGACATTCTCCATGATGCCCTCAACACCATTTATGCACTCCTCAAGGTTCATCCTCATGTAATGCATTATATACCTGCCCACCTCCTTCATCTCAACGCTTGTGCACTTACCATTATTCAGGGACTTCTGTAATATAGTGGCAATCTTGATGATATTATTTGAGTTGTAGGCGAATTTCTTGTAGTTAGTGTCCACCCCCTTGCCCATCTATACTATAGAGGATTGCTGCCTCTTAAATACATTATTCATATCGGGGTGGTTAAGTACAACACTCGATCAGATAGATCAGTAACCCTGCTGGGTCTGCATGACCCTCCTTGCTGCTATCCCCTCAAGCCTCTCTACGTTGAATACAGAGCCGAAGCCCTTCAGTATGGATATGTACATCCTTACCTCATCATCGCTCATGTACTGGAACTGGTACTCACCCTCGTACGGGCTTGGTCTACCTATGCGCTCTATGAACTCTATATGCATGAAGGGATCGCCATGCCTTATCGTTATAGGCCTCCTCTCGTTGTTGAGGTTCACGACCTCCAGCACTATCCTCCCCACGAACCCGCTATGCACCTTTGCAGCGTTGAGGAACGAGAGGCCTAGCCTACCGTACCTGCTCTTCGCTGTTAGATGGGCAACGTAGCTTGGAGGGGTGAAGACTACCTCATGTGATATCACGTTCCTATGCTCCAGGTAGTTCAGTGTGACATCATCCTTCACTGTTAGTATGTAACCATCCCCATCGAGTAGCATGGGATTGAATGGGTGTATGCACTTGTAACGCTCTATGAGCCTCGTCAGCTCATCCTTGCCTATCACCGCCATGCCTACCCTCCCCTCCTGTACACATTAGATTGTGGATCAAGTATTTTATACAATATGCTTAATTATCTGTTGAGTATATACCTTACCTATAGACCGCCTTCTTCAGGTAGGGCATCAGCCTCAATAGGATAGCAACCACACCATTGGATACAAGTAGCACCTCCAGCATGCTGAGCATGGCATCTGAGCCTAGGGCATCCACTGCGAAGAGGTAGGTTAGAGGCACGTAGTTTGCTGCCCAGTGTGCTATTATGGCTGTGTGGAGCCCGTACCTGTAGTAGAGCCATCCGAGTATCAGGCCCCCAACTGTAGCCTGTGTCACCTTGCCATAGCTCCAGCCTGTGCTGAAGAGTACGTGTGCTAGACCGAAGAGTAACGCACTTGCAACTATCAGCACGTATACACTCCTCCTATGCGTGGAGTACTCGTATGGCCTCCATAGAACGCTAAGCAGGGTAGAGCCCTGCCTTGCTAGGAAGAGGTACACTGGTATACCTATGAGTATCACCCTGAAACCAAGCTCCTCCCTCAGTGGAGCAGCAGTAGCATCGACCAGGTGCCTCAACCTATCATCATACTCGAGTGAACCCGTCTCTATACCAAAGAGGCTCTGGAGTAGATCTATTGCTACGGACGATGCAACGAGTATGGAGAACCATGCTATGGTAGTTATCAGGTTGTTACTATTACTACTACTGCTACCGTTGCTGTTACCAGCAGTATTACGCACAGATATTACAACAGCGCTGAAGAGATTCTTGGGCGAGAGGAGGAGTATGGTGAAGAGCAGCAGGTAGGTGCACCAGAGCAGGATGAAGAGATCACCAACGCTTATGCTCATCTCCACCTTTACTGGTAGCGGGATCAGGATGTAGAACCCATCCAGGGGCTCTCTATACCCTGTACCCATGCTTGTATGGAATACAAGGTAAGCACCCAGGGGGTACGATACGAACATCATGGCAGATATGGCCACGGTTAGGGCAATGTGGATGAGGAGGATTACCCTCCATGCTATCGATAGGCTCTCTCTACCGCTACTCCTGCTCCTATCCTCTTGCATGTTACTATCTGACTTCTATCGCTGACTCGTTAAACCCCAGCTCGATGAGGTACCTCTTCACCTGATCCCTGTGATCACCTTGGAGCATGACATACCCATCCTTCGCCGTACCACCGCACGCTAACCTGCTCTTAAGATGCTTGACTATCCTATCTATATCGCCCAGGTTCCCTATGCCCTCTATCATCGTTATATCCTTGTTGAACCTCCTCTTCTCCAACCTTACCACTATCTTGCTCTCCTCCTTCTCCAACTCACCACAGGCACATAGATCCTGCGGGAGTCCACATCTCTTACATATAACAGACATCCTGATGTAAGAATTTAATGTGTACTCATTATTAAGCCTTGCTAGACGGATCATCTCTGGTTATGATGATGCATCGCCATTGAGTAGAGATGGGTATGGGATGGGCTGGGATGGGCTGGGATGGGGATCATCGCTTTTATTTAGGTGCATGGTGGAGATACATGTTGAGCAGGGATAGCATGAAGTCTGCTGCTGAGATGCTCAGGAAGGGTGGGACACTGGTGAGGGAGGCATGCAGCAAGTGCAAGGGTGTACAGGTGAAGTACTCTGGCAGGTTGATATGCATAAACTGTGGCAATGAGACGGTGCTTGAAGAGGCTAGAATAGAGTCACTCCATGACCTAAGGAGCGTCATAGTTGCAAAAGTGAACAGCATGGCAAGGGTGCTTGAGCAGGAGAGCGATGTATCAAGGCAGATGGAGATAGCAAGGTTACTCCTCTACTACCTTGAGATACTTGACAAGATGGGTAGGGAGAGGGTTGAGGCCAAGAAGATGGAGAGAGGTAAGGAGAGGAGAAGCAGGGGCGATGAGGAGGATGCTGGACAGAAGGGGAAGGGGGGTGTGAAGGAGGTAGATGCGGGGGAGGAAGAAGGAGGGGATGAGTGAACGTGAGTACATCTGTTAACAGACGGTATGACCAGTAAGGTATTTATCCTTGGAGAGGGGTAGAGTTGGTATGAGTGTCAGGAAGAGCAAGAAGGGTGCACCGTTACCAGCATCCAGTGCTGGGCTCTTGAGGTTCTTCGAGGATGAGACCAAGGGCATCAAAGTGAGACCAGAGATAGTATTCGCTGTGGCCTCTGGCCTGATAGGCATATCCATACTCATAAAGATCCTCTTCCCCGTCTGATACACTGCCGCTGCTGCTGATGTTGATGTGATGATGTACTGATGGATTCTGTAAGTAGGATACACAGGAGGTTCTCCCTCACGCTCATCAACCCCTCATCGTATAGAACCTCCCTCATCATATCTCTTGCATGCATAGGTATTATAGCGTACATAGTAGATGCAGACCCTCTGATCATACCCGTGACCCTTGGAGTAGCGTTACTCCTATTCAGGCTAGACCACCTTCTCCTTAGGCACAGTCCAGTGGCGAAGCCTAGCAAGGTATATCATACCAATGCGTTCGCATCGATGCTTTGGCTCGCAATCCTGATCATCAGCGTGCTACTCTCCATGCTTGGTGCGCATGATACACTCATCATAGAGGGTATGATATTCGCAGTAGGGCTTAGAGCATGCATATTCACATCCGTATTCGGTGCATCGCTCAGGAGATCGCTCCTGATAGCCCCTATAATGCCGTTCACGGTGCTACTCCTGCTTATGCATTACGAGGGCATTGTTCAGATGCTTGATACCCCAACGATAGCATCGAGCGTAGCGATAATGGGTATAGTTATAGCATGGTGCATACTTGCAGATAGGAGCGGGAGACCTGGTGTCGAGAGTACGTTCAGACTACTCCAGGCCTACCTACTTGCCTGGACCGAGAGGGATGCAAGGCTTATGGAGAGTATGATGGAGAGCAGGGCAGAGCTATCAACCATAACCACGAGGATCATCGCATTCAAGAGGGAATCGGATCGATCTGCATCAGGCTCATGGAGGTATGATACGATCATACTTCCAGACTTGCACCCTGGACCATTCTACCCTGTTGGTGGTAGCAACCTCCCCTACGATATACATGCGAGGTACAGTACTACTGCTGCTGTGATGCATGGCATATCTGATCACTCATCCAATCTACCATCTAGGAGAGAGGTCGAGAGGTTCCTTGATGCGCTTGCCCACCAAACCAGGGTTGAGGAGGGCTTTACATGCACCGAACCCATAACCATTAACACCAACGATGCTAGGGTCACTGGTATGGCATTTGGGAGGGTAGCACTACTCCTGCTATCATCATCAAGAGGTATGGATGATATACCGAGGAGTGTGAAGGATAAGGTGGAGCATCATGCATCAGAGCATGGGTTCAGAGACGTGCTGATAATAGATACGCACAACTGCATGGGCGATGATCTCAGCGATGAGGAGATCAATGATATGGTGGATGCATGTAAGAGAACTTTAAATGCATTAACTGGTATGAAGCAGTACAGGTTCAGGATCGGTGTAGCGAGGGCAGAGCATGATGGTGGTGATATGGGCCCTGCGGGCATGAGCGCTATAGCTGTGCTCCCCGATGGTGCAGATGGCATGGACGCTGGTCTGGTCATAGCATGGGTAGATGCCAACAACGCAGTGAAGGGTCTGAGCATGTATGTGGAGCAGGCTATAAGGGAGCAACTAGCACCGAGCATAGTGCATGCTGTCTTGTGCACATCAGATACTCACTACACATCTGGCAGGGCAAGGAACAGGATGGGCTACTTCCCCTTGGGGAGCGTAACGAGTAGAGATACACTCACATCTATGCTTATTGGGCTGAGCAGGAGTGCAGTAGACTCTGCATCACATGCATGGTACGAGTTGAGGGTATCCAGTGCGACCGTGAGAATCATGGGCGATGACCAGTTCAGGGACTATTCGCATGCATTGGATAGAGCGATGAGTGTAACGAAGATGTCCATATCTGCAAGTGTACTGGTATTCATAGCGATGATGATCTCAACGTTCATCTAGCCTTACAACACGCAGGTTATCCATGGAGTAGAGTTCGTTCAGGAACCCCCTCAGCCTTGCTATGGGAACTATGGGCACACCATCGATCATGGATGGGGTATCGTTCAACACCACTATAACTGGCACTGCATGATCAACATCAAGATCATGCCCTCTCTCATCCATGAATCTCACTGCCCTGTAAGTCTGCCTCTCGCATATCCTTGCGAGTTCAGAGGGGCTCATGTACTGCCAGTGCTTGCAGTCAAGCAGTAGTGCGGTACCCTTGCCATCAACGTACTTCTTCACACCAACCACATCTATCTCAACCCTGGATCTGGATGAACCCATCCCTGACCCTGCTACCTTACCTGATCCCTTCCCTGAGGTGAGCCTGAGGTTCCTCATAGTACGGTAACCATTCTCCTCCAGCATCTCTGCAGCAATCATCTCAAAGTCCCTCCAGTCCAGTACCCTCGACACCTCATCCATGCCAGAGCCTAGTCTCAAGGCTAGTGTTACAGCAGATATCCTGTCTCTGGCAGTGAACCTCACACCATACCCTCCCTCCATCATCCTACCTATACCATTCTCTATGAGAGCATCGACCATGGCACTGCACACCATCCTGCTGATCCCAGCAAGTGATGAGAGCTCGTCTATGCTGGTGAGCCCATCCATGTGGGGTATGAGTCTGAGCAGCAGTGACTTGCCTATCCTCTCCATGTACGGATAGCAATATTTAATTTGACCTTACTCTATAAAGATATCGTGCCAGAGTATGGAGCAGGTGTGAAGAGGGGCATATATGTCAAGGCAATCACTGCATCACTGATGGCATTACTCCTACTCTCCATGCCATCTCATGTGTATGCACAGCAGGTCAAGGGCTCGTACGTGGATGAGGTTCGGTTCATACACTATCTGGATGAGAATGTTGCTACCAATGAGGTTAGGGCAGGGAACCTGGATACGTACTTCTGGAGGCTCCCCCTAGACCTTGCACAGAGCCTCAAGGACGATCCCAGCATAAGGATATACGATACCCCGGGAGGATCGTTGAGCCTGCTAATAAACCCAGCACCAGCAGATGGCACGTTGAACCCATTCTCCATCAGGGAGGTTAGGTATGCTATGAACTACCTCATAGATAGGGATCTTGTGGTGAACGAGGTACTCAAGGGGTTCGGTGCACCAATGTACTCCGCATTCGGCCAGTTCGACCCAGACTACATAGTGCTCATAGATGTCATAGAGTCGTTCGGGTTCAGGTACAACCCAGCCCTAGCCAGTGATATGGTGAGTGAGGCGCTCACAGATGCTGGTGCATCGAAGAGGGCTGATGGCAAGTGGTACTACAACGATAAGCCCATACAGGTCAAGTTCTTCATAAGGGGAGATGATCCAAGGAGGAAGACTCTGGGAGAGATACTGGCATCGGACCTTGAGAAGATGGGCTTCACGGTAGAGAGGATATACGGAGATCTGAACAAGGCATTCAGCGAGGTTTATGGCTCAGATCCTAGAGAGCAGAGATGGCATCTGTACACTGAGGGCTGGGGCAGATCTGCATTCACAAGGTATGATACATCACTTGCAGCACAGATGTATGCACCATGGTTTGCGAATATGCCTGGGTTCCAGAATAACGCATTCTGGAACTATGAGAATAAGGAGCTGGATGATCTCACGCAGAGGATATTCACTGGCAAGTACGCATCCAAGGATGAGAGGGACTCACTGCTGAGGAGGAGTGTAGATATAGGTGTTAGAGAGTCTGTGAGGATATTCATAGCAAGTACCATAGACCCCTACGTAGTACGTAAGGGTGTAGATGGTATGATCCAGGACTTTGGTGCAGGTATAACAGGGAGGTTCAGCCTCATAAACGCAAAGACAGATACTGGTGTACTGAAGGTTGGGATGAAGCAGATCTACCAGGGCTCATGGAACCCCGTGGCAGGGCTGAGAGACTGGTACGCAACCAGGGTATCCAGTGCGATAATAGACCCAGCAACATTCTTCAACCCCCATACGGGGGATGTCATACCTGTTAGGGCAACGTGGAAGGTAGATACTAGAGGGCCAGATGGTGCTCTAGATGTCCCAAGCAATGCCTTGGTATGGGACCCATACGCTGAGCAGTGGAGGCAGGTTGGTGATGGTATCAAGGCGAAGAGCAAGGTCACACTCGACCTCAAGTACAGCAAGTGGCACAATGGTGTCATGATGGATAGGAGTGATATACTCTACAGTGTATACTTCCTCTTCGAGTGGGGCACGAGGGAGGGTGAGAACGATGCAACGTACGATCCAGAGTACACATCCACAGCAGAGAAGGTTGTGAGCACGTTCAAGGGCATAAGGTTCCTGGATGAGGATACTGTAGAGGTCTACGTTGACTACTGGCACTTCGACCCCAACTATATCGCTGATTATGCTAGTGTATGGGCTAGCATGCCCTGGGAGATATACGCTGCCATGGAGAGGGTAGTCATGGATGGCAAGGCAGCATTCTCACGCTCTCAAGCAAATGCAAAGAACGTACCATGGCTATCTCTTATAATCGCTGATGATGCCAATCTCATCAAGGATGCACTCAACCAGTTCAGATCATCCAACTCCATACCAAGTGCACTGAAGGATATGGTGAGCAGTAGTGATGCTGACTCTAGGTACAGTGCATCCATAGACTGGATAGATGCCAGGAGGCATGCTATGATAAGCAATGGCCCATTCTACCTCGAGGGCTACAACCCAGAGGCACGAACCATAGTGATAAAGGCCTTCAGGGATCCAACATACCCATTCGAGCAGGGCCGCTGGAGGGTCTTCGAGCAGCCCATGCTCGCCAAGATAAGCAGTGTTGATGCCCCTCTGACCATAGAGCGGGGCAAGGAGGCAGTGATAACTGGGAGTGTAAGGTTAGAGGGGGGAGGAGGGAGTGGCATAGATCCAAGCAGGGATGTCAGCATATACTACTTCATGAAGGATGCCAACGGTAACGTTGTTGTAGACGGTAGCATAAGACCATCCAGCGATGGCAGGTTCGAGATAAGGCTTGCAGGCAACGATACGGGCAGGTTATCCAGGGGCACCAACGAGTTGAAGGTGTTTGCTGTAAGCGATCTGGCGCTCAGACCAGATGTGTATGCTACGAGCATAATAGGTACAGGGGAGTTCATTGGGAGCATCAAGTTGACAGCCTCTAGCACCACGGGCAAGTACAGGATCGCTATAGACTGGTATCCATCGGATGTAGGCAGTGAGTCGAGGTTCGATGTACGCATAATGGATGGTGAAGGTAGAATCATCAGCGATGCAAAGTATGATCTAATCCTGGTCAAGGATGGGGAGATGCTTGATACCATAAGGAAGAATGCCACGGGTATACAGAGTTACGTGCTTGGTGCTCAGGGCAACTATACCATGATAGTGGATAACATAAACGGTGAGGGCGAGAGGGCAGAGGTCACATTCACATACGTGCCAGAGTTCCCCATGGCGTATGTAACGCTCTTCATTGCAGTGACTCTGACGCTCGCATTACTGCTATCACTCAGGCGCTCGATGCATCTTAATGGCACAGGCATGTAGTAGCAGTAGCAGTAGCAGTAGCAGCAGCGGCGGTGGTGGTGGCAGTGGTAGTAGTAGTGGTAGTAGATCAGGTACCGAAACCCCTTATTATCTTGAGCGTATTATCATCCAGTTTGATGACATACACAAGCGCATCCTTTGTATTCATTGTAGATAGAGCCTCTAGAAGTGCCACCTTATCCCTGCTACGCTCGTAACCCCCAGTCTCCTTGACGCATAGAGGGAACCTGTTCATCCTCACATTGCTCTTCATGAGATGCCCTATGAATGCCCTGTAGCCCTCTACATCGTACCACTCCCTGCCCTTCTCACCGCATAACGCTATCCATACATCTACCGTGTTCTGGAAGACGGCCTTCCTCCTCAACTCCTCAAGCATGTTATCGCTTCCCTCTGCGTATCTAATTAACGTTTATCATCCGCATCAGGGGATGAATAGCCCATTGCCCCTGTAGAGGCTCAGGGCCTTCATCTCATACTCGAATGAGAGCTGGAAGAGCTCCTGGGACCTCTTGTACGCCTCCTCATCCCTGCTCTCCAGATACCTCTTGAACTGCTCATTGCTCTGATACTCATACTCCAGGGACTTTACATTGTACTCGTGCGCCTCCCTGTATATATCAGGGACATCTAGGCTCTTCATCATATTTATGACCCTCTGCTGGTTCATCATCACGCTCTCAGTTATCTCTATCATCTCGGCATCATCTATGAGACCCTTCTCCCATAATGCGTACTCGTTGTTGTAATGCTCCGTTATCTGCTTGGCCTCCACGTTGAGCCTCTGTATCGCTATAGCGTAGTTCTCCTGCTTGCTCCTCTCACTGTAGATCATCAGGCTCACCACTACTATTGCTGCTACAACACCAGCGAGTATTATGAGTGCTGCCATCCTCGGACTTATACCTCTTCCAGCACCCAGCCTGCTCCTAGCCTGATTCACATGGTTAATTCAAGGCGGTTAAATATTTGCCTTTGTACATGGTCTTCTACTCCAGTTAGTAAGTTATCTCATCCCTACATGAATGGGTGATGGATGATGATGATGGTAGATGCACCCATCATCAACCTAAGGAATGCTCGTGATCATCGCTATCCTGCCTCTCCACAGCGCTCCAGTGCCAGTCTTAGGAAGATATCCCTGCTCTCCTCCCTTATGAGATCCCTTGCTGAAGCCTGCTCATCCTGCGCATACTCCAGCCCCCTGACTATTGCCACTGGTATACCCTTGCTCTTGCCCATGACCAGTTCTGCAGCAGAGGCTATCTCATCTGCCACTGCTATGCTCGTGACCCTCAACTCCTTGCCATACATATCCCTCATCCCTCTATAGTCCATCATGGGCTTGATCCCTGCCACACCTACAGCAACGTTCACCTGACCCTCCCTGAACGGCCTGCCGAATGTATCGGATATTATCACCGCAACCCTCCTACCAGTAGCCCTCATGAGCCCATCCCTTATCCTCCTTGCCGATGCATCTGGGTCGATGGGCAGCATGGTAAGGCTCTCATCCTCTATATTTGAACCATCCACACCCGAGTTTGCGCACACTAACCCATGCCGTGTCTGTGTTATTATCACTCCACCGCTTACTGCAACTATCCTCTTAGCCTCCCTCAGTATCAGCTCCACTACCCTAGGGTCCTTGCCCTGCTCCATCGCAATTCTGATGGCATGCTCAGATGGTGTAACATCTGCTAGGTGCACCATCCTGTTCTCTGCCTTCGAGACTATCTTCTGTGTAACCACTACAACATCGCTATCCACAAGGTCAGTCCCATTATCCCTGATGGCATCAAGTATCAGTGATGCAAGATCGCACCCCTTGGAGATCCTGACATCCTTTGCTATGGGAATGGGTATGACCTCCACCCTCCTCTCCCTCATCCTCCCCATCCTCCCCATCCTCCTCGCCCCCAACCAGATAATATACTACCTACTAACTAACTACCTCTAACTGTAACAGGCTATCGCTTTATCATCGCACTGTAGTGCCTCTCTATAACCCCGATCAGGAGGGAGAGGTCCTTCTCATCTATCACAACATCTGCCCTCTCCTTCACTATATTCTGTGCATTGAACGCTACCCTCAGCCCTGCTATATCGAATAGCGTGAGATCGTTCGCTCCATCCACAACAGCGGTTATATGCTCCTTCTTCACACCCCACTCCCTTATGATCTTGGCTATAGCATTGGCCTTTCTGGAATCCACCTGTATATCAACACCAACAAGCCTCCCATCCCTGAATATGAGTTCGTTGGCAGCAACGTAATCTAGCGCAAGTTCGTCCTTGAGCCTATCGGTTATTATCGTGAACCCTCCAGATACGGCGACTATCCTGAAGCCCATCCGCTTGAGGTAGGAGCATACCTCCCTGGCACCCTTCATTACGGGCATGCTATTCGCTATCTGCATAGCCTTCTCATACTCTATCCCCCTCATCACATCTATCCTCCTGAGCAGCCCCTCCTCCCACGGTATCTCACCCCTTATGCCTCTGAGCGTTATCTCCATCACCTCCCTCTCCTTCCCTACCAGCCTTGCAAGCATAGGTAGGTACTCTGCATCGTACAGCACCCCTTCCACATCGAAGACTACAAGCATGCTTGGTATGTGCATCAATAACAGACTATATAAGTGTAAGCATGTAAGAGCATCATTACATCAACCAAAACCATATGCAACAGATCATCAATACTTATATTCCATCCATGCGTTTAGCAGTGTATTGAGCGAGGGGGAGATAGATTACAAGTACATGGTGCAGGTGAAGGATGGGAAGAGCATAAGGATATCCGATGCGAGCAAGAGGGAGTTGAGGGACCTAGGGATGATGGATGACAAGGGCAAGCTGAAGATAAAGGGCTTGAGCGCAAAGATGCTCTCAAGGATGAAGAAGGAGTATGTGGAGTGCCCTGTACTGATGAGGGATGTGAACTTCATAGAGTGCTATGTATGCTCCAACTTTATAAGCAGGATAAAGGGGCAGGTATACTGCAAGGGGGAGCCTCTTGCTACTGCTTAGCAGATTATATAAAGGTAAGAGGACAGGTAAGGAGAGGGGATGTGAGTGAGCGAGTTGGGGGTTACTGTGAGTAAGCGTGAGGAGTTCGGGGAGTGGTACATACAGGTTGTGCTGAAGAGCAACATACTCGATTATGCCCCAGTCAAGGGCTTCATAGTACTCAAGCCATACGGCTATGCGATATGGGAGAGGCTGAGGGAGATAGCGGATAGACGGTTCAAGGAGACTGGGCATCAGAACGCATTCCTCCCAACACTCATACCTGAGAGCCTGCTGAGCAAGGAGGCTGAGCACTTTGAGGGGTTCAAGCCAGAGGTGTTCTGGGTCACCCATGCTGGCAACAACCAACTCGGGGAGAGGCTGGCGTTGAGGCCAACATCGGAGACCCTAGCGTATGAGATATTCGCCAAGTGGGTGAGGAGCTACAGGGATCTGCCATTGAAGATCAACTTCTGGAATACAGCACTGAGGGCCGAGATCAAGTCTACCAAGCCACTGATCAGGACATCTGAGTTCCTCTGGCAGGAGGGGCATACAGTGCATGCGAGCAGGGAGGAGGCTGAGCAGGAGGCTATGATGATGCTCTCCATATACAGGGAGGTTATGGAGGAGTACTTGGCCATACCAGTTATAGCAGGGTACAAGAGCGAGAGGGAGAAGTTCGTTGGTGCTGATTACACGCTGACGCTGGAGGCGTTGATGCCAGATGGCAGGGCACTGCAGATGGGCACATCGCACAACCTCGGCCAGAACTTCTCAAGGCCGTTCAACATAAGGTTCCTGGACAGGGATGGGAGGGAGCAGTATGCATGGCAGACATCTTGGGGCATCTCGTGGCGTCTTATAGGGGCTGTGGTTATGGTGCATGGCGATGATAAGGGGCTGGTGCTACCCCCAAGGATAGCCCCCATACAGGTTATAATAATCCCCATCTTCTACGACAGTGACAAGGATGCGGTGCTGGATAAGTGTAGGAGGATATACACGCTACTGAGGGAGAGGTTCAGGGTACACCTGGATGATAGGGAGGAGTACACCCCTGGCTACAAGTTCAACGACTGGGAGCTGAAGGGTGTCCCCCTGAGAGTAGAGGTAGGCCCTAGAGATGTCAAGCAGGGCAAGGCTGTATTGGCAAGGAGGGATACTGGTAGTAAGGCAGTGGTGGGGGATGAAGGGCTGCTGGATATGGTGGAAGAGGTGCTTGAGGATATACAGCACAGCCTATACTCGAGGGCCCAGGAGTTCCTCAGGAGCCACACATTCCACGCTGATAGTTACGATGAGTTCAAGGCCCATATAGAGCATGGATTCGTCAAGGCATACTGGTGTGGTTCAGGGGAGTGCGAAGCAAGGATGAAGGAGGAGACTGGTGCAGATATAAGGGTTATACCGTTCGACCAGGAGGATGTAGCCAAGGATGGATCATGCATATACTGTGGCAAGGGTGCAAAGAGCATTGCGTACTTTGCAAGGGCTTACTGATGATGATGATGCTTGAGAAGGCATGGGATTATCAGATATAATAGATACACTCCTGGTAATTGCGGATAGCCTAGGCTACATAGGACTCTTCGCAATAAGCTTCGTAGCAAGCATAATAATATTCGTGCCGATACCCTTCTTCCCCATACTTGCCATAATGAGCATAGACCCAAAGTTCGATCCACACCTACTCGCATTCTCCAGTGCCATGGGTGCGAGCATAGCCAAGGTGATAATCTTCTACAGCAGCTATTATGGGAGGAGGTTCATAAGCAGGGAGAGCAGGGCAAGGATGAGGCCACTGCAGAGGCTTCTCAAGAGGTATGGATGGTATGCATCGTTCATAGCAGCAGCAACACCCATACCAGATGATCTGGTCTACATACCACTTGGGCTGGCAAAGTACAACCCGTTCATGTTCTTCACATCCCTCTTTGCAGGGAAGATGCTGATATCAGAGGCTGTTGTATGGGGCACCAGGGCTGGGTTCAACCTGCTGGAGTACGTAGAGGGTAACGAGAATACACCGCTCTTCTACGCATCGCTTATAGCAACTGTAGTGCTCATAGGCCTATCAGTATACTTCATGATCAGGGTGGACTGGGGCAGGATCATAGGCAGGCTATTCCCCTGGACACTGAACTCTGGTGAGGATGAGAGGGATGATGGCGATGGCTCCAGTAAGGGGTCTGATGGCAGTAGCAGTGGTAGTAGTAGTGGCGACAGTAGCAGTGGTAGTAGCGATAGAAGGGATAGGGATGATGATCGTGGTCAATAACATTAGCAACATACTAGTGGGCAACTGCTTATAAAGCCTTCTTTATATACTTTTATGTTGTCTGTACCATACAATAGCAATATTTGTATTTACCATTATAGAATATAGTGCTATGTACTACGAAACGATGAGAATAGGAAGCAAGTACTCCATAAGCAAGGGAGAGGACTCCATAACCATAGTGAGGATGATGAGTGACTACTTTGAGAAGGTGTACATCAACAAGGATGGGTATGTGAACATAACCATTAACAGGTTCAGCATGAGGTTCTCCTACCCTAGACACCTCAGTGTTATGAGCATAGGTGAGATATCCGAGATAATGGAGTATGAGGGGAAGAGGTACATGAGGGACTCTATGCTTATAGAGAGGATAAACAGGATGATGTACGATCTCATAAGATACTACCATACCAACAACCCCAACTATGATATAGTGAACTACATCACACCCTGACCCTTGAGACGAACCTGTTGCCCTTGATGATGAACCTCCAAGGCCTATCTGCGCCCTTGACTACACCTACCCTACTAGTGGTCTCTACCATATCATCGCTTATGCTATAGCCCTCCTCCACGTACAGTTCACCACCAACGGTAAGATCTAGACCGTTGTGCCTAGCATCTATACCTAGAGCCTCGGTCAACCTCCCTGGCCCACTCGTGAGCATCTCCAACCTCATCCTACTCTTCAACCCATTACCCCTCCTCTCCATCATAACCTCCACACCCTCCACTGGCTCGACAGCCCTGATGAGAACTGCACCAGCCTCCACATCCCTACTCCTTGCTACGATGTTGAGGCAGTAATGTTTGCCGTAGATGAAGTACACATACGCATGCCCAACCTCGCCGAACATCACCCTGTTCCTTGCAGTCATACCCCTGTACGCATGGCTTGCTGGATCGTCCCTCGTGTAGGCCTCAACCTCTACTATCATGCCAGATAGCACTATGCCATCCATGACCCTCACAAGCATCCTCCCAAGGAGGTCCCTTGCAACCTCTAGGGTATCCCTGCTGTAGAACCCCCTTGCCAGTACCATATCACTACTACTACTACTGCATACTCTAAGATTAAGTATACCTTTCCCCCTACCATGTTCATGCAGAGGTTCATAGCCTCGCTTGCCAAGGGCGTATTTACCATCGCAAGATGCAAATCATGCTCATCAGTAGTATGGCCTCCGAACCCTGTATGCAGGATATGTCTAGGCATGGATATGGAGTGGGTGGATATGTACCCAGCAAGGGATGAGATCAGGGGCAGGATAGTCATGGTATCGGAGTCGCACATTAGGAAGGCTAGGTTCGCACTGATAGAGCTGGAGAATGGGATAAGACTCTTCGGTAGGATAATGGATGATGATAAGGACCTCTGCACGGGTTCACCTGTGCTCATGGTCGGGTGTGGTATTGAGGGGGATGAGCCCTACTACGTATTCAAGTCATTCCAGGCTAGTACATCGAACACTTAATTACCCTGGCTGGGGGATAGGATGAAGATGGATAGTGTAAGGACCAACAGGACTAGGAGGCAGAGGGGCTACACCTTCGAGTACGAACTCGTGAAGAGGATGAACTCATGCAGTGGATGGAGGGCGATACGCCTAGGCTCGCCGAGTGTTGCCCTACCGGATGTGGTAGCGGTCAACAATAGCAAGGGTATAATGCTTGCCATAGAGGCGAAGAGTACAAGCACTGATACGATAAAGGTGCCCATGGAGCAGGTGGCAAGGTGCATCAACTGGCTGGACCTCTTCTCTAGGTACAGGAGGAGGTACACGATACTGGCATTGAAGTTCATGAGCAAGAGGTGGAGGAAGGCGTATACCTATGAGCATAGAGCGTTGCAGGAGTACTACTGGTTATGGGATGATGGTAGAGTAGGTGCTGGCATACAGGCGCATGTTAAGAGCAGGGGCAGTAGCAGGGCATACATAGCATGCAGGTACGATGGGAGCCTGTACATACACCTGGATGGGGATGGGGCGAACACTTGTGCAGGTGACTCTAGCATGGATGATCGTAGGATGATGCTTACCCTGGATAGGTTCACCATGCCCTGGCAGGAGGGTGTGAAGGGGCATCCATCAGAACCCAGCGAATAAAACTTTTAACCACCTTCCCCTGCTTATATCTTATGAGCTACTATACAGACGAGAGGCTCATAACCAGCAGGGATGCACTGAACAGGTGGGAGTTCAAGCTGAAGCTGCTGGATGTGGTGGAGAATGCAAGGGACCCAGCAGCATTCAAGTTCGGGCATAGGGTGCTGGTAAAGAAGGTACTGGTCATAATAAGGAACCTGAGGACCAACGAGGTCACTGAGAAGGAGCTGGATCTTGAGGATATAGAGAATGAGATAAGGAGCAAGAGGTACTTCAGTTCAGCGAACAGATGGGTTGCGCCATCGGAGATAAAGAACGGCTACATAGTAGGCTATAGGCATAACGACCTCCTTGCCAGTGCCATAGCACTTGACTATATAGTTATATAGAGAACTGTCATGCAAGGGATTATCTTACTATAGATTTAAATCTATCCTATGGTTATAATATACCATGGCACATTGCGAATGTGGTATATGTAATCACACATCAGATAGGGAGTGCTTTGAGAGGGAGTGTAGATGCTGTATAAACTTCCATCTCAGGTCTGGCCCAAAACTTCTGACCATCCAGTATCATAAGATATAGGCAAGGTAGAGGTCCTAGCTTTATAAGTAAGTGCCTATACCTTACTAGGGTTATGAGGATGGAGGCTTATCAGGAGTGTATAGACCCATCATGTAGGCTAAGGTACCCCATAAATGAGTTCAGGATAGCATGTGATAGGGGCCATGCACTGGATGTGAAGTATTCCTCTAGACCAGATTCAAGCCTGAAGGATGTATTCTATGCAAGGAGGAACCATGGGAACAACATATACAACGAGAGTGGCGTATGGCGCTTCAGGGACCTGATAAACTTTGCAGGGATAGATACTGAGGATTATGAGGAGTGTAGAAGGTACCTTGCATCTCTGGATGGGGCTGAAGGGAGGTTATCCAAGCCATTCAAGATGAGCAGGGTTGCAGAGTACGTTGGTATGGATAAGGACTGTCTCTTCCTCCAGCCTGAGGGCTACAATCCCAGTGGTTCATTCAAGGACAACGGTATGGCTACAGCGCTGACCCATGCCAAGATGCTCAATGTTAGGAAGATAGTGTGTGCATCCACTGGGAACACATCCGCCTCTGCAGCCATGTACGCATCCAACGAGGGTATGGGGTGTGAGGTATACGTGCCTAGAGGCGAGATAGCTGTAGGGAAGCTTGGGCAGGCACTGCAGTTCGGTGCCCAAGTGGTTGAGGTGGATGGGAACTTCGATGATGCACTGCAGATAATGCTCAATGAGGCGAAGAGGAGCAATGCGTACGTTGTAAACTCAGTCAATCCGTTCAGGCTCGAGGGGCAGAAGACCATAGTGTACAGGGCGCTAGAGTACCTAGACTGGAACCCTCCTGACTGGCTGGTATACCCTGGAGGGGCTCTAGGCAACACATCCAGTGCTGGCAAGTGCCTCATGGAGCTTTATGAGTGGGGCTGGATAAAGAAGGTACCCAGACTCGCCATAGTAAATGCTGAGGGTGCCAATACGCTCTACACACTCTACAACGGAAGGTTCAGTGAGAGGGTATTGAGATGGAATAAGGGCAAGGTGGATATGGAACTGATAGAGGAGTACTATGCATACATGGATAAACAGAATATAAGACCTAGGACCGAGGCAACTGCCATCCAGATAGGCAAACCAGCTAACCTACTGAAGGGTTTGAGGGCATTGGAGTTCACCGATGGTGTGGTTGAGCAGGTCAGGGATGAGGATATGTACGATGGCATGGCTGTAGTAGGGCTCAACGGCTTCGACTGTGAGTTGGCATCTGGCGCAGTACCAGCAGGCATAAAGAAGTTGAGGGAGATGGAGATTATAAAGAGGGATGATGTTGTGGTAGGCATACTAACGGGTAGGCAGAAGGACCCAAACCTTGTGATAAGGTACCATACAGATAGCAGCAGGAGGTTCGCTGTAGTGCCTAGATCATACAACAAGCGATAAATACCAGTCATGAATAACAGGTATATGCGTATATGCTCATTCCTGCCCAGTGCGACGGAGATGCTGTATGCTCTTGGCTTGGGGGATAGCATAGTCGGTGTTACGCATGAGTGCGATTATCCTCCAGAGGCGCTCACCAAGCCAAAGGTCGTCAGGAGCAGTTTTGATGCATCGTGCATGAGCAGTGAGGAGATAGATGCAAAGATAAGGGAGCTGGTGCTCAATGGCAAGGATATATACGTTGTTGATGATCAGCTAATGAAGAGGTTGAGCCCAGATGTTATAGTTGCTCAAGGCATATGCGAGGTCTGCTCCCCATACCTGAATGAGATCGCTAGAGCAAGGAGGGCACTAGGTTATCAACCCAAACTGATAATGCTTGACCCTCACGACCTAGATGGGGTCCTTGAGAGCATAGTTCAACTTGCAAGGGAGTTGGGTGTTGAGGAACGTGGTGTAACGCTCGTCAACTCTCTAAGGGCAAGGATAGATGCTATAAGTGCTAGAGCAATGACTGCAGATTCCAGCCCAAGGGTTCTATGCATAGAATGGTTGAAGCCATTCTTCAGTGCAGGGCACTGGGTACCCCAGATGGTCGAACTCGTGAATGCTGTGAACTGTGTAAGCAGAAGGGGCGAGCCATCTAGGAGGATGGAGTGGGATGAGGTTCTCGATGCGGATCCAGATATCATAGTCTTCATGCCCTGCGGCTTCGATGTCGATAAGGCGTTGAGAGAGTTCTACAAGGTTGAGGAGAATAAAGAGTGGTTCAGTCTAAGGGCAGTGAAGAACAGGCAGGTGTATGTGGTTGATGCCAATGCGTACTTCAGCAGGCCAAGCCCTAGGATAGTTAGAGGCCTAGAGATACTAGCAAGGATAATACATCCAGAACTCTTTAGAGATATAGAGGTTAGGGAAGATGAACATAGGAATGTCTATCTAACAAAGACCCCATACGCAATGGTGAACGATGAATGATGTATGCTAGTCGTCGTTGTTATAATACGGCAGTAAGCATCTGAATGTCTGCTGAAGCAAGATGATATCACGGCAATGCCATAGATTAGCAGGCAGGTGTAGAATGGTCATCGATCACACCTAATGCCCCAGGTGTCTGAATCTATGAAAGAGCTTCTTATACAGGAATACTGCAGAGAGTGATATTATAGCGATGAATATAACCACGATCAACATATCTTCCTCTGGAGTGGTTGCCTGAATAAAACCTATCCTTGTCAGTACTGTTGCTGATAGTGCTATGAGTCCAAGCGAAAAGAAGAACTTGGCTATATGGTTAGGATTTGGGAGTCTTACTGATACTACTACTATCACCAATGTAATAACGAAGAAGAGCACGCTCCATGAGAATAATGTGATCAGGATATCCCTCTCACTTCCATCAATATTGCTAAGGAAACCTATGAGTATCAATAAACCTGCTAGGATCGTAGCAGTAGCCTGCAGTAGATCCCTGATACCTATATCATTGTCCTTATCACTCAATCCTCCATCCTAATTCTTCCTGAGCCTTATTGCGCTCTGTGCAGCAGCAAGTATGGCTATCGGTATCCTGTGCGGGCTGGCACTGACATAATCCAAGCCTATAATATCGCAGAACTCTATGCTCTTCGGATCTCCTCCATGCTCACCACATATCCCTATCTCAAGCCTTGGGTTTGATGCTCTTCCATGCTCAACCGCTATCCTCATCACTCTACCAACACCATCCCTATCCAGAGTCTGGAAGGGGTTGCTCTTCAGCACACCCCTCTCTATGTAGAGGGGAAGGAACTTGCCCTCAACATCCTCCCTGCTGAATGAGAAGACTGCCTGTGTTAGATCATTCGTGCCGAAGCTGAAGAACTCTGCAACGCTGGCAATGCTATCTGCAGTCATGCATGCCCTCACCACCTCTATCATGGTCCCAAACTTCACATCTAGCATGGTGCCATACTTGCCCTCCACCTCACCCTTGACCCTCAGGAATACCTGCCTTATAGCCTCCAACTCCTCCCTTATGCCTACTTGAGGGACCATTATCTGGGGCTCAGCCTCCACACCCTCCTTGATGAGTTCAGCAGCAGCCTCGAGTATCGCTCTCATCTGGTACTCGTATATCTCTGGGTACACTATGCCAAGCCTAACACCCCTCTGCCCCATCATCGGGTTCACCTCAGCGAGCTCCCGCACCCTCTGAAGCATAACCTGCGCACCCGCATCCTTGCCCTCATAGGCAGCCCTCATAAGGTCCTCAAGCCTTGGCAGGAACTCATGCAATGGCGGGTCTAGAAGCCTTATCGTCACGGGGTAGCCCTCCATCACCCTGAGGATGCTCTTGGCATCTGACTTGAGCAGGGGCATCAACTCCTCCAGCGCACTCATCCTCTCCTCCCTGCTCCTAGCCATTATCATCCTCACGAATATTGGAAGTCTATCGCTGGAGTTGAACATCCTCTCAGTTCTGCACAGACCTATGCCCTTTGCCCCGTATGCCCTTGCCATGGATGCTGCCTCTGGCGTATCTGCGTTTGCCCTAACACCCAACCTCTTAACCCCTTCAGCCCATGAGAGCAACTCCCTCAACTCACCACTCAACTCTGGCTCGACCATAGGCACACTGCCCAAGTATACCTTCCCAGTTGCACCATCTATGGTTATCGTATCATACTCCTTAACGGCTACCCCATCCACCGTGAACCTCCTATGCTCCTCATCTATAACTATGCTTGAGCATCCTACTATGCATGGCTTACCCATGCCCCTTGCTACTACGGCAGCGTGGCTGGTCTTGCCCCCCTTGCTCGTGAGTATGCCCACTGCCTTGAAGAATGCTGGTACATCCTCTGGCTTCGTCTCCTCCCTCACCAGTATTATCTGCTCACCATTGCTGGCATACTCTATGGCCCTCTTCGTATCCAGTATAACCTTGCCACTCGCTGCTCCTGGTGATGCCCCTATACCTGTTGCTATGGGCTTAACACCTGCCTTCGGGTCTACCCTCCTGTGCAGTACCTGCTCCAGGTCATCCGCATTGACCCTCAGCAGGGCCTCCTCCCTACTTATTATACCCTCCTTGACCATATCGACTGAGCACTTCACGCTTGCTACTGCGTTCATCTTTGCTGCCCTCGTCTGGAGTATGTACAGCCTCCCGCTCTCTATCGTGAACTCTACATCCTGAGGCTCCCTGTAGTGCCTCTCGAGCCTATCGCATATCTCAACCAGTTGCCTGTAAGTATCAGGCATCACCCTGGCAAGGTTCTCTATGGGCTCAGGGGTCCTTATCCCTGCTACCACATCCTCACCCTGAGCATTGACCAGAAAGTCACCGTAGAGCCTCTTCTCTCCATTCTCTGGGCTCCTTGTGAACACAACCCCTGTAGCACTCCTCTCATCCATGTTCCCAAATACCATGGTAACAACGTTCACTGCAGTGCCATCAGCTATATCTGGGGTTATCTTGTAGTACTTTCTATACTCAACTGCCCTCTCACTCATCCAGCTATTGAACACAGCCTTTATTGCTAGTTCCAACTGCTCATATGGATCGCTTGGGAACTCCTTCCCATGCCTCCTGCATATTGCCTTGAACTCATACGTGAGCTGCTTCAGTGCCTCAGCATCCAACTCATTGTCATGCATTACACCCCTGCTCCTCTTCATCTCCTCCAACGCAGTGGAGAAGAGTTTATCGTCTATACCAAGGACTATCTTACCGAACATCTGCACAAACCTCCTGTACGCATCCCATACGAACCTTGAATTCCCTGTCCTTGCCATGAGTGCCCTAGCGGTATCATCGTTCAGGCCTAGGTTGAGTATAGTATCCATCATCCCAGGCATGGATATGGCTGCCCCAGATCTCACAGATACAAGCAATGGGTTGCTGCTGCTACCGAAGCCCTTGCCAGTCAACTGCTCAAGTCTATGTATCGCCTGCCTGACTTCATCCATGAGCCCATCTGGGAGCTCCCTACCATTTGCGTAGAATGCCTTGCATACCTCAGTGGTTATCGTGAACCCTGGAGGTACGGGTAGTCCAAGCATGGTCATCTCTACAAGCCCTGCTCCCTTGCCTCCCAGCAGCCTCTTACCCAATCCCTTACCTTCATCGAAGAACACTACTCGCTTATGCATGGTAGAGCCACCAAGGCAGTCATTTATTAAGTTTACATCATGCAGTGCCTTCATGATCGTACCCTCAAATAGAAATGCAAATAAAGCCCTTGCCCCACTTAACCTGTATGAGTAGTAGCAAGAAACCACATCTGAATCTAATAGTTACAGGACATGTTGACCATGGCAAGTCAACGCTGGTAGGCAGGCTGCTCTTCGACCTAGGGTTGATAGACCAGAGGACGATAGAGGAGTATGCAAAGGAGTCTGAGAAGACTGGCAAGGGAGACACATTCAAGTTCGCCTGGGTACTCGACAGGCTCAAGGATGAGAGGGAGAGGGGTATCACTATAGACCTAGCATTCCAGAAGTTCGAGACCAACAAGTACTTCTACACACTGATAGACGCTCCAGGGCACAGGGACTTTGTGAAGAACATGATCACTGGAGCATCGGAGGCAGATTGTGCCATACTAGTAGTATCAGCGAAGAAGGGTGAGACGGAGGTTGCCGTTGAGCCCGGTGGACAGGCAAGGGAGCATGCATTCCTGTTAAGGACTCTAGGCGTTGGTCAGCTCGCTGTATGCATAAACAAGATGGATGACACATCAGTCAACTACAGCAAGGAGAGGTATGAGGAGGTCAAGGCTATGGTGATAAACCTCCTGAAGAGCATAGGATACAACGTACAGAAGATAAGGTTCGTACCAACATCTGGCTGGACTGGGGATAACGTTGTGAAGAAGTCTGATAAGATGCCCTGGTACGACGGTCCAACTCTAATACAGGCTCTCGATGAGTTCATTGAGCCAGAGAAGCCCATAAACAAGCCTCTGAGGCTACCCATACAGGATGTATACTCCATAACTGGTGTTGGAACTGTGCCAGTTGGCAGGGTTGAGACTGGGAAGATGAAGGTTGGTGACAAGGTCATAGTCATGCCTGAAGGTGCGATAGGTGAGGTTAGGAGCATAGAGACCCATCACACACCCATGCAGGAGGCTATAGCAGGGGATAACATAGGCTTCAACCTTAGGGGTGTTGATAAGAAGCAGATAAAGAGGGGGGATGTTGTAGGACCAGCAGATAACCCTCCAACGGTAGCAAGGGAGTTCAAGGCAAGGGTCATAGTGATATACCACCCAACTGCAATTGCCCCAGGGTACACACCAGTACTCCATGCACATACAGCGCAGGTTGCAGCAACACTGGTTGAGTTCGTATCCAAGATCGATCCCAGGACGGGGAATGTGGTTGAGCAGAGTCCAAAGTTCCTGAAGAGCGGTGACTCTGCCATAGTGAAGATAAGACCTGTAAGACCACTATGCATAGAGCCATTCAAGGAGTTCCCCGAGCTTGGCAGGTTTGCACTGAGGGATATGGGCACAACCATAGCAGCGGGGATAGTTGAGGAGATAACAGAGAAGTACACGGTAGAGAAGGTCGCAGCCAAGGTCTAATCATAGGCAGAGTGGTCATAATGGTCCAACAGGCTAGGATAAAGCTGGCAAGCACGGATCTGGCAAAGTTGGAGCAGATGTGCTCCGAGATAAAGGCGATAGGGGAGAAGACTGGAGTCAGGGTGAAGGGCCCAGTACCACTGCCTACAAAGAGGCTCAACGTAGTGACAAGGAAGGCACCAAGCGGGCAAGGCACCCATACATTCGACAAGTGGGAGATGAGGATACACAGGAGGATAATAGATCTTGCTGCAGATGATAGAGCTATGAAGCAGCTGATGAGGCTGAAGATACCTGATGAGGTAATAATAGAGGTCTTACTACAGTGATGCCACTCGATTCCATAATACTTCTTTATTTATCCATTCCTACCATCTCCATATATCTTGTTAATAACGATTAAATTGATCTCACAATCCATCGTGGATATGGCTGGTGGTCTGGAGGATTCAAACCAGCAGCAGGGTGGTGGTATAGTTACATACGAGTGTATAAGGTGTGGCACAAAGACAACATCTGAAGAACTTAGGACTCTGCCAGAGCTGAAGTGTATCTGTGGCTTCAGGATATTCAGGAAGGTCAGACCGCCGATAGCAAAGCGTGTAAAGGCTGTATGACGAATGGTTGGTAATCGATGACAGCAGAGTATAAAGGGGAAGAACCTAGCAGAAGGCATAGGATGTTGAGCAAGAACAGGAGCAGGAAGGAGAGCTGGCCAGAGTTTACGCTGGAGAAGGTGATCAGGAGCAGCAAGGGGGGTGAGGATAGGCTCGAGTTCGTCATAAGGTTGGACCCAAAGAGGTATGAGCGTAAGGTCGTCGATGGAGGGAGTGGGTATCTGGATAGGCAGACTGGCACGTTCATCTCCGAGGATGCACTCAAGATCGTATTCGATGAGATGATAAAGCAACCCATACATGGTATAGATGCTAGCACGAAGCACCTCTACTCAAGTATAGTTGAGAGCCAGGCAAGGATCAAGAAGATGCTCAAGGATGGGCTGAGGTTCGATAGCATGATAACACCATCCGAGCGTTACCTTGAGAGCCATATGAACATGAAGCTGGATGTCATAGTGCTCTATGCTGATATAGTCGACTCTACAGCGATGAGCATGCATCTACCTGCAGATAGGCTAGCCAATCTGATCAAGGTATTCATGCAGGAGATGTCATACCTCATAGCAGCGTACCATGGTTATGTACTCAAATATGCAGGGGACTGTGTCATAGCATTCTTCCCAGTAGGTAGTGATGTTGGTGAGGCATGTACGAGGGTGGTGAACTGTGCGAGAGCGATGCTTAACATAACGAGGTATGCTGTGAACCAGACGCTCAGGGAGTATGGATACCCAGAGTTGAGGATAAAGATAGGCATAGACCTTGGGGAGAATCAGATAGTGAGGCTTGGGGGCACGCTGGACCTCCTCGGATACACTATGAGCATAACGGCAAAGATAGTGGAACTCGCAAAGCCCTGGCAGATAGTTGTAGGTAAGTGGGTCTACGATGCGTTACCAGAGCAGTTCAAGCAGTCGTTCAGGGAACTGAGGCTCAGCAAGCATGCATGGAACTACAGGGATTCTAGGGAGGGCAAGTACTACAACCTATACGCACTGAGGGAGAGTAGGAGAGGGAAGGGTATAAGGCTGATCTGATCACTTACTGGCTATATCCTAGCTTAATCTGGATAAATATTTAACCTAGCCATGCATACACTAGCGCATGAAGATAACACTATCAGCCATAAAGGCGGATATAGGAGGGGTTGGAGGGCACACAAGACCGAGCAGTGCGCTCCTCAAGCGTGTCGAGGAGTTCGTCATGGCTGAGAAGGGTAAACTCTTCATAGACTGTTATGTTGGGTTCTCAGGTGATGATATACACATGCTTATGAGTCATACGCATGGTGTGGGGAATGCGAGGATACACCAACTTGCATGGGATGCATTCATCGAGGGAACGAAGGTGGCAAAGGCACAGGGGCTGTACGGTGCTGGACAGGACCTACTCAAGGACTCATTCTCAGGGAATGTGAAGGGCATGGGTCCAGGAGTGGCCGAGATGGAGTTCGAAGAGCGGGCCAATGAAGCGTTCGTGATGTTTGCTGCTGACAAGACCGAGCCAGGGGCATTCAACCTCCCCTTCTACAAGATGTTCGTAGATAGCCTGAGCAACACAGGCATAATAATAAACCCTGATCTGGCTGAAGGTGTGGTATTCAATGTCATGGATGTTCTGACTGGGGATGTGGCAGAGCTCAGATTATGGGAGGATAAGCCTGAACTGGAGGCAGCGCTCATGTACCCTGCAAGGTACGTGGTCGAGAGCGTATACAGCAAGAAGGGCGAGCCCATAGTCAGTGCGAGTACGGATAGGCTGCATAACATAGCAGGTACATACGTTGGCAAGGACGATCCTATAGCAATAGTGAGGACTCAGAGATCGTTCCCTGCCACTGAGGAGGCATGCAGTGCGTTCAGCAACCCGCACTTCGTTGCTGGCAACACGAGAGGGAGCCACCATCTCCCGCTCATGCCAGTGAGATTGAATACGGCAGCGAGTCTGAACTACTCCATACCCATAGTCAGTGCAGCGGTATTCAGCATGCACAACGGCATACTGACCGAACCGTTCGATGGGTTCAGTACGCCAGACTGGGACTACATAAGGAGTGTAGCGGTTGAGAGGGCACTGGCAATGAGAGCACAGGGATTCATACACCCTGCCACTCTGGTGCCTGAGGAGCTGGAGTACAACAAGGGCTACGAGGCAAGGATGAAGAGGTTGAGGGAGAGGTTCAAGGCAAAGGCAGTGGAGGAAGAGAAGAGGCAGGTTGCGAGAGCCAATCCTGATCATTAACCTAAAGAACTACATGGAGGCCAGTGGGAGGAGATGCCTAGCACTTGCTCTAGAGGCTGAGAGAGTTGCGAGGGACCTCAACATACCTGATAGCATAGCATTGGCACCACCTAACCCTGCACTGGCATGGATAGCAGAGCATGTGAGCATACCAGTTATAGCACAGCATGTAGATGACAGGGTTGAGGGTAGCACGACTGGCTACAATGTAGCATCAGTGCTGAAGACCTTCAACATCAAGGGCTCTCTTGTGAACCATAGCGAGCATAGGCTGACATTGAAGGAGATAGGGAGCATAGTTAGTATGCTACGTTCACACGGTATGCTATCCATAGTATGCGTTAGAGAGCCCGATGAGATAGATGCTATAGCAGGGTTTGAGCCAGACTACATAGCCATAGAGCCACCAGAGTTGATAGGGAGTGGGAATGCTGTGAGCAGGAGCAGGCCTGAGGTGATAACTGGCTCCATAGAGAGAGTAGCTGGATTGGGGTTGAGGAGCAGGGTGATATGTGGTGCAGGGATAGTGGATGGTAGGGATGCGAGTGCTGCAATACGGTTGGGCTCAAGGGGAGTGCTGGTGGCAAGCGGTATAGTCAAGGCAAGCAACTGGTATGAGAGGATCAGGGAGATCGTAACTGGTATGCTCCAACATCTCGCTAGATGATCTCATACGTTACGTATATGGGATGATGAGCGGTAGATGGGGTAACCGCCGCTGCTGCTGATGTAGGCTATATGCTCTAATGCCAATTATATGACCGATCATGGTTATTCATATCAACACGACCATTATTCACTACCAGTCCCATACCTTATATTACCTCTTGCTCCTACTCCTGTACATGCAGAAGAAGGAGGAGCTGAAGAAGACGCTCTTGGATATGCTTGATAAGGATACAGAGTTCAGGCATGCAGTAGCAGGGCTCATAGGCTACAA
>JANWZS010000015.1 GCA_025054855.1 Candidatus Nitrosocaldus sp. | reverse complement strand
AGGGTAGTGATGTGATATACTGCGGGAAAGATATTATTTATGGCGATGAAGGGAGTGATGATGTAAGGGGAGATGGTTGCTGGGGATTAGGGGGGAATGATGCAGTATATGGAGGCGACGATACAGTATATGGAGGTGATGGAGATGATCTGCTTTACGGTGATTTTATAGGTGGTGAGGGAGGAGACGATATACTCATCGGTGGTAACGATACCATATATGGTGGCCTTGGAAATGATCTCATATATGGAATGAGATCTGAAGGCGGACCAATATCTGTGGACCCTGATGGAAAGGATATAATGATAGATGGTAATGACTTTATCTATGGAGAGGAAGGAGATGATACAATAGCAGGCGGGGCATTCTGGGGGCAGCTAGGTGCTGATACTATGATTGGTGGCAACGACTTCATCATGGGTGGTCCTGGTAACGATACAGTATGGGGCGACTATATATCTGGTCAGCAAGGTATAGATCGTGTATATGGGGGTAGCGATACCATATATGCAGATGATGGTGATGACCTGATATATGGAGATAGATTGGATGGTGATACTAATGATTTTGGCAAAGGGGGGAACGATACCATAATAACAAGAGATGGTATAGTAGATAATGATAGAGTTGACGGAGACTATATATTGACAGGAACTAAAATATCTGGATTGAACAGATGTAGTACTGATCCCGATATCACAACTAACTGCCAACTCAATACATAAACACTACAAGTCGTATGCTAGAAACAGTATTATTAATCTATATTCAATGTATGTCCATACTCCTTGTGTATATGCAATATGCAGGTATACAAGACAGGAATAAGAAGGCATTCAAGCGTTATCATTGCGAAGTCGTAAACGTCATTATCTAAACTCAATAAAACCAAGAAATGGAATCTGACTGGAAACCGAACCTATTCATTCCAGGATTTCCAAAGTGTGGGACATCAGCCTTATGCGAATATCTAGCACAACATAAAGATATCTATGTAATACCCATCAAAGAACCTAATACGCTCGCAACAAGTCTACCCCTCTCTAAACTCAGCAGGACACAGCTTCAAGGCAAAGATAGAATATGGACAGTATTACCATATGAAGAGTATGAGAGATTATATAAAGAGAATGCGAGAAAGAAGTATAGGGTTGATGCATCGCAACCATTCTCTGCCATAGACCTCTCTGTTAATGTGGCAAGGTACATAAGAGAATTCTCTCCTAACGCAAAGATAGTACTGATGATCAGGGAACAGAAGAACAGATTGATATCATATTATCTGTTTAGTAAGGGTTTAGGGCTTCACGATTACGATTTCTCAACATGGTTGAACAGGATAACTCCTCATATAAACGATTTCCTATTTTATGAGAAGACCTCAAGATTTTATGATGAATTTGGCTCTAATCTACTAGTTCTACAACAGAAAGCACTCATGGAGAATCCACAACAAGTTATGGATAGGATATGTGATTTCCTAGGTGTAGAGAGGATAGCAGTAAAGTATGTTACGAGTAATGAGAGCCTATACATAAACAGCAGAATTGCCAACAAGATACTGTCGAGATTCGAGTATGCGAGTCATGTATTTGCGAAGCGTTTAGAACATATGCAGTATGGATCACGGTTAATATATTCCGTATTAAGTCCTCTCCATAGACGCTGGAGGAGCCTACTTTCTGCAGTTTCTAACCCTGAAGATAAACAACAGGTGTATAGAGAATTATTGGAGAAGATGCCTTCATCACTGAAGACTGTACTGGAGGAGGATTATAATCGAACGGTTTTATACTGTAAAGAACGTGGAATACTGTTAGAAGTCCTTAATACTAAGTCAAAAGATACCAACTGATATGAGACTCCTATACTTATTATCTATACTCTATATAACCTTCTTCCTCACGGTGCTTGCTGGTTTGACTAGCGCTGCCAGTGCATATACTGTTGATCATGAGGTTGTTGCTGACAGGTTATCTCGTTTAGGTCACTGTGGTGCCAACTTTGAGTTCCTTCCTGATGGGAGGATCATATGTGGAGGTTTAAGGGATGGTAAGGTCTACATCATAACCATTAAAGAAGGAGGTTTTGATTACAAGGAGATAGGTAAGGTTGATATCTATCTTGGAGAGGAGGGAGAACATCCCTTAGAGAGAGGTCTAGTTGGCTTGGCAATAGACCCTGAGTTCAGTAACAACCGTTACATATACCTGCACTGGAGCATAAAGGGAGAGGATGGCAAACAGTACACAAGGGTTGCTAGATTCATGCTGGATGAGAGGACGATGCTTACAGATATGAAGGTACTACTTGAGAAGCCTGGCAATAGGGTTCATATAGGAGGACCTCTAGTATTTGGTAAAGATAATACCATGTACATAACCACAGGCGATGCAATTGGCCATACACCTGGCACGACAGATATACCATTTCCAGAGCATACATCACAACGCATGGATTCCCTTGCAGGCAAGATACTACGCATAAACAGGGATGGCAGCATACCAGATGATAACCCATTCCCCAACTCTACTATCTACACGCTAGGGCACAGGAATGTGTTTGGTATAGCAGTACATCCTCTAACTGGAATCCTCTTCGTAACTGAGAATGGTCCAGACACGGATGATGAGGTGAACATACTCTATCCTGGAAGGAACTATGGATGGCCACTCCTCCTAGGCTATGACCAGCAGTATATAAGCAAGAAATCCAAGCCAGAGGTTAGGGATGTTAACAGGCAATACACCATTGCCAACGAGGACCTGGATAGGTTCGAGAGACCTTTACTCTCCTCAGGGCATATGGCAGTTGCCCCTACGAACATGCTATTCTACACTGGCGATAGGTATGGTGAGGAGTTCAAGTACAACCTCTTCTTCACAACGGTTAATGACTCTGCAATATACAGGGTTATACTGAGACCTCCTGACTATACTGATGTACAGGATGTCATAGTCTACAAGGGTCTAACTGGTGCTTTGATTGATGTAGAGGAGTATGATGGTTGGATATACATAGGAAGCATGGGTCCATCGCAGATATACAGGATAGTATCGTTCAACCCCATCCACACAGCACAACGCTCATCTATAACACTCGATGTGCCACAGACAGTAAGGAAGTACGATACCCTTGAGCTCACAGCAACTGTCAAGGATGAACAAGGCAGACCAATAACCTTTGGATATGTAAACTTTCTGATAAACGATAATGTGATAGCAACTGTACGAACTATAGCAGGTATAGCAAAGGTATCATACACGTTCGTAGAGGAAGGGGAGCAGAGGGTCTCAGCAAGATTCTTCCTTGATGGCTATGAACCTAGTATGGATGAGAGGATTGTAAGGGTTGAGGTAGCAAGAGCAACCACTGACCTAGAAGAACCTGCACCAGAACCTGAACCAGTACAAGATGTGGAGTTCAGGGGTCCCGTATATGAGACACTGCTAGATGATGTAATAGCCAGGATCAGGCTATCTGATAATCTGGACACAAGCAAGCCAGTGGTCATCTCTGTAGAGTTCTTCGATAGGCGTGAGAGGCAGTTGGATAAAGACTATAAGATCATTGTGATGCAGGGAGGTAAGGTGATTTATGAAGGGGGCAGGATGGAACAGCATGTGATCAGGGTAGAGGAAGAGGGATCGGCAACAATAAGGCTCAATCTCGATGGTAAGAGTGCAGAGTTCAACACAGTCGTTGTACCAGAGTTTCCATTCCACATAATTATACTGGCATTATCATTTATATTGCTAACTATAACAAAAAATTGGGGTTGGATAAAACACTAACTAACCAACTGCGACTACTGCGACTACTACTAACTAAACAGGCTGTACTATCACCGTTGCCTTATTAGCCTCTGGCACATCACTGCCCCAGTTGATCTGGCTTCTGGTCTGCAACTCCCTGTACCTCAGCAGTATATCCCTGCTGCTACTCCCCTCAACCCTCAAGGCTGCTCCACCCTGCTTCTGACCATCATCCAGCAGCGGTATCCTTACATTATCCAGCAGTACTCCAGTCGAGTTGTTGATGGTTATCAGCGATGCTCCCCCAGTATTGACCCTCTTGATGTACAGTTCGTGCAGCGCAACGTTACTGGAGTATAGTACCTGTACATCGCTGATACCTCTACTGCTCTTGTTCATGCTGTGGAACCTGCCTATATGTACATTCTCTGCCCCGATCACCCTTAGACCGAACTGTGCTCCGTACTGGTCTGTTGCAGCATAATCCTGCATCTGGTAATCCACTATCACCTCGCCTATGGTAACATCCCTTACCCTGTTGATATTCCATGCCGATGTCTGTGGCGAGTTAGGATCGTAGTAGAGCTCCCTCGGTCTGGAGTTGATCTGGAGTATGGGCATACCAGCCTCTGGTGCCTTTGCTGCACCAGTCTGGAAGTCATAGGGCAGTATCCTGTGCGAGAATCCAGTTATCTCTATCTTATCTATCCTTATGTTGTATGCCTTCCCCTTACCCTCCCTGCCCCTGAACTCAGGATAGTCCTCATACCCTATATCAACGAAGTGCGATGTATGGCTACCCCTCTCCCTGCCCGTAGGGGTTCTGCTGGTATCCCTTGCATATATCCTGATGTGCTTGATATGCACATCGTATACATCCCCTCCCTCTTCATTCCCGCAGACTATACCAACACCACTACCAGCATGTATATGCCTGTGCAACTCTATATAGTTGACCCTCACATCGTGCACGGGCAAGGGTCTGTTGACCACCTCGAATACCACTGCAGAGTCATAGCTCTCATGGACCACCACCCTGTCTATGCGTATATGCTTGCTGTGCTTGAAGTTTGCACCATCCTGATTCAGCCTGTCGCTCACCCTGCTCCCGAATCTGGTGTTCCCATCTATCTCTAGATAGCCTACATCTATCCCCTCACACTCCTCACATGATAGCGACCAGTTCATACTGTCCTCTATCCTCAGATTATTTATCCTTATGTTCTTGGTTCTGTATAACGAGACAGTATAGGTATTGCTACCCTCTGCATACCTGAAGCCTACCTGCGTATGCCTGTTCGGGTCTATGTTGAATGCATACCCATTACCGTTGATGGTCATATCGTATATGGCGATGTTGCTATTGCCATTCCTACTAGCATCGTAGTTGGCTATGAAAGATTTGGCCCATATACCTGTTCTGCCTCTTGCAGGATGATCTTGAGGCAGAGGGGATGGGAGCTGCTCGAACGTCCCAGAGTTGAATAGGTTCGTTGTCACCGTTATATTGGATTCATTACCACTCCCCTGATACGTAGAGTTAGGCGCATTCCTGTCCACGAACCTTACCAGCTTTGTACGCTGCATACCATCACCCTTGAGTATCATGTTCGAGTGTACCTTGAACTGCTTGATCCTGTATGTACCTGCAGGGAAGTATACAACCACCGGGGTATCTGTTGATGATGTATGGGCTCTTGCTGCCTCTATAGCATTCCTTATCGCTTGTGTATCATCTGTTATACCATCTCCTCTTGCTCCATAGTCCTTGACATTGAATACCTTGTATGAGGTGAACGTGATAGAGCCTACATTACTGCGGTTATTCAGCCTATCGGTAGCATAGTACTCAAGCCTGTGTGTACCAGACCTGGCTGGTATAGACAATTCACTATTATGTGGAACCATATGGATAAATTGATAGGCTTAGGCTAAAAATACTTCCAATTATCTAACCAATGTATACTACCACTCCTCTTCTCTGTATATTCACCAACACTAACCGTACAAGCAACAGGTTCATCTCCTGCGATGAATACCACCAGTGAATACCATACTGTACATTACATACTAACCCTTATTAACCTCTCCATCCCCCTTCAAGGTATGCTAAATAAGGGCTTCACGGTCTGGCTCACAGGGCTATCAGGCTCTGGCAAGACAACGATTGCTAGGGTATTACAGAGGAGGCTCATGGATATGGGTTACAGGGCAGAACTCCTCGATGGGGATGAGGTGAGGAAGAACCTCAGCCCAGATCTAGGATTCACGAAGCAGGATAGGGAGACTCATGCCAGAAGGGTAGTGTACATAAGCAAGCTGCTGACAAGGAACGGTGTTATAGCACTGGTCTCACTCATCTCTCCATACAGAGCTTTCAGGGCATACGCTAGGGAAGAGCTGAAGGACTTTGTAGAGGTCTACGTTAAATGCTCAATAGACACATGCATAAAGAGGGACCCAAAGGGTCTATACAAGAAGGCACTGAATGGTGAGATACCTGATATGACTGGCATACAGGACCCATACGAGGAGCCTCTGAACCCAGAGATCACGGTTGATACGGATAGGCAGAGCGTCGAGGAGTGCGTCAACATAATAATGGATGGGCTACGTAGGCTGGGTTACATAACTGCTGCTACTGCTGCTACAACTACTACTGTACAGGTGAGAGAGGCCGTAGAGGGTAGTGGAGTCAAGAAGGAAGGCAGTAGTTGATATGAGTAGCAGTAATGTGAGTAGTGCAGATACCTACACCAGCATACTAAACTCCTTAGAGCATCTGATAAGGGAGAGCGTTGGCAGCCCAGTCATATGGGATGAGAAGTCGAAGCATGTCAAGGGCAAGTACTTCTACATGAGCATAAATGGTGTGCAGGTAGGGATACTCCTTGGACTCATGAATGATGGTAGCGATGGTCGACCAGGAAGGTGCATAGCACTGTGCTTCACAGACCCCAAGGGCAGGATAGATAGGGGTATAGCGGAGAGGGTAGAGGCTCTATTCAGAGCCATGATGCAGCATGGCACGCTCCATGGGTTCAAGATGATCAGGGATGATCTACCAGCGCTCATCAAGGTTGTAAGCGTAAACGATACCAAGGAGGCCATGGACTTCTTCTCATCATCCCTCAAGGCTCTGCTGGATGTGCTAAGGGAGGTATCCAGATCCAGATCAAGATGATGAGAATCTAGAGATCTTTCTTTCTTATATATAACCGAGGGCCCTCAACCTATTCTTTATCTCCTCCTCTTCCTCATCCTTTGATATGCCTGCTCCATGTACATCAAACACCACCGTCCCAACCATGCGATGGTTCATGGCATCATCATCATCATCACCATAACCATAACCATAACCAGCCATGCCGTACTCCCTCAGGAATGCTTCGAGTATATGCTCAACGTACTCATCGACACTACCGAATCCAGTAGCGGTCGACTGGTTGAACTCCCTCAGCCTCTCATACAGTACCCTGTTTATGCTTATGCTCACCCTCTCCATCTGACTCTATGATGCCGAGGATGCTTATAAAGTAAACTGTGCAGGAGACATGTAACGCATGTTATATAACATAGTATCCAGGATCAGTGAGGTAGGTCGATAATAGGCTATAGGCAGGTATATGCGTGGATGCATGCATACATCATCCATCCTGTAGAGCATAACTCACAGCCTCATCGACTATCCTGCCCTCCATGGCATCACCACCTGGCTTGATGCCCATGATCGCAAGTATGGTTGGTGCAACATCGTATATGCTCAACCTCCCAAGCATCTTACCTCCCTTTACTGCACCCTTCTTCCTCTTGCTGTAGAGTATGAATACGCCATCGTACCAGTGCACCGAGTCATCTGGACCAGTGTTGTTCTCTGACAGGTACAATGCCCTATGCCCAACACTACCCTCCGAGCGCCAGTACAGGTTATCGAAGTAGACCATGAGATCAGGCTTATCACCATTGCACTCCCTGTAGAGCAGTTCAGGCTTGTACACCCTGGTATCCCATCGCTCATTCCTTGGTCCTCTGATGTCCATGATCTCCCTGGCAAGTTCATCCCTGAACCTCTCATACTCCTCCCCTCCTGCTATGGTGCCCTGTGCCTCCCTACCCTTGACATTCAGGAATATCCTGGCGTAGTAGCCCCCCCATCCCCATGCCTTTGTTCTACCCCAGTCCACATCACACTTGTCAAGATCCGTAACCCCATCAGGGTAGCTCTTGAGCACTAGATAGCCCTTCTCTATCAACCACTCATTTATGCAGAATGCACCCTTCATGCTAGTCGTACCATGATCAGATACAAGCATAACACATGTGTCATCATCAACCATCTGCAACAGCTCACCTATCTTACCATCTATGAACCTGTAGTACTCCCTTACAACATCCTCATACCTGTTCCTTGGCACGTACTTGGGATGGTTCCTGTCATGGAACTTCCAGAACGCATGATGTAGTCTATCAACCCCTATCTCCACGAACATGAAGTAGTCCCACCTCTCCTTACTCAGCAGGTACTTGATGACCTTGAACCTCCTCTCAGTCATCTCGTATATATCCTTGAGTATGGCATCCCTGTCCTCCGTGCGGAAGACAACATCGAAGATGTACTTACCAACTAGGCTCTCAACCTCCTGCCTCAATCCTCTAGGGTACGTGTAATCAGCCTTCTCTGATGGGGTTATGAAGCATGATATCATGCTGCCATTGACAGGGTATGGAGGGTAGCTTGGTGGTACCCCAACAAGGCATGATCTGAGCCCATTCTCTGCCAGATAATCCCATACCTTCTTGGCCTTCACGCTGGTAGAGTTGGCTATCCAGCCTTCGGTATAGGAGTAGCCCTTCCTGTGCCTGAACCCGTATATGCCTAGGCTGCCAGGGCTCCTACCTGTCATCATCACCATCCATGCTGGTATCGTTATTGGTGGATGGCAGCTCTCGAGTACTGCTGCCACACCATCATCTATCATCCTTCCTATGTTGGGTAGTTCATCCTTCATGCTGAACAGTGCATCAGCAGGCATGGAATCCAGCCCTATGACGAGCAGCCTCATAACCCATAGTGTGGCACCTCCACATATTATCCTTGATGCCTGAAGAGCCAGCGGTACACAGTATCGCAGTTAACACAAATAACCATATAAGGAGGGATGAGCATAGGACGGTGGTTTAATAATGGATCAGCCGTTCGAGAGGCTTGCTAGGGGTTCGTTCTTCCTGATACTAAGCAACCTCATAAACTCCATAGTCGGGGCACTATTCTGGATAGTGCTTGCTAGACTCGTAGATGCCCATGCCATAGGGCAGACCATGACCATATTCGCATACACAGCAGTGGTTATAGCGTTCACAACCAATGGATTCCAGCTGATGCTCTCAAGGTACATCGCAGAGTACAACGCAAGGGGGCTCAACGTGGGCAGGAGCCTGAGCATGTTAACACTCATGCTATCAGCAGGCATTAATGTTGCTGCAGGTGTAACGATGACGGTAGTAGCGCACTATACCCAGCCATACGATACTGAATTCACTCAACTCCTCATACTTGCTTCAATGCTGTACATACCTACTCAGGGTACCGTGGTGGTGCTCCAGGGTGCGTACCAGGGTCTTCACATGACCAAGTATGTTGTGCTGACTACGGCAACATTCCAGGCTGTGAGGTTGGGATCTGCAGTAGCCCTGCTATCCTTTACAGGGGGCTCAGACGCCATAGTCGTATCCTTCGTGCTGGCATCGATCATAGCATCAGCCATGAGCATCATCATGCTCATCAGAGCGACTGGGAGGAGCACACATCGCCCATCCGGGAGGGAGGTCCTGAGCCTTCTAGGCTTCTCTGGCTACAACTATCTGGCATCTGGCATGAACATAGCAAGGAACCAGGTTGGTGTCATGGTACTTGCATCCCAGAGCATGCAGTACTCAGCCTTCTATGGCATATCATCGCTCATAGCGCAGGTGATAGGCAGCATACTGGTATCCATAGCAGGGATGATGCTCCCTACTGCAAGGGAGGAGATAGAGAAGGGGAACAGGGAGAGGGTGAATGCACTGGCCAATACAGCACTGAGGATAGCACTGGTACTCAACGGGTTCATGCTCGTACTCCTCATGGTAGAGCCTAGGATAGTGCTCAGCATCATCGCACCATCGTACGCTGATGCTGTTGGGACACTGAGGATGCTTGCAGTGGCATACACGCTCAACTCCATAGGTACTGTCATGAACTCTCTACTCAATGCAGCAGACAGGGCAAGGCTCGTTGCCATAAAGGATGCCACATCGTCAGCGCTAAGTATAGCCCTCACGCCTCTACTCGTGCTTGCACTTGCCATGGGCATGGATGGTGCAGCATATGCACTGCTCATAGGCTCCATGCTCAACCTGATCATATCCATAGTGCTGGTAAGGAGGATAGGCTTCACCATCAGAGTATCCGTAGCAAGGCCAGCACTTGCACTCGTAGCATCTGTAGCATTTGGGCATCTGATGCTCTACTACATAGCTACTGCCTTGGTAACCCTGATCGTCACGCTAGCGATATATGCTCTGGCATCATTCTCCATCAGGGCAATAACGGGTAGGGAGATATCGTCGATCATAAGGTCGATCACTGGATATGGGGGTAAGCACTAGTCCTATTCTACGAGCCTGCAGATTAACTATGCTCACAGTAGCATGGCCAGCATATTTATAGTAGTGTGTATGATAAGCATGCAAGGTCTGAAGATGGAGATAAGCAGTAGTACTGGTAGGCCCTGGGTCAGGGAGATAAGGGTGCCCCTCTTCATGCATATATCAAGGGGGCTGGATGGTAACAGGTTACTCACCATTCTAGAGCATGAGGGTATAGATACCAGGAGGCCCATGCTCATATCTGGTAGCGGTATAACTAGGGTGATATGCAGTAACATATCCCATGGGATGGAGTGCCTGAGCATAGGCATAGACAGCAGCAGCAACCGGTCAATGGACACGGTTGCAGGGCTACTGATTAGGCATATCATGGAGTACGATCCAACATTCATAGCAGGGGTTGGAGGAGGAAGGGTGCTTGATGCTGCCAAGTATGCAGCGCATACTGCTGCCAGACCATTAATATCCATACCAACTGCATTATCTCATGATGGCATAGCATCACCCATAGTGGTTGCTAGGTTCGGTGATGGTAGTAGTGATAGCATGGTCACAACATCTCCAGCAGGCATACTCCTGGACCTTGATATAGTCAGGAGGGCACCAAGGCAGACCACACTCGCTGGTATAGGGGATCTGGTATCCAACCTATCAGCAGTACAGGACTGGAGGCTTGCCAGCGAGCATACAGGGGTGAAGATCGATCTACTCGCTGAGATGCTCTCGAGGAACGCTGCAGAGAGGTTCATCTACTACGTGCTGAAGAACCATGGGCATAGCAATGGTAGTACCATCAGGGGCAAGAGCGATGATGCTGGCGTTCACCGTTCTAGTACAGACCCACTGCTCGATGATGACCTGCTCGTATGCCTTGCTGAGGGTCTGGTGCAGAGTGGGATAGCCATGAGCATAGCAGGCTCATCGAGACCAGCGAGTGGGGCAGAGCATCTGATAAGCCATGCCCTGGATAGGATACTTGAGCACCCCAGGCCCCATGGCATACAGGTGGGGTTTGCAACGGTATTTGCTATGGCATTGAGAGGGTCAGAGTTTGCAGATATAACGCATGTCTATGAGGCACTTGGATTCCCCACAACGCTGGACTCCATGGGTATATCTCTCGATGAGTTCCTTCATGCTGTGAGGCTCGCCCCATACACGAGGAAGGGCAGGTTCACCATCCTAGATATCGTAGGTTATGATGATATCATTAATGCGATAAGGCTAGCATACAATGTACGTTGAGTAGTCATAAACAAGGTACCCCCGCTACTAGGCTAGATAATACTGGTCATAGATAAGCACATCCATAATATAATGTAGGTTAGAATCATCACCATCTTTCTAATACATTAGTTGCAGTGAACTATTACATATTTATACTTAAGAGGCTATAGTTGTATTGTTTCTAGGGCCAATGGTGAGGATCAGTTATAGGCTATTTATAAGGAGGCTTATAGCAGTGATCTGTAGCAGGTGCACACGGATGTAGGCACGATGAGGTAGGGAGCTGGTAGATGGTCACATAACTAGAGATTGAGATTGCTGCTACTCTTGCTATAATTATTGAACAAACTATAAAAATAATATAAAAAGAGGCGGAGGAGAGGGGGTCATATAACTAGTTGGATACCCACTCTCCTCCATCTATCCTGTAGAATATCTTTGCTACTCCAGAGCCTGAATCACTTGCCGTTATGGTTATGGTATCGCTATCGGTAAGTAATGCACCATCCTGTATGTTTATGCTTGTAGTTGGTGGAGTGTTATCCAGCGTTACAGTTATGCTCTTCACGCTTCCATGCCTATTGCCAGTGGTTGCTCTGTAGAATACGGTGTATGAACCATCCTGAAGGGTCGCTGGCATGGTGAATGTTATACTGCTTCCAGTGGATGTTACCCATGCTGAATCTGTTGGGTTCCTTCCAGCAGGGACGACCTGGTACTGCACCTTCAGCACGCTGTAGGGAGTGCTCACCGTAACTGGTGTAGATGATGATACGAACGTTGTACCATCCCTGACAACTGTAGGGTTACCGAACTCTATTGCAACAGCATCCAGGGACATCCTCGTGAACCTTACGAGCCTTACGCTACCCCTTATGCTTAGCATATCCATGGCATAGAACTCCAGCGTATGCTCGCCCTCTGCTACACTTCCCGTGGGTATGTTGATATTGTTGTTACTGTTGCTTGACATGATGTTATAATGGTTACTGCTATATTGAAGAATAAAGTATGAAGAGTGACACACATAGGGCTTAATAATAAATATGAGTGAGGAGTAGAAGGGTAGGTATAATAATGAGTGAACAGGTGAACCAGGAGCGTAAGGAGCATGGTTCAGGCCATGGTTCAAGCGTGAGCCCTATAAGGCTCAACAGATATGATAGGAGTAGGTTTGTATTCGTACTCCCCATGGTTGCAACAGGGGGAGTGGCATTACTCTTCTCCTACATATACAGTTCTCTTATCCTCACGTTCATAGGCCTTGGTCTGACGTTCTGGGGCTCAGTGCTATACTACATCACATCAGCACGCTACTACCCTGATGAGATATTCAGGGCAGTGGTGGAGGCATACGGCAAGAGTATGAGCAGTATACTATCGCATATAGGCTACGCAGTGGGCAATGCGATACTCTTCTACCCTAGGCAGCTCAGGCTAGGTGGGCTGAGCCAAGGCTACATACTTGTACATCAGGGCGAGCAGAGCAGCACAGCGGATCTGATCCAGTACATCGCTAGCGTAGGTGATGGCGAGGATATAGACAAGATAGGTACTACAGATGCGCAGTATTTGCAGAAGAAGGGCATGATCATAAAGGCACCAGCACAGGGCCTGATCGATCTCTTCGAGGATAGGCTCGATGCCAACTTTGCACTGATGAGCATGGAGGAGTTGAGCATGAACATTGGAAGGCTCTTCGTCGAGGAGTTCATGATGGCTGATAGTGTTGAGATCAGCGCAGATGGCGATGATACGGTGAGGGTTACTATAAAGGGCAGGGATACAGCAAGGATATGCTCCAGCATGCATTCCATAAGCACTGCGCTATGCCCCGTATGCTCGAGCATAGCACTTGCATTGGGCAAGAGCACAGGCAAGGCTGTGATGGTGAAGGAGAGTAGTGTAGGGAAGAGTAGGGTTGATACAACGTACTCACTGCTGGAGATGGTTGGGTAGATATGTACTCATTCGCATTCAGCCTCTGGGATATCGGTCTATGGCTCGCAGTATCCTCAATAATAATGCTGATAACCTCAGAACTACTTGCGCCATACTACGGCAGGGCAAAGACCGTGCTGGATGTGAAGAGGCTCAGGATCATAGCGGTGGGCTCAGGCTTGGCATTCATTGTGATAGCGATGATAAGGATATCCGCCATAATAGGATGAGGTGGGCATGGCATGGATAGAGTATATGTGAAGGTAAGGTACCACTACTGCTACTACCTGACAGCACTAGCCTTCCTATCACTCATGATAATACATCAATGGTATAGAGACATGCCAATGATACCTACCGTGGATGCGGCGCAGGTTGATGATCGTGTCCATCAAGCACTGGTAAGGATAATGGAGGCTGACTCTGCTGGTGCAGATACATCGCATCTTGTAGAGAGGCTCAATGCAGCACTCAACCTGATGAGGCAGGCAGAGCATGGTGATGATAGCGATCTTCAGGATCAGTGTACAAGCAGGGAGGAGTGCCTAGCAGTTGCAGCTGATATGCTTGACTCCATAGCAAGAGATGCCAGAGTGCTATATGAGCAGAAGGTGAGGGAGAATACAGATAGGTTCTACATGAACATGCTAGTCTATGCACCAATCGCTGGTGTAGTGTCATCAGTGGCAGTAGTTATGCTCTACACCAACCTGAAGGGCTACATAAGGGCAGAGATGATGGAGATGGGCATAAGGGAGAGGAAGGAGGAGGAGTGAGTGTATGGCAGATTCTGGTCTAGAGTCATATGTGCTGAGGCCTCTAAGGTCCAGGCAGTTCCTCATCGCACTTGCCATACTCATAGCGGTAAGCATGAGCATAGCCTATGTTGCATCTATGCCTAGAGGGTACGAGAGGTTCATGAGTCTGAGCACCCTAGGCAGGGAGATGATGGCATCCAACTACTATCCCTCCACCAGCCCAGACGTAGCGCTGGGGGATGATATGAGATGGTACCTGCAGGTGTACAACAGGATGGGGAGTGCCGAGTACATAGCAGTAAGGGTGAAGTTGCTCAACGCTGATATGCCAATACCAGATGATAACATGCACACACCTAGCCCTGTGGAGCATCTGTACGAGGTTAGGCAGGTAGTCGCTCATGACTCAACCATAACCATCCCACTAGAGTGGAGTATAGCAAGCATAGCAAGGGAGCGCGGCGATGATGGAAGGATGTATGTTGTGGTTAAGGAGGTGCTCATAAATGGTGAGAGAGTCAGCACAGATGTGAGGAGCATAGATGGGAAGAACTTTAGACTCGTTATGGAGCTATGGAGGTACAACCCTGAGAGTAGAGCATTCGAGTTCTCGTGGTTGGATAGCATGAATGAGAGGAGGAGCGTGTGGAATCAGATATGGTTCAACGTAAAGTAGAGGAGGTTAGGGAGGGGAAGAAGGGGAGGGTAACAAGGTACAGGGATATAGAGCAGATCCTCAAGATAGAGGATAGGGATGAGATGCTTGAGCAACTGGTACTCTACGCTGTAAGGAGTAACTGCAGCAAGGTAAGGGATGTTGTTGGAATGTTGATGAGCAACGAAGCAGTAAGGGCAAGGCTCTCCTCATCCAGCATAGGCGTTGACGATATCCTCGATGCTGTGAATAGGCTTGCACGCAAGAAGGCCATAGCACTCTACAACTCAAGTATAACATCATTCAAGGACTACATCAAGAATATGTACCTGAGCATGACACTCTGGATAACTGCAATAGTAACTGCAGTGACCATACTCACGATATACGTGCTCCCAGACACACTACCATGGAGTATAGTGAGGATAGTTGTTGGAGGGGCATTCGTGCTCTTCATCCCTGGCTATGCGCTTATGCAACTGCTCTTCCCTACTAGGGAGATGGATATGATAGAGAGGATAGCGCTGAGCATAGGCTTGAGCCTTGCAGTTGTACCATTGACCGGGTTCCTGCTCAACTACAGCCCATGGGGTATAAGGCTGGATCCAATAGTTGTGTCTATGAGCGCAATGAGCATAACACTCGCACTCGCAGGTGTGTACAGAACATATATTATAAATAGGGGTATAGAAGAGGACAGAGATGATTGACCGGTACAACGTTCTAATTAATCTTCTATAATATATCTTCTATAATATAAGTTATAGAACTAAACCTGCTACTTTTAGAAATATTTAAATAGCTCTTCATGGCTAAAGATGATAATGCAGTCCAAGGCAATACTCGCAATAATGGCACTGGGATCGCTTCTGGTAGTAGGGATGATAGCCAACGGCAACAAGGCGCATGCTGCTGCTAGTGTAACGGCTGTAGGTTCACCATACGTACTTGGCGATACAGGACTCTTCCAACTATGTGCAAATACAACAATGAATATAGATCTCATAGCACTGGTTAAGCCTAATGGAACCTTCGCATTCAGTTCAGTAGTTAGCCCAATGGTGACTATACCTGGGGGTGGATGTGTAACCATAGATCCAGGAACCTATGGCTTTGCTGGCTTTGATATGGTAGGTGATTGGTGGGTATTCGCTGCAAATGCTGATGGTGGTAACCCATTCCTCTATGAGTTCCAAGTGACCTTCCAGGTCGTCCCCGAGTTCATACTGGGTGCCATAACAGCGGTCACAGCACCATTGGCAGCATTCGCTGGCTTCAAGGTCCTCAGGAGCAGGAGCAAGTAAGCAAAACAGCCATAAGCCCTCTTTTATTTTATCCATACATTTACACCATCATCCAATATACTTGATCGGTTACTCGTTTATGGACTAGTTTATGATCTTGCCTAGCGCAAACGTATTTGGATTCAGTGGATAGGTATTCTAACGTACTCCTCTTGAGCCATGTCGTACCTACCAGCATATGCTTACTGACTCTAGTCTGAAAGACCAGTATTCTCCCATATGTAGTAGTGCTTCTCCTGAGCAAGCATAGCTATGTTCGCTATAGCCTTGGCAAGCACATATCTGTCGAGCAACATATCGCTCGAGTACTCCCTGCTCCTACCTACTGCATTACATACAGCAAACCTAATCCTCGATACTATGCCCACCAGATCGCTGACATCATCATCACCCATGCCCTTGAGTATGGAGTAGCAGTACTCCCTGCTCGCTGCCAGCCTTCTATCGAACCCGTACCGCTCAAGCCTGTCGAGTGCCTTGACATACTTTCTATCTGGCTCGTACACTATCTCCCTCATCCCTGCCTTCACGAAGAACGGGTTGTATCTCCCCATGACGGCTATGCTCTCAACGTACCTCTTCCCTACGAGGGGCATGGTATGCCTTACCAGCATACTTGCCAGACCTATACCCCTGAACCTTGGCAGCACAACTACCCTGCTTATGGTTATGAAGTCCCTGTTCACCTCATCTATGCTGGGCACTCTGGCGAGTGCTATGTTTCTACCCCTGCATGATGGCGATGGTACACTGTAGAGTACAACACCAACGACCTCATCCCTCATCCTCGCCCTGAACACATGCCTTATACCATATGGCCTGTTGCCCCTGTAGTGGTAGCCCTCGAGCATGCGCCAATCGTCCATGCCACCCTTCTCTATCCTTACGTACTTGAGGAGTGAGCATCTGTGCGTGTATCTACCTGAACGGTTACTGCCTGAACCATGACTACGGTTGCTCTGCCCCCCTACACCCCTTCCCCTTCTAGCATACTCTATGCTTATACTTGGCCCATAACCCTTGCGTATAACCAGATCTGGCATTAGATCATCTGCAAGGTCATCGTGTGCAGTTGCAACGAGCAGGGTCCTCCTGTTTGCCCTGGCGACCTTCTGGAGCAGGTATGCTACCACCTTGGCAGTATCCCTATCTAGTGTTGAGCAGAACTCATCGAATACTAGCACGCCATGTGTACCATCTGCTAGGGCCTTGGCTATCCTGTACCTGTACCTCTGGCCATCACTCAACTCCCTGTAGCGTCTAAGGAAGAGGTAGGCATCGTTGAGCCCAACCGTGCTCAGCAGTCTGAGCGCCTCATCCGTGCTCGAGCCTACACTCTCTACCAGGACCTCATCCTCATCTATACGTATGGTGTCGGCGAGGCATACGCTACCAAAGATACCCTCATGCTTGGAGATATGCTCTGCCAATGCCTTCAACAGCATTGACTTGCCAGACCCAGACTCCCCAGTTATGTACACCACATCCCCAGGATTCACATCCACCTCTACACCATCCAGCACCCTGAATACCCTCGTATCCAGTGCTATACCGAATGCCTGTGCAACATCCATGGCACGATCGGTGGCAGGGTAACCCTGCTCGAATGCAATATCTATGGAGAATAACATGAGGGTCAAGCATGTAGCATAAATAGCAAGAAAAATTGGATGTTAGTGCTCTAGACTACTATTACTACTCCTCCTGCCTCTTCCTCTTGTACAGTGCTATGGCGTATGGGAGTATATCTATCTCCTCCCCTGCCCTCACATCCCTATCTATCTTTATGTAGACACTTGGAAGGTGCTCTATGCTCCTCTCCCTTACTATCTTGCTGACCCACTTTGCCGATATGCCGAAGACCTTGGCTATATGCCTGTAAGAGTACGAGAGCGAGAGCAGGTGTATGCACAACTCCTGCAACTCCCTTATGTATGCCCTCATATCGAGGTCCTTGCTACTCCTTATCTCATCGAGCGTTGCTCGTATAGATCTGATGCTTTCATTCATCGATGCTACATGGGATCTGATATCCTCCTGCCCCAGCTGCCTCAAGAGTGCAGGGTTGTTCCTCAACTTGCTCACAAGGTCCTTGACCATACTGAGCATATCCTCCACAGTTATCTGGGCATCGGTAACTGCTAGGAGTATCTCACTATCATTACCCCCATGGCTCCCATCATCATCACCATACTCAATCATCCTATTGCTATGCACACCATCACCACCAATCTCCATTCCATGCCTACTGCAGTACCCTTCCATGTGGTAACTGCCATCCATCATGTTGGCGCAGTTACCCTTGCTCCTAAGGTACTTCTCTGGTAGCGCCTTCAGTATCACAGCCTTCGATATCTCCTCTCCCAGGTCCCTGAGCAGTTTATCCACTATCCTATCCACGGGGTAACCTACCAGTTCCAACTCCTCTGCAAGCTCCGCTATGTCACTGGCCTTCAACCTGTTGAATCTTCTGTACTCCTCGAGGAGTTGGTGCTTCTTTATGTTGTATGATGCTAGAGCCTCTAATGTCATGCCTATACTTCGCCCTCCTTTAATATGGGAACTTTCTTATTTTTTGCCCTCCACCAGCGCATATAAAAGCGATAATAGCATCTCTTGCATAAATTACTGGCATATATCTCCTTAATGGAGGAACATGACCTACATCTCCGAATATGGGGAACGTTAATATTATTTACCATATTATGACACCCCTCTAACAGTACCTCCAGCGCTCTATCCTCTTCACTATCTGCACTATCTCCGCTATAGCTGTGGTTATATCCCTCTCACTCACCTCTGGCTCATTTATCCTCACCCACTCCTCCAGGAGCATGCATACCGCCCTTGGATCATCTAGACCCTTGCCAACGAGCACACCAAGTATATATGCCATCTGTATCCTCAGATCGTCATTGAGTGCACGTACATACGCTACCATACAACCATCTCCCTCCATATGCACATCACAGCAGCAAGCATCTCAACTAGTTCACTCTCCCTTATGATGCCTACCCAGGAGGTGATGGCATATGCGTTGCTGTCCAACATGAACGAGTAGGGATCGAGCGATGCATCACAGTACCCGTCTTTGATGAGCCTCTTGCATACATCGTCGAGGTACTTCATGTACTTATCAGTTAGAGTCACAACCCCATCATACTCCTCCACTATACCAAGGTTCACGAGCCTGGTTATGGTATTGCTCTCCATACCGATATTATCTGTTGGCGTATACGATGAATGAACTATCTGTACCCTTTCTACTCCATAAAATACAGAAAAAGTTGTATCCATGCGTTTTATACCAGATATTCTCTGTTCCTGGTGATTAATGTTCGGTGGGTAATGGATCCGCATATTATACCTCTTATCGTTAATTTTGACCTTTTGTCCTCCATAAATGGCAAAGATGTGCATAACTTTCTTTTTATTGTCAAAATATTTAAACTATCACGTTAATATATATAAATTTAGAGATAAAATATTTTAGATGATCTTGTATGAAGTATTTTACCTGCACATATAATAATGGTTTCAGTATGTTAATCAGTACGCTAACCCCTATGAGCGGCATCCCATCCATGAACCTCCTGACTATGAACCTTGCCCTTCGCAATTCTAACCTACTCATACCATACCGCTTAGCCTCATTGCCTGCAAGGTATCTATCGAGATCCCTGAGCATTATTTGAGGAATGGAACGTGCTCCCTGCCTTCCCTGGACATGTATAGCATATATATTAATAGTAAATTTTGTGTGGTAATTATATACTCATTAAGTATTACATAATTAATCATTGATTGGTAATAAATTACTTGATTATAAGGTAGAGGTGAATATGGCCTGACCGAGGCTGTACGAATTAGTAGTAAGAATATATGCTACGGCAGACCATAGGCCCAGCACATGAATTGTATGAAGTACATTGGACAACTGGGCCATTTCATGTTAACTAACGTTATGCAAGGGCCCAGCACCCCCTACAGTAACAGCAGGGCAACCTCTGCCGATGACACTGTTTACTGGTAATGGTAAATACAACAGGATAAGGTGAGTATTGATAGCTACAAATAATATGGGAGTAAGATTTACTCTAGTACACTATGGTCGAGTTATAAAGTACCCATAGGTAGATAGCTTGGGGATTCATTCACTGTAGTTGCATGCTGGAGTCTCTGGTTGGGAAGTGTTCAACCTCTCATATGTAAAGTCACGATGGGTACGCTTGGCGTGGTCGGTGAATGGTTGGCTACACCCTACCTAGTATGCCCCAACATACTCTTCTTCGTAGTAACAAGCCACAAACCAGCAGCAGGAGGTAATGCAAAGTGTATGCGTGATCTCGCACTAGGTGATGTTGTCGATGGGCTGATAGATGCAACTGACTATAACGAACTAAAGATGATGGTCAAGATCATAGAGAGAATAGGCTAGGAGACGGCTTAGAACTCTGTCAGCCTCCTCTGGGCATTGTACTCCTCTATCCTCCTCGCCAGTGTAACATAACGCTCATCAACATCCATCCCTATGTAGTGCCTCCCGGTTACAAGCGCTGCAATGCATGTAGTACTGCTCCCTACGAATGGATCTAGTACGATATCTCCATTAACGTGAATGCTGTATGCACCTGTATGGGAGCTCCAATGGGAATGGTGCTGGATGCCCAACCCTGCTTGCTGACTCGGCAAAACTCCATACACTCTTGATGAACTCCATGGACTCATCCCTTGAGATCGTGCTCTCTTTGCTTGAACTCTCTCAAACGAACCCTTGCTGAAGACGAGTATGTACTCATGCACATCCCCCAGTACTGGATTGCTTGCTGACATCCAACTCCCCCATGCGGTTGATGATCCAGCAACAGCATCCCCTCGTACCATATTATCTCTCCCCGCACCAGGAACCCTATATCCCCTAATACGCTTGTGATGTAACAGACTATGGTATGATGGTCAAGTCGGCTATATTCAGGCATAACCTACCTCCCCATACCAGTACCCTATACACCTCAAGCATAACCTCACGTATGAACTCCAGATACTCCCCAAGGGTAATGTCACCATCATACTCCTTGCCGACATCGTACGGGTAAGATGTTACCATGGGGTGTATGCTGTTGGATGGGATGTCTGGAAGGATGTGCCTTGCATCGCCCAAGAGTACCTTGTCCAGTAACCCATCTGCTACAGCATGCTCCTCAAGATCAGCCTTGCTAGGTTCTGGAACACGGTACTCATCGTACAGCCTTCTGGAGTAGAATGGTGATGAGTCATGCCCTTCTCTACCTTTAACGCCAAACCTACTCGTGCGTGTACCCTTCCCGCCATGATCCCTTCCCTTGGATCTATACATTAGCCTCTATATTACCCATCATGCTAAGAACTTATAAGGTATGGCGCATAATCTTCTACATGAAGGCTACAAGGCGCTGCCCCATATGCGGGTGCACTAAGCATTATATAGTTGGGTGCATTAGTCATTGGTTGCACCACAAGGATGAGGATGAAGATCACGTACGAGATGAACCCACCAAGGATAATGGCTAGTAGTAGAGATAGCAATGAGAATCCAGCATCTGATGGGGATAGGGTGGAGCACTTCGATATCCGATCGCTGAGCAGTGATCTGGAGAGGTTCTACTCTAGGGTAGGTATGCTGGATGGATTAGTGCATACGATACATGTTACCGATTCCGTGCTCGGCACGCCAAGGCTCTCCAGCATAAGTGTAGGTAGGGAGATAGTGCATGGGTACAGGCAGAGGGCAAGGTGCAGCATAAGGGTTAGGGATAGGAATATGAACGCTATCCTCCAACTGGTCACTGATGCGATACTCGCTGGTATAGATGGATTGTTGATAATCAAGGGTGATGAGCCTAGGCACTCGAGCATAGACTCCGCACTGAGGCCTAGTAGCGTGGTGAGGTTCCTCAACGATCATGGCTTCTCCAAGCATATAAGGCTCTACCTCTCCATAGATGCTGAGAACTACAGCGAGGATGAACTGAACAGGAAGCTGAGCGCTGAACCGCATGGCCTCATAACGCAGAGCATATCCTCTCTAGACCCTCTTCTCTCTCTCGTGGACAAGGTAAAGGCTAATAATATGTGCATAGTACCATGCATAATGGTGCCATCCCCAAAGAATAGGGCAAGTGCATCCAGCATAAACCTAGATTGGAGCATGTACGAGCATGATGTAGAGTCCTTTGCACTCGAGGCGTATAGCCTCTGCGGCGAGGTTATGATAACATCACCGAATAGCTTTAATGATGGTGTGAGTATCCTTAAGAGGTTGGTACATGGCAAAGTTAACCAGAAAGATAGCATAAGGGGAAGTGATGGGAGTGAAGCCATATACAAGGAGAAATGAGTGAGAAATGAAGGTATAGTGTGAAGATATATGCATAATGGTGAACTGTGATGAGTAAAGACCTAGATAAGCATTCGGATATAGAGGTTGAGAATTATGCCGTAGGCATATACCCCAGATCACAGTTACTTGTTACAGCAACCAGGAGGAGTAGCCCTAACCTGCCAGATCTCTTCAGGAAGGGTAAGCAGTCCTGGATGAATGTACAGAGGCGTGCTGGGCTGACTTACATAGCAGACCCGATGATAGACTGGGATGATATATTCAGGCCATTCTCAAGGGTCAAGGGCATATCGCTAGGGCCATTGAACAGGTTCTTCGAGACCAATACGTTCTACAGGAGGCTGATAGTAGGTGATGCCCTCGATGGTTATGGTAGCATAACAAGGTCCATGCTCGCTCTAGATCTCATGAAGGACGATAGGAAGGTAGTGGCACTACCAGACCCGTATACGTTCAGTATGCTCAACGAGAACAGGTACTACAGGAGTCACGAGGACTACCTCTTCGCAGTAGCAGATATGCTCAATGCAGAGGCGAGGGCCCTTGCAAGGGAGGGGGTTGATGTGATACAGCTCAACGCACCATCCATAGCATACGACTTCAGCAATGGAGGAAGGACCAGCGTGGATCTCGGCATTATAGGCGATGCAATCGCTAGGGTGAAGAAGGGCGTCAAGAGCAAGGTGTACCTCTACCTATACTTCGGTAACGTAACGAGTATATTCCCCAGACTCATGGAGATTAAGGTGGATGGTATAGGTATCGATATATCTAGCACTAAACTCGCATCGCTCGTAGATTACAGCATGGATAAGACTCTGATTCTGGGGATAGTGGATGCGATGAACACGAGGATCGAGGAGATCAAGAGCACGGCGAGTGCTCTGGACTTCATACTGGATAGGATGGATGTTAAGCATGTAGTATTGAGCACAAACAACAGCCTCGAGTATCTTCCATACAGGTTTGCAGTGAAGAAGCTGAGCGTACTCGGTAGGATAACCAGGCTACTGAAGGCAAAGCAGACTGGTCTAACCCCTTAGTGATCCATTGCACTCACATGCTGATGCTGATGCTGATGGCGCATCGATGGAAGGTTCTACAATAATGGATATTATATCCATCCATGGCTACTATACAGGATACGTTTGCTTCAATGCATCATGATCAGTGCATGCAGAGATAGATGCCGTCGTGATCATAACGTACAGCAGTAAGCATTCTGCGTACCGTGCATCGTCATGACCTACTAACTAACTAATGAGATAGCATATCATGCCCATTGTAATCCAACCAATATACTAGCAACCAAGATCCATTCATGCTGTATTAGAGCAAGGCAGCCTGGTTAGTCGGTTAGCCTCCATGGTAAGGAGCATCTGAAGGGACATCTGAACTCATGGATGAGATCCTCTCTCTACCAACCACTTGAGCAGATCTGTTATCCTCCCAAACCGCCTTACCTCCCCTAACGGTACCCTCATGCCATTCCTCCATAGCATAAGGTATATGGCCTTCCTTGCATTCTCTACCAGTTCCTCATCACTATACCTGAATATCCTTGCATGCTTGATCCCGTACCTCCTGCTCATCTGCCCATTCCTGTAGTTTGTGTAGGCGAGTAGTCCCATCTTGACCCTCTCCCTATCCTCTCTGCTCAGGTTCGGCATATGCTCCAGTATGAGGATGTAGAGCATCGTTGCCCTTACCTCCCTTGCACCAGTTGCCCTCCTGTACAGACTGGTTAGCGCATCTATAAGCCCAGGAGGGATGATGTGGGCTGTGTTCAACACTCTATAGTCCCTGTTACCTGCGATCAACTCCGCAAGGTACCTGCTGTTGTCCTGCACATACCTTCCTCCCCTCATCGATCTGAGTATCTCCCTTATCTCCTCCTGATACTCCGAGAGGGTCTTGATGTACATGCCGTACTGTTTGCCCTCTATACCCTTACCATCCCTGGCCTTAACATACATCCCATACGCCTCTCCATTGGCATAGCCGAGCACGACTCCGCAGTTGGAGCATACAATATCCCCATCCTGCGTGGTAACCTCCTTATGCACGTACTCATCTCCCTGCCTCCCTCCCCTTCTTACTCGTCTCTTGGTATCCATGTACCAATATAGCAGGAATAAATTAATAAAAACTGACTCCTGCATCAATTAATCATAGTATGTTGGCACTTCTCCTACTCTATGCTCCACACACGGTTTATACACAACATCCGTGCACGTTACTGCCAACCCTATACGGTACATGCTAGGGATAGCAGATACGCAACACTCCTAGATAGAGGTATGGATATCGCTCCGTATACGCCATTAGACTATATATAAGGATGAAGGGATAGAGGATTGACTGGTGGCATGGGCACCAAGGATGATTATCGTAGAAGCAGGAGGGATGGTAGAGGTAACGCAAAGATCATCTACGTGCTGCTAGATGGGGTAGGGGATCTACCCCATCCAAGCCTGAACCATCTCACACCCCTAGAGTCAGCATACACACCGAACCTAGATGCCCTTGCAAGGAGGGGGAGGATGGGCATGGTGTACACAGTGGGCAAGGGTATAGCCCCAGAGTCGGATATCGCTGTATTCAGCATGCTAGGCTACAGGTTCAGGGATGAGGAGTACGCTGGGAGGGGTATGATAGAGGCCATAGGCGCAGGTATAGATGTCAGGGATGGAGACCTTGCCATGAGGGGGAACTTTGCTACCGTGGATGGTGAGGGGAGGATAGTGGACAGGAGGGTTGGGAGGAACCTTGCAGATGATGAGGCAAAGGAACTGGTCAGGGAGGTGAAGGATGGTGTGAGGCTAGATGGTGCAGAGTACGAACTGGTGCACACGAGGGGGCACAGGGTAGTGCTCAGGATAAGAGCAAAGGACAGGTTATCCGCAGATATAAGCAACACGGACCCAGCATATGAGAGGGTGAAGGGCATGGGTGTGGCGAAGGAGGTTCACGATGCCAGGATGAGCATAGACCGCTGCAAGGCGCTCAGCAGGAGCAGCGCTGCACTACTCTCTGCCAGGCTGGTGAACGAGTTCACTGAGAAGGCGATAGGTGTGCTCAGGGGTAGCGGTGTGAATGAGAGGAGGAGGAGTATGGGTATGCTTGAGGCGAACTGCATACTCCTGAGGGATGCTGGGAGCAGGCTGCCTAGAGTAGAGCCCATATCAAGCAGGTACGATGCAGTATTCGCATGCATAGTCGATATGCCTGTGGAGTACGGTATAGCGAGGGTTACAGGCATGGCCATACTCGATGGTGGGGGCATGAAGGACTACGAGATCAAGGCGAGGAGGGCACTGGAGGCACTGAGCAGGTACGATGCTGTGTACGTGCACCTCAAGGGCCCAGATGAGTTCGGGCACGATGGTAATGCAAGGGGTAAGGAGGAGAGTATAGAGGAGATAGATGCCAAGTTCTTCGGTGAACTGAACACACATGCAAGTGACAGGATATTCGTTGTGGTCTCTGGGGACCACTCAACGCCATGCATAAAGAAGGCACACAGTGCTGATCCGGTGCCCCTGCTGGTATCCTCTACCAGCAGCGACTACAGGAATGACGGGCTTGGCAGGTTCACCGAGCGTGAGGCTAGAAGGGGTAGCATAGGTTACCTGATGGGCTACGATGTCCTGAGCAGGGTATTCAGCATCATATCTACAACTACTCGTGATGGATGAGATGCACTATGAGCTATCACAGATAGCCCATATGGATCAGGCGTATCGTATGGATGGTGTGCTCATGATCAGTAACAGTACAGTATGATCTGGCTTCCATGGCAGATAGACTACAGCCTATACTCCAGTATAGCACCGATATCCCCACCCAATGCTCTGCCCACCTGCCTCACCATACCTGCCACATCAAGCCCATGGTAATGCTCTGGCTTGCCCTGCAACTTGCTCAGCGCCCTCCTCAGTATGGATATGCATACATCGTGCTCAGCCTTCTGTGCATGTACTAGGGCAGCGCAAACTAGTATGATACCCTGCAGGAGCTCCTTCTCATCCCCAGTGCTATCCCTCCATGCTCCTTCAAGCATCTCATGTGCCTCCCAGTAGCGCTCAGCATTGAACAGCTCCCTAGCATGTATGATCCTCTCCTCCTTGCTCATCGCCCTCTCCCTGACCTCTGTGTAGCCCACTGGCTCTGCTACATCCCTCAGCACCGCCATCAGCCTATCCAGCATCGATGGCTCTAGGCTGACATCCAACTCTATATGCCTGCTCGCTACCCTCACATCCCTGAGATCTACCGCATCACCCATGGCACTGACCATGCTCAGAACCCTCCTCAGGATCATCCTTGCATCCTCTGGCCCGTAGCCCCTGTTCAGGAGCCTCACCATGTACCTCTGCATGCAGTAGATGTATCATTAGGTTTATTAAGAGTTGGGTTATGGATGTGGTGATGGTAATGGGTGAGGTCGTGGTGGAAGGAGAGAGGTACAACCCCCTGCTCAAGAGGGTAGAGCTGGAGTGTGTGATCAAGGGTGCTAATGGCATGCTCAAGAGGCAGGATGCTGCAAGGCTCATAGCAGAGGGCAGGGGCTACTCCGGGAGGTTCGTGGTACCGGTGAAGATGAATGGTGAGAAGGGCAAGAGGGACCTTCGATGCACATTCTACATATACGATGATGAGGCTACTGCTAGATCTCAACTGCCCAGATACCTGATCGCTAGGCTCACTGGGGAGAAGTTGGAGAAGAAGGGAGGGGAGGGTAAGGGTAAGGGTAAGGGAGGAGGAGAGGGTGCAAAGGGCGGAGGGGAGAAGTAGTAGTAGTATTGGTTGGAGGATGGGATAATATGGGCAAAGGGAGCAATACGCAGGTATGGAAGTATTATGCCATAGAGGGTAACAAGATAAGGAGGTTGAGGAGGGAGTGCCCTAGGTGTGGCAGGGGTGTGTTCATGGCAGAGCATAGCGATAGGGTCACATGCGGGAGGTGCAACTACACAGAGTTCAAGCGTAAGGATAGGGAGAGGGATAGGGATAGGGAGAGGCAGAAGGGTGGTAAGGGGGTAGAGGCTGGTAGGGGTAAAGGAGAGGGGAAGGGAGGAGGCAAGGGGCAGTAGAGCAGCAGCAATGGTTAGGAGTAGAGTAAGAAGAGGATCTGGGCGATGATAATTATCATGATGGTATGATTATGATATTGGTAAGGTAAGATCATCCCATATAGTGTTGTTAGGGGAATGACCTGATCTCCTCCCTGACAGCCCTTATTATACCCATGACCATCGCTGGATAGAATGGCAGGAAGTAGGAGCTCCTCGCTGCGCCTATTATAGCATCCCTGCTACCATGCTGTGAGTAACCCTCTAGGAAGGCCCTTACGAGTGCCCTTGCACCACCCTCATTCCTTGTGAATAGAAGGGAGTAGTAGAGGAAGCATGCTATATCCCATGCCATATCATCCTGCCTGCTAGATGCCATGAACTGCTCAAAGTCCGTGAGGTATAGCATGTTACTGCTGATGATGTCTATGCTGCTACTGACTCTCCCGTTACCACTGCTGCTATTACTACTACTATCACCGTTACCGATACCGCTACGGCTACTACCAGCTCCATCACCATTGGAGATGGTATCACTCGCTCCATAGCCACCATCATGGCGCACGAGCACGTTGCTAGGCTTCGTATCCCTGAGCACGTATCCAGAGGCGTGTATCCTGCTCAGAATTGACCCATACAACCTCACACACTCGAGCAGGTACCCCTGCACCTCCCCATCATACCCATGACCACCCCTGTCCAGCATATCCCTTATCATCATACTCAACGGTCTACCCTCGAGGTACCTGAATGCTATGAGCCTCTTACCGAATGATATAGCAATGATCTCTGGCGTACATATGCCCAGACCTCTTATCCTCCTCACCCCTACATACTCATTCATCATCCTCTTCTCTGGCGAGATCTCGTAGCGCCTTATCCCTGCTAGCCATACGTTCAGTGCTACCCACTTTGCCATCTTCAAGTTGGTATAGTACTTGATCACCACACTCTCCCTCCTCCCATCCTGCTCCATGGTGCAGAGGCTCGCTGCTGCATGCTTATCGCCTATGCCAGTGAACCTTGCAGAGTAACCACCGCTGAAGCCTAGACTCCTCGCTATCATATCTAGCCAGTGCTCACCATCGACCACTATACCCTCGTCCACCCTAAGGAGTATGGAGGGGTTATCGAACTCTGGGGGTATGCTGTGGGCCTTCACCTCCCTCCTCCTGTTCAGCTTGGATGTGGCCTCCTCCCTGAAGAAGTTCAGGGACCTTCTGGCAGCGTAAGAGTGCACAAGCCATGCGAGTGCGCCCCTGAGCATCTCCCTGATGAGTGCCCTACCACCATGGCCCTTGATCTCATCGTTGGGGATCATGGTGTAGTAGTGGTACCTTCCCCCAGCCCCATCATCACCAAGCATCCTGAGCCTGATCAGCCCATCCTGCTCGAGCGCCCTCAAAGCTCTTACGAACCCTTCCATGCTCACCTTCATATTCCTGGATGCATGGTCCCCAGTGTACGTCTTCACGTAACTGTAGAGCGCATGCGGGTATATCCTTGCCCTCTTCTTCAGCTTCGAGAAGAGGAAGTACTCCAATGGTACGGATACCTCCTCGGTGCATACGAGAGGGCTGGTGGATGCTAGAGCGCTATACTCCTCAACTATAACCCTCTTCTTGTACATGGTCTCAACATGCTTGAGGTAATCACCGTTCAGCAACGGCAGGTATGGGTGGAGGAGCCTGCCTGCAACGAACTCCCCAAGCATAGCATTTTCAGCATCCCTCAGAAGCGCCTTGCCATCGACCATGAGCACTGATGCATTCAGACCACTGCGAGCATATACGTACTTGATCACATCCTTGTAGTCTTTGAGCACAAGAAGGATATCGTAATCGCTATCTGGCCTGGCATAACCCGCAACCTTCGAGCCGTACATGCAGTATGAGAGTATCTCACACCCACACTCCCCTGCCAGCGCACTGACTATCCTTGATAACTCGTTGCTCTCCTCCTTGCTCAACACATAGTCGATGCTACCACCAGCATCATTACCCCCTCCTCCTCCCCTCATCTCTATGGATACCATACTCTCCCTTCTTCCTCCTCCTGCCCCTACCGTTACTGCTAGCACTAATAAACTCATATATCTTGCCCCTCAGCCCCTCATCTATATTGAGGGATGCTATAGCCTCTATAGGTATCCTTGCTATATTCTCCTCAGGCGTTATCCTTGCTGTCGGTAGCCCCTTATCTATCCACTCCCTAAGGCACTTATCCTCCAGCCTCCGATCACTCAGCCCATCGTTGAACTTCCTTGCTATGAGCCTTATCAGTGCCCTATCCCCCCTGAGCGCTATGCTGGGCTCGACCAACCTGCCCATATCCGCATACACCCCCTCGAAGATACTGCTAGTGACCTCATCCGATAGCACATCCATCCTCACGAACCTGGAGAGCAGTTCTATGTAGTGGAGGAACTCATGTGCAAGTATAGCATGTATAGTGCCCTTGAGCCCATATGCTACCAGAGCAGCAGTCACCTGCACTACTATGGATAGCCTGCCCTCACCTCCATAACCATAACCATAGCCATAGCCGTAACCATCCTCGCCCCTGACTACAGGTATGGTCCTTGCGAACATGAGCCCTAGACCGTACTCGGATTCAGCAACGACCATCCTAGGCTCTATGTAGTACTCTGGGTAACCTATGCCAGATGCCCTCTCGACCCTTGCTATACCCTCGCTTACGTACCTGTAGCGCTCCATAACCCTGGAGTAGACCTTCTCAGGTATAATCTCCCTAGCCCTTGCCTCCTCAAGGCTATGCAACGGGTCCAGCCCCATGGAGGGGTTATATACGCCAGTATTATAAATATGGCAGGGTAAGAGCTTTTCTACACAGGATGGTAGATCTCTTACTGACATGCCCCCCTGGCTTGGAGGATGTGGTGGAGTTGGAGGCTATGGAGAGGGTACCATACGCACGCATAAGCAAGAGGCCACTGGGTGTAAAGGGGCATCTGCTTCTAAGCATAAGCGACCCTGAACAGGTGAGCAGCGTACTATCCATGCGCTCTATACACCATGTCATGAGGTATGTAACATCATTCCGCATAGGAAGGGGTAGGGATGCCCTCAACACCATATACAGGGAGGTTGCTGCCCTTGACCTGGATGGTGTGCTCAATGCTGGCACGAGGTTCAGGGTGACCAGCGCTAGGCTTGGCAGACACGAGTTCACATCCATGGATGTGCAGAGGGCTGCTGGCCAGGCACTGGTCGATAGGTTCTCAAGCAAGGTGGATCTGGAGCATTACGATGTCGAGGTAAGGGTGGATGTGGTTGGGGAGCAGTGCATAGTGGGCATAGCACTAACCAGGGAATCACTCCACAGGAGGGGCTACAGAGCGTTCCATCACAGGGCAGCACTCAAGCCAAGTATAGCGTATGCCATGCTCAGGCTTGCAGAGCCTAGAGAAGGGAACATACTAGTTGATCCCATGTGCGGGAGCGGGACCATACCCATAGAGGCTGCGCTATCGATGCGTATGCTCAACCTTGAGCTCTATGGGATGGATGTAAATGGTGTTTACATAGATGGTGCTAGGGCAGATGCTGAGCGTGCAGGGGTTGGTGATAGGATAAGGTTCATGCAGTACGACTGCAGGATGCTCGACAGCATGATCACACCAGACAGGATAGTCACCAACCCTCCATACGGGATAAGGATGGAGCCTGGTATAGGGATAAGGAGGCTATACACGGGGTTTGCTAGGGCAGCGTACAGGGCCATGGTCGGTGGAGGAAGGCTTGTTGTGATAACGCTCAAGCATGGGATGATGAGGGATATACTCTCCAGCGTAGGGTTCGCAGTGAGCAGGGATGTACCTGTCATGCATGGAGACCTATGGACGCACATACTGGTTGGGGAGAAGAGGTAGAGGTGGAAGGATTAAGATTAAATTGGATTGATGAGAACCCTCTGGAGATGTTCCAGTACTTCACACCACAGCAGGCCAACAGGGTCCTTGGGGAGGTCAAGAGGAGGTTCAACAGCATAGTTGCACTGAGGGATAGGGTCATTGAGTTGCAGGAGGAACTACAGGGTATTGTTGATCATGACGCATCAATGCAGTTATACATAGAGAAGAAGCAGGAGCTCAACTCTGCACTGACAAGACTGTATCAGGCGATAGAGGAGTTGGAGGCCATGGGCGTTGTGCTTAAGAGCATAGATGAGGGCTTGATAGACTTCCCAGCGAAGAGGTTTGGTGAGGATGTATGGCTATGCTGGAAGGCTGGCGAGGATGAGGTGAAGTTCTGGCATGGGAAGGATGAGGGGTTCATGGGCAGGAAGCCCTTACCTGTGAGTGATGAGTCACTTGTATGAGTGAGTGAGTGAGTGATATGGCTGACCTTGCATGGTAGCGATGCTGGTTACTACCATATCGCACTGTTCTTCTGGTCTTTACTACAGCAAGCATGTATATTTAGTCAGGGGTTGGTGTTGAATAAGTAAGTAAGTATAGGGCAGTCAGTAATCCATGTCCATAGGTTACTCATGCCCTTCTAGCCATCTATGCTTATGTATGCATCATCGATGCATAGTGTGTAGTAAGTAGGTGCGTATATATTGGTAGACGGAGATGAAGGCCAGCATATCAGGCGAAACTGCACTTTACGAATAGATCATCTGATGCAGTAAATATAGGAATGGTTACGGCGTAGAACTTATAACATACGCTAGTAATCTTCTATTCTATAACCCTAGATGGCAAGACCTACACAGTAATGATAGGCTCTGGCACGATTAATGGTAGCAGTGGTAATGACTTCATAGTTGGTAGCGATGATAGTGATGGAATATATGGTAAGGAAGGGGATGACTTTAGTCGGGTTGAAGGGCGGTGATGTGCTATATGGTGATGGGCTATATGGTGGTAATGATGATGATACACTACAGGGAGGGAATGATACACTGAAGGGAGGTGATGGTGATGATGGGCTATATGGTGATTATCTAGTTGATCTTGATGGTAATGATACAGCATATGGAGGGAATGATGTGATCGAGGCTGCAGATGGTGTTGCTGATATCAGCATAAATGGTGATTATATATCGGCAGAGACAACAACCAATGGAACTCAGGATATATGCTCCACAGATACTGATGATCCTTCTGCCATGAACTGTGAGTATTCTGATATATTAGTCTGGCAGTACTCGATACAGATGATGCAGATGATACAATAAATGTAGGTGAGAGCGTAGACCTTGTATTCCGTTCAAGCGTGGATAACGATGTGGTCATAACTGGTCTCACAGTAACAACACCAGATGGCAACACATGCAGTTACACAGGTATACCAGTAACGGTACCAGCAAATGGTACATTCACAGCAACATACCCTGATGACTTTACAGGTTCAGGTTGCGACACAAGCACTGTAGGCAAGTACACAGCCATGTTGACTACTGAGGTTGGCGATCCTATAATCACAGAGTTCAGAATATCATTCTTTGTAGTACCTGAGGCAGTTGCAGGGGCAATAGGCATAGGAGGAGCATTGCTTGCTACCATGATGCTCTATGCAAGGAAGAGATGGACATGATGAGTAAGAGCAGAGAGGGAGCAGGGGTACATCTACATCAATCAACCCTACCCCCATTATTTACTCTTGCCTGCTTACCATTCATGAGTAAGCAAGCCTTATACCTTCTTCCCTGATCAGTTGGCTACACGAATCACACCACAAGAGGGTACAGAGTAGTTATTATAGGTGGATCAATCTTAGTGAGCTTGGTTATGGTGCATGTATGGCTCAGAGCGATAAGGGCAAGGTTCCTCCTAGCCTCCATCATATCCGTGAGCATTGGACTAGCAGTGGCGCTATGGAAGAACGATGTGCTAGATCCATACCATGCACTCCTCACATATCTAGGGGTGTTGAGCCTCCATGCCAGCGTTGACCTACTCAACGACTACTGGGACTACAGATCTGGTATAGACAAGGCTACAAGGCGAACTCCATTCTCTGGAGGCACTGGAGTACTACCAGAGCATAGACTATCCCCAGCAAGTGTGTATAGGATGGGTATCATCTTCCTCATGGCAGGTGCATTGATAGGCTTGTACTTCGTTGCCGTTAGAGGTGTTACCATTGCGATCATACTTGCATTTGCTGTAGCAGCAGTGTACCTGTACTCAACCAAGGTGGTCAGGCTAGGGCTTGGGGAACTCTTCGTTGCCATAAAGGGGATGCTCATAGTCATGGGCACGTACTACGTTCAGGTGGGAGCACTGAGCGTAGAACCTGTGTATGCTGGGGCTATTGCTGGGATGCTCTCATCCACAGTGCTCTTCATCAACTCATTCCCTGATTATGAGGCAGATAGGCAGGGAGGGAGGAGAACGCTTGTGATACTGCTGGGTCCTGCTAGGGCAGCAAGGCTCTTCATAGCATTCCCCCTAGCAGTATATGCTATGCTCGCTGCTGGTGTGATCCTTGGCATCCTTCCAGTCTATACCCTGATCGGTCTTGCAGCACTACCACTAGCACTAAGAGCATACACCATACTAAGGGCAAGTTACGATGATGCTGAAGGGCTCATACCATGCATGAGCAGCACTGTAGCACTCTCAAGGGTAGTCGGTATGGCAATGGTAGCAGGAGTTGCAATGGAATATCTACTCAGATAGCCTCCAGCATATTGCCACTCTACCTTAGCGATCTTGCAATGTCTACTAGATCATCGAGACTCAAGAGTCTGCTCTTGAATGAGTATATAACTCTGCTCTCATGATCGTAGAGGTTCAGGACATTGTAGTAATACTTCTCCCATAGATCATAGTCAACATCTACCTCTCTGTATGCTACTGCCTGCCTACCATCTATCTCCATCGTTATAGCATCCTTACCATCAGCGCTCTTCACATCAGTCGATGCATCCCAGTAACCCCTCTCATATGAGAGCACTCTATAAGCACTAATGACGAGCATGCCCCTTGCCAGTGCCTCCTGCATGCTGATATGCTGACCACTAGTTATATCCTTGCTATAGTATATCATCAAATAGTTGTTCATTATGTGTATACCGCATCTATACTCATAACCCTCTGGCAGGTATGATGGTAGTCTAACGTTGAAGTTTGCCAGTGCATAACCATACCTCACATCCTCCTCGCTCATGCATGAGGAGTACGATCTTATCTTTACTGTGCCATGGAGGTTGTACTGCTCTACCGCATATGCGTATGCATCTGCAGCCCATCCACTGAGCACTAAAGACCAGATACCCTTTGGGGGTATCACATAGTAGTATGGATGTTCATCCCAACCATCGCTGGTATGCGCAGTGACCCTGATCCTAACCTTGCTATCGAGTTCATTGGTTAGGAGTAGCAGGCTGTTGAATGGGTAGAATACCTCCTGCTCGCTCTTGTCCAATGCTACTATGCTGAACCTGCCATCATCTAGAGCCTTTATGGTTACCCTGTTGGTTATGTAGCCCATATCCTCTGGTATACCATACCTCTCGATATCGCTGAGGAAGGATTCTAGGGGGTTTATCCTTACATCGTAGTACCTACCATCATACTCTATTATGCATGAGATGTAACCATGCTCATCCCCCAACCTGTAGAGCGTATCCACATGTGGCTTACTCAGCGTAGTGGTTGAGTATCCTCTCGTGATGGCTGTTATGAGTTTGTATGCCTCAGCCCCAGATATGGTTGTAGCATGGTACTCATTGTACATGCCTGTAGAATCTGCCAGGTATCTAACGTGCATGATCTGATCCTTCAACGCATTTGATATGTTCAGGAACTCCTCTCCCACGCCAAGAAGGCATGGCTCTTTACCATCCAGCCCATCGACTATCGCTACGCTAGCATACGCATTAACCCTGTAGAGGTCTGATAGCGTTATCCCGTTACTCCTGTGAGTTATGCTGGTCATCATAAGTATCGATGCTAGTGCTACTGTAATAGCGATTATAGCAATGGTTACATGATTCATTCCCATGGTGTACTATGCTACCAATATAATAATAAATAGTCCTGTGCTAGAGAGTAAGGAAGGAAGGAAGGAGTAAAGGATGATCCAAGGCAATGCAACTAGAGAGGGTACGGCAAGGTTCAGGGCAAGGCATGAGGGCAGGGATACTGCCATAGGACACTTCAAGCAGTTCGGTGAGTACACATTGACCAGCGTAGGGATGGGTACATACCTTGGCAGGGCAGATGATGCTACTGATGCACTGATAGTAGATGCTGTGAAGAGATCTATAGCAAGTGGTGCCATGAACGTAGTTGATACAGCGATAAACTACAGGTTCCAGAAGTCTGAGCGTGCGGTTGGGAGGGCTATGAAGGAACTGGTGGAGGAGGGTAAGTGTGGAAGGGATGAGGTCTTCATAAGCACAAAGAATGGCTACCTTACGCACGATGCAGATATGAGCATGGACTTCTGGGAGTACATACATGCACAGCTCATAAAGCCTGGCATAATAACTGCGCAGGATATCTCATCTGGCTACAACTGCATCAAGGTATCATATCTGGAGGATCAGCTGAGGAGGAGCCTAAGGAACATGCAGTTGGAGTGCATAGACCTGATCTACCTGCACAATGCTGCTGAGGAGCAGTTGCATGATGTGGGCAGGGAGGTGTTCATGCGCATGCTCAGGGATGCATTCGAGTTCTATGAGGAGAAGAGGAGGGAAGGGATTATACGCTACTACGGTATGGCTACTTGGGACTGCTTCAGGGTTGAGCAGGGCAGTTCAGTGCATATCAGCATGAAGGATGTTGTGGATACTGCAAGGAGAGTAGCAGGCGAGGAGCATGGGTTCAGGTTCATACAGATGCCCTTCAACATTGCGATGAGCGAGGCTGCAACACTCAATAACCAGATCATAGATGGGAGAGCATACACTCCAATGGAGGCAGCGGGGCTTCTGGGCATAAGCATATTCACTAGCGTGCCATTGCTTCAGGGTAGATTGCTGAACAGCAGCATCATGAGCCTGATCAAGGCTGTCAAGGCTGAGACACCAGCACTTGCCTGCCTACAGTTCACAAGATCTTCTAGGGCAATACCGCTTGTAGGGCAGAAGAGGAGGGAGCATGTTGAGGAGAATCTGAGGATAGCGAGAATACCTCCATTGAGCAGCGATGAGTTTTCATCCATCCTAGCAACCCTCGCTAGAGCAGCCTGAAGTCCTCCTTGATAGTGTTGAGCACAACATGTGTATTTGTCCTCTCAACGTATGGCAGGCTAAGCACATGCTTCGTGAAGTTGCTCAGCTCATCTATGCTCCTGAACTTTGCAACTATCATGGCATCTGTTGTGCCAGTGGTATCGTACACAGCGCATACATTTGGTACCTTGGCTATCTCCCTCTCCATCTCCAGCAGTCTACCTTTAGACATGGTAACCTCCATTACTATTGTTACTGTATAACCTAGTAGCCTATGCTCTAGTAGTGCTGAGTATCCCTTTATTATACCAGATCGCTCCATATCCCTTACATGCTTGAGCACAGTTCCAGTAGAGACATTCAGGGCATCTGCCAACTGCCTGTACGATCTCCTTGCATCCCTGAGCAGTTCAGCGAGCAAGCGCTTATCAAGCTCGCTCAGTTCCATAGCATATTATGTACATACATGCACTAAACCTTTGCTACACGTGAATGGTTCAATGGGTAGGGATGGTGGATGATATATGGTGTATAACAGGCACAGTAGGTTGTATATAGGTATGCAGAACATGCTATTGCGCATAATTACGGTTCAACAGGAGGCTCCGTATAAGTAGAGATGGATGATGGAGTTAGGGGATGAGTACCTTTGTTACACTCCCATATTCATCCTTTCGAATAGGTGTACTGTCAGATCAATGCAACGTGAATGCACTTAAAGGATATAAACGAAGATCGGTCATGATCGGATATGAATGGTGGTAGTAGTAGTAGTACTAACGGTGGTGGTAGTGGTGACCTACCTTTCAGGCTATCATTCATCGCCGGATGGTTGATTGTAGCAAATGGTGTCTGGGAGGCTATACAACTAGCGTACATATACGAGATACCATTCTGGATATTCGAGTATGCCAGGATATCCTCCTTGTTTGGGTTTGGTAGTATAGTGATAATCGGTGCGATGAAACTTAAAGAGTATGGGTCTGATAAGCTGTTATGGATAGCACTGATAATCGCATTCTCAATAGCAGGGACTGGAAGTTACGTAGGTACCGCTGGCACTATCCTTGGAGTTATAGGGGGTATTCTAGCGTTGAGACCAATGCTCAGAGAATAGATTTAAGAGATTCCAGCGTATAACGGGGCAGCTGATGAAGAAGGTATGTGTAACAGGGGCATCGGGGTTCATAGGCAGGGAGGTTGTTAAGCAACTCCACACACGTGGCCATGATACTTTAGCACTGGTCAGGGATGGGAGCAAGGCATCATCACTGGAGGAGTACGCAGATATCCATATACTGGACCTTGAGGATGCTGAGACCAGTGTATTGGAGGAGTTGATGAGCGACTCCGATGCTGTGATACATCTGGCAGCGAAGGTGAGATTCCATCCGTACAGCATGCTTAGGGCTGTGATGGTCGATAGCACTGAGAGGATAGCAAGGATATGCATGGAGCATGGTGCAAGGCTGGTGTATGCAAGCAGTATAGCAGCATATGGCAATGGCAATGGAAATGCGCTGGATGAGGAGAGCATGTGCAGGCCTGATACTGGGTACGGGAGGGCGAAGTTGGAGGCTGAGATGATCATATCAAGCCTAATGGAGCAGGGACTGGATGCCATCATACTCAGACCGGGTTACGTCTACGGCTACATCGATCACAGCTATTGCGATCCAATATCAAGGATGCTTGCCAAGGGCAAGGTCTTCTGGATAGGGGATGGTGGAAACTACACCGGTGTAGTGCACGTGCACGACTGTGCGAGGGCATTCATAGAGTGCCTATCGTACAGGGGTGATGCGAGGATACTCAACCTGGTAGATGATGAGCCCGTGAGGTGGCTCGATTACCTCAACCATGCATGCTCACTGCTGGGTATAGGAGGGCCAGTGCTCCTCCCATACACCCTAGTAAGCAGCATATCCTATGTGATGCATGGTATGGCAAGGGCACTCAACATGGCCAGCGATCTCAGCCCAGATCTGATGAGGGCCATAAGGTACTCAGCGATGTACAGCAACTCAAGGCTGAAGAGGCACATGAACTTCAGGTTCACATACCCAACGTACAGGGATGGTCTGAGGCAGGTCATAGACCTTATCGTTGCAGAGGGATCTGCAGGATGAGAGCGAGAGGGTGCGAGTGTGCAAGCCTAAAGTTTTTACGTACTATACTTATAAGTATAGGTGATGGATGCGCATAGACGCCTGACTACCCTAGTAGCAATGGTGATGCTACTCCCATACATGATGGGTACCTACACTGGACACACACTAGCATATGTGCATGAAGGCGGTGCAGATACACACTACCTAGATCATGATGCTTGGCTCATCAACGATAACGGTAGTAGCAGTAACAGCATTCGCATTAGCATTAGCATTAGCAGTAGTAGTAGCAAGAGCAACGATGGTATTGTACCCTTGCTGGCATTCGATAGGGTAGAGTACACACCATTCGATATAGTCGGTATAACACTACAGGACGCATCGAGGGATTCAGACCCAAGGGCAGTGGATGTTGTGAGCGTGGCCGTCAAGGGTAGGAACTCCAGCATACCTGTGTACCTGCGAGAGACGTCCGAGAGTAGCGGGGTATTCAGCGGGAGTATTAGGCTGACACCAAACCCATTAACTTACAGGGGTGATCTGGAGGTCAGGCGTGATGACTGGATAGTCGCTGTGTACAACACTGCAGTAGCCACATCTGCCAGGATAGTCTACCATGAGGCCAGGCTCTCGTTCGATAGGCAGTACTACTACAGCACCGATAGGGCGGAGGTTAGGCTTGAGGAGCCTGAGGCCGACAGGGACCCATACGCCAAGGATAGGGCCACGGTCTTCCTATGGTCCGATACGGATACCTCTGGCACAAGGATAACGCTAGTTGAGAGCGATGTCAACACTGGCATATTCACTGGCATCGTGAAACTCTCCAGCAGCAGGGATGGTGAGCAGCCATCGTTAAGGGTCACGGACAACGATAGGATATATGCGAGGTACCTTGACGATACACTTCCATATCCTGTGAGGCTTGCTGCCGATAATGTGACTACGATGGAGATGAGGTATGTCACTGCAGAGGCCATATTCGGCACTGGCATACCTGCCAGCGAGAGGATGCTCGTATCAAGGCCAGAGGTGATAACCCAGTTCGGTGAGCAGATAAGGGTACTCTCCTTCGGGAGCAAGTTGGCCGTGAAGGTTGAGCTGCTAAACAGGCAGCCTATGGTGCAGGGGTTCGTATGCATATCACAGGTGAAGTACTCAGATGGCACGGTTGCATCTATAAGCATGGTGGCATCTGAGTTGGAGAGCAACACACGTGCAATAGTCACATTACCATGGACCCCTGATAGGGAGGGCTCATACAGGATAGAGGTGTTTGTATGGGATAGCATAGGTAAGCCCGTTGCCCTTGCACCAGTGCAGGTGCTTGAGGTTGATGTGGTGTGAGCAAAGCATAGCAGATACCGGCTGGTTCCCTCTCCCTCTCCCTTCCCTCTCCATGACTCCCTGCCCTGCTCGCTCACGGCATCTGTATAAGGAAGGCGCATGGCCAGTTATCTGCATGCGCTAACCCCTTCACACTTATGTATCTGCAAGAGGAGCACCTCCGTTTAAATATGGTATTATCTTCTAGCATACAGATGAAGCGTAGGATCGTGGCTATGCTCGTGGCATCGGTCACGATAGTACTATCGTCTATCATCATCGTATCCATATCGGCACCACAACACCACGATGATGGTGGCAGCGCCTCTGCAAGAACCGTTATAAGGGTAGGGCTTCAGGCAAACCTAACACACACCCCAGCACTGATAGCGAAGAGTAGCGATGCATTCAGCAAGGAGCTCGGCATGGATGTTGAGTACATGATATTCAAGGCTGGTCCGGATACCATGTTCGCACTGCTCACGGGGCAGGTGGATATAGCATACACGGGCCCTGTACCTGCGATACAGGCACACCTTGCAAGCAATGGCTCCGTTAGGATAATAGCGGGTGCAGCATCTGGAGGTGCGATGTTCGTAACCCGTGAGGGTATAGATACGCTTGAGGATCTGAGGGGCAAGAGGTTCGGTGCTCCCCAGTATGGCAATACACAGGATGTGGCACTGAGATCATACCTCATGGAGCATGGGCTGAGGCTGAAGGAGGATATGGGTGATATAAGCGTAATACATGCAAGGGGTACCGAACTGCTCCTGCTGTTCAGGAGGGGCGAGATAGATGGACTATGGGTGCCTGAACCCTGGGCCAGTAGGGCACTCAAGGAAGGGGGCAAGGTATTCCTCGATGAGAGGAGTCTATGGCCAGACGGGAGGTTTGCAACCACTGTGCTGGTTGCAAGATCGGATCTGATAGATGAGAGGCCAGATCTGATCGATAAGGTGCTGAGAGTCCACATAGGCATAATAAAGTGGATCAATGAGAATAGGGATGAGGCACTGATCATAGCGAGCAGGGAGATAAAGGGTATAACTGGTCAATCACTGCCTGAGGATATAGTGAGGAGGGCATTCTCCTCGCTCGAGTTCACATACGATCCCATGCATGAATCAGTTAAGGGTTACCTGAGGAAGGGTATAATGATCGGGCTATTCCACTCTGAGCCTGCTATGGATAGACTCTTCTACGATGCTGGCCTCATGAGCATCACAGGGCAGTTGGCGAGTGTACAGAGCGAGAATACTCAAATTATACTTATTAATAGGAGAGATAGGTAGATGCAGTAGAGGCAGGGTACCTTGGCCAAACTTGATGTTAGGAATGTGAGCAAGATCTACAACCACTCTAATGGGGTAGTCAAGGCTATAGATGGTGTTAGCATAAGCATAGAGGATGGGGAGTTCGTATGCCTAGTCGGGCCATCTGGGTGTGGCAAGACCACGCTACTCAACATAATAGCAGGGCTTGAGAGCCCATCCGAGGGCGAGATCCTGCTGGATGGTAGATGTATAAACGATACTGGCCCAGATAGGATAATGATATTCCAGGAGGGTGCGCTATTCCCATGGCTTACTGTGGTTGAGAATGTTGAGTTTGGGCTCAAGATAGCAGGTGTTGATAAGAAGAAGAGGAGGGAGATGGCCATGCACTACCTGCAGTTGATGCAGTTGGAGAAGTTTGCCGACTATTACGTGCACCAGCTCTCTGGAGGTATGAAGCAGAGGGTAGCAATAGCAAGGTCACTGGTCATGGACCCAGAGGTACTCCTCATGGATGAGCCCTTTGCCGCACTCGATGCTCAGACCAGAGACTTCCTGCTGGTTGACCTGCAACTCCTCTGGCAGAAGACCAAGAAGACCATACTGTTCGTTACGCATAACATAACAGAGTCTGTATGCCTTGCTGACAGGGTAATAGTATTCACCCACAGACCAGCAAGGGTCAAGAAGGAGGTCAGGATAGACTACAGGAGGCCCAGGCTTATAGAGGATACGAATCTGAGCAGGTATACCAGCGAGATAATAGAGGCTCTAAAGGGAGAGGTTATAGCGGCCATGAGGGAGGAGTACAGGAGCCTCGATGGTATGGGTGCTGATCCACCTACAATGGAGAAGAGTTAAATTGAATCCATACATACCTACATAATGTATGCCAGGATCATGCTTACCCGTGGTGCCAGATCACAGCAACTATAGCCCTTACCATCAAGCGCATAGATCACTGCATGGAGGGTTGCATATAATAATACAGCCGAGCCCTTCCCTCTGCACCAGGTGTAGGGGCAGCAGGTACCTCTGTGGTCTAGCATACTGCCCCATACTGGTATCTGCGAGTATACAGCCCCTCCTTGAGCGTCTGGATGTTGGTAATGGCATTGATGGTTACACACCACCATGCATATTCGTTGGAAGGCGAGGGTACCCTAGGGTAAGCATAGGCCCCATGGTACCGCTCCACGACCATGCGAGTGGTATGAGCATAGGCATCTACGATAGCCCAGAGGAGTGGCATAGCATGAGCCTCGATGAGGTACTCAGGCTAAGGCTTGCACTGGTCAGGGGCAAGGTCAGCCTCCATGCCCATGACCTCTCATCTAGCATGGTATCGCTCATGCAGGAGCTTGCGATGGCAGATAGGCCAGTTGATGCTGAGATGCTCTTCAAGCATAAACCCTCAGGAGCAAGCCTGAGCGAGTACCTGCCTCCATCCGGACCATCTGCAGAGATAGAGAGGCTGAGGGTTGGTAACGTAAGGGTTGACTCTAGGATAGAGCATGCCTACAACGATGGCGATCTGGGTGCAGGGGATGCTATACTCCAGCTCTACACCAGGGGTGTGAGCGTAACTGGTATAGTAAGGGCACTGAGTGCTGGATGCCTAGGGCATAGGCGCAGGAGGAGGCTGGTACCTACGAGGTGGAGCATAACGGCAGTAGATGATACGGTATCTAGGGCATTGGTTGAGCAGGTGAAGGGTATGCCCAGCGTGGATGAGTACATAGTATACGCTAGGGATGTCAGCATGAACAGGTTCGTATGCATCGTAATGCCAGGCACATGGGAGTTCGAGTGGGTTGAGGCGTGGTTCCCATACACAACATGGAATATGCTAGGCGATGGTGCTGGGATTGAGATGGTAGGGGATCACGAGGGCTACAGGGGCAGGAAGGATTACGCTATAGTTGGAGGGTGCTACTACTCCGCCAGGCTTGCTGTTGCTGAGCATCTTCTGGCACTCAGGAGGCAGGCAAGGGTACTCATGCTCAGGGAGATATACCCAGGGTTCAATATACCAGTCGGTGTATGGTTCGTCAGGGAGAATGTTAGAGCGATGCTCAGGGGTAGAGGGGCAAGGTTCAGCAGCATGGATGGTGCGCTGAGCCATGCCATGGGCATGCTCAGGATACCCCTGAGGCGATGGAGGGAGTCATGCCATATGCTACGATACATGCGAGGGGTGCAGATGAGGCTATCGGACTATGCTGAACAGTTTTAATAAGGTGTAGGGTGTAATCATGCCATGGAGGAGGCTCTAGCGGGTAAGGGTAGCAGCAGTAGCAGCTACATCCCCATACTCATACTCCTCGCTTCTCCAGTGCTCTACACCATAGCCATAGCACCAGATACATTCCAGATGGGCTGGAACGAGGGCAGAGGGGGGTTCCTCTTCGCCCTAGTCTTCATAGTGGCAGAGATAGTCGGTATAAGGTATGGTGTATCGAGGAGGAGGCTCTACGCTGCATCCGCCATAGCTGTTGCATGCATGGTCTACTTTACACTGGTAGAGAACGGGTACAGGCAGGTCATAATGGACTCTGCATCACAGTACGGTGCAAGGCTGAAGGACAGCTGGACGTGGATGTGGGATTACGTTGTGCTTGGCACCTTCATGGTGGCATCGCTCAGCATCATATACGGGAGGAGATGGTTAAGGATAGCCCCAGCCAGCCCAATATACCTGCTGGGGAGCGCAATAATACTCTCGCTCGATGCGTTCTTCCCCTACAACACCCTCGGCCCACTCCAGTTCGTAGTGCCCTACCTGCTCCAGTTCGATGCCTGGATAATAAACACCCTGGACATAGGCAGTGCCACTGCAAGGGGGAACATGCTCTTCCTGAACGGGAGCAAGGGTTCCATGGCACTCCAGGTCTTCTGGCCATCGGCAGGTGTGCACAGCATGATCATATACTCCCTAGTGATGCTCGCATTCCTCCTCAAGATGAATATACAGCCCAGGAGGAAGGCCATATACTTTGCCATAGGGGTTGCTGGTACGGTATTCGTTAACACTATGAGGATACTCGCACTATCCATATACGTGCTCACCGTTAGCGCTGATGTCAATGCATTCGAGTCATTCCACTCCATCGCAGGGGAGATAATGTTCCTGCCATGGCTTGCTGGCTACCTTATACTGATAATGTACGTTGAGAGCAGGAGGGCTAGAAGGAGCATGGGCAAGGATGCTGCTGGTATCAGTGGGGGTAAGCAGTGACCAGAAGCAAACCATGGGCATACAGTAGGCTGGTTACATTACGTGCATCTCACATGAACCTCTGAAGAGTCTCCTGACCCTTCACACTCATGAGATCTGATACCCTCACCCCCAGGCGCCTCACTGGCCTGCTGCCCTCTCCAAGGGCCTCCTCGAGCAGTGCCCTCGCATGCCTTAGTATATCATCCATGCTTCCTGAATAGTACTTGAGCGTCCTCATCTTACTCCTCATGCTCAGATCATCGTACACAAGT
>JANWZS010000014.1 GCA_025054855.1 Candidatus Nitrosocaldus sp. | reverse complement strand
ACTTATCAATGGCCTGAACGATCTCGCAACGTTCACAAAGTCTGCACTCTGCACCATGGTATCATCTATCAACTGCTCAAGCACATCCCTGAGTTGCTTATTCAAGCCCATAGAATAGACTAACCTGCATGGGCATATAAATAACATTTTGATATAGGTAATTATTTATTCTGGTCTTTGGAGATGCCTGTATGCATCTATGGCATGATATAGAGCCTGGGGAGCATATGCCTGAGGTTGTTAACGTGATAGTCGAGATACCCAAGGGCTCGCAGAACAAGTACGAGTACGATAAGGATAAGAACATACTCAAGTTGGATAGGGTGCTCTTCTCCCCCCTCCACTACCCTGGAGACTATGGGCTGATACCTAGGACGTTGGCAGATGATGGAGACCCTCTCGATGCCCTGGTGCTTGTGAGCAACCCAACGTATCCAGGGGTGCTTATACAGGCTCGACCCATAGGCCTGCTGAGGATGGTTGACTCTGGGGTACAGGATGATAAGATCCTGTGCGTAGCCAAGGATGACCCTCGGTACTCTGGGTACATGGACATGAGGGATATCGAGGAGCATGTGCTTAAGGAGATAGCACACTTCTTCCAGGTCTACAAGCAGCTCGAGGGTAAGGAGGTTGCTGTTATAGGCTGGAAGGATGCTGCTGAGGCCAAACGTATCATATCCTATGCTGTAGATAACTACAGCAAGAGGTTCAGGAAGAGGAGGCGCTAGATCTGCCCAATCAAAAAATTTAGATGCAGGTGCGTATGATTCACCGATATGAGTAAAAGCATGATGGATGAGGCATCGCCATACGACATATTCTGGGAGCTGGCTGGGGAGCTTAGGAGGAGCATACTCTTCAGACTCAGCGAGAAGAGCATGAAGCTCTCAGCCCTAGCAAAGGAGCTGGATGCTACAGTGCAGGAGGTGCACAGGAATGCGAACAGGCTGATGGATGCTGGGCTGGTGAAGAAGGACTCCGATGGCATGCTCTCCTTGACCACCTATGGTAGGAGTGTGATAACGCAGATCCCCTCGTTCGAGTTCCTGGCAAAGAACAAGCACTACTTTGAGGAGCATACCTTTGGTGATCTGCCCATGAAGTTCATACAGCGTATTGGTGCCCTCAACAGCACAGAACTAGTTAGTGGAGTGGTTGCAGTGCTCGAGAGGTGGAAGATGATCTACGCCAATGCCAATGAGTACATAATGGAGTTGATGGCCCAAGTCCCTCTAGACCTTATAGAGCCCTTGGTGGAGAGGGTTAGGCAGGGTATAAGGTTCTCATACATCTTCGGCCACAACACCATAGTGCCCAAGGGCAGGAGGGAGATACTCAACAGGCTAGACTGGCAGGAGTACATAAGGAAGGGGGTGGTTGAGAGGAGGATGTGCGATAGGGTGGAGGTCATGGTTATAGCAACCGACAAGCACGCAGCGGTACTCTTCCCAGACCAGCGTGGGGATACAGACCTCAACTACATGCTATTCGGTAGCGATCCTCTATTCCGTGAGTGGTGTATAGACTTCTTCAGGTACAAGTGGTATGCCTCTGGCTCATTCGATGAGAGCAGACTGAAGGAGGTCTGAGCACGCAATTATGAATAGTAAGCTCATCTCCTGAGGGTTCTTCCCCCTTGCAAAGTTCTATTATTTGGAGATGAATCATGCTTATATTCAGATTACTGTAGTGTAGTCTTGGTGATCAGGATGATAGAGGTGTACGCAATAGTTGCGTTCGCAGTAGGGATGTTCGGCACATACACTATACTGGATATAGTGGGTAGGAGGAAGACCAGAACCAACGTTGCGATGGTAAGGAGCAAGTAGGTTACCAGATCCAGCACATACCCCTACTTTTTATTATAGGATCATTTCATTTAGATTATACATCAACTCACAACACGAATAAATAAATGAAGGAAGAAGATCAGTTCATGAGCCATACTATCGGGATATCCTGATAGTGCCCGTCTGGGAGTATCCTCCTTATGGAGATGGGTAAGGCCTTGCTGTTCAGTTCGTACTCTGCTATGGAGATCGGATCTATGGCATCCTTTGGTATCTGGATTAGTGGTGGTGCTCCTAGCGATAGTTGCAGTGCCCTAGCACCAACTATCCTGGCCCTCTCGAACCGTGTCAGCCTAGCAGGGCCTATCAGTACCTTCCTATCCTCAGACCTGACCTCTACAAGGTTCACGCCTATCTCATTGTTGCTCTTCTGTTGCTGCTGCTCTAGCCGTACCTGCTGCTCCTGAGCGATGCTCCCTGCGATGGTATTAGATATGGAACCACTACCACTACTACCACTACCACTACCACCACCCTCATCCCTCACCACTTGAGCGACCATATCCACATCCTTGCCGATCATTGCATCCTTCACATCGCTACCTGTCTTCTCAGCAGTAATCATACCATCACTCCTCACCTTCTCTTCTCTCTTGGGTACTCTACCCTTCTTGGATCTGGAAGGTTTACCTCCTTCTACCAAACAGGTGCAGAATCCTTAACAATACAAATAAACGTTACTACTGGATGCCAGTACTTGCTATCATGTCAGTATCCAGGATCAGGCTTATCATGGAGGTTAGGGGTAAGGGTAGATGCGAATGTGAGTTCGCCAGACATCTTGCTCCACTGACCGTAGGCTCCATAATCAGGGCACTACCCATCGAGGGCAGGGCTCACAGGTTCGATGGGCTCTTCATATACATGGAGACGGGGCTTGCACTAGGTAGGGAGAAGCAGAGGGATGAGTTCAGGAGAGGGGATGTAGGATTCATGGTGGCTAATGGCGCAGTATGCATCTTCCTCAAAGATGTGAAGGGTATGATGTTCAACCCATTGGGCAGAGTAACTAGCAACATAGAGGTGCTAGAGGGTATAGGTGCTGGAGACGTACTCCTACTCCTCCCTAGCGATGGTTGACCATACACTCATAGGTCACTATAGCAAACTAACACCGGCGCTAGCACCAACAGCACCAGCACCAACATCCATCCTTCTCTCTACCAAATACACCTCGACGATCCCATTCCTCCTCCCACATCTCCTGCTCCAATACATCCCTCTACCTACCCACCCACCCACCCACCAAACGCCATCAATCTATCTGCTGGTAGCCTCGTTATCTATCAACTGGTACACGTAATGTCCGCTGTAGCCTCCAAACTTCCTGATCGATCCCTGGGCCTCCAACCTCCTCAGCATAGCATAGGCAACTGATACCTTGACCCCTATGCTCCTAGCCAATCCTTGCGCAGTCACAGCCTTCATAGAGGAGATGGTACTGATCACCTGCTTATCATCAGCGAGCACAGCACCCTTCTGCCTCTCCTCCCCTTTCTCCTTCTTACCCTTATCCTTCCTCGCCTCCTGCTCCTGCTCCCTTGCCTGTCTCTTCGCCTCTGCCCCAACAGACTTCTTGCCTGCTCCACCCATACCACTGCTTGGGGATAGCAACTTATTAACCTATCATGCTACCTTCCCCGTATGGACTACTCCACAGTAGTTGATGTCTTCACTGAGATGGAGGCTACCAGCAGGAGGACAGAACTCACGGAGCTCATAGTCAGGCTGTTCAGGAGCACTCCCAGGGAACTCGTGGACAAGGTCGTGTACCTGATGCTTGGGAGGCTGAGGCCAGAGTACGAAGGTGTGGAGCTTGGTGTAGCAGATAAGATGGCGTTGAGAGCACTGGCTATCTCCTCTGGGCTGGATGTGAAGAGGGTTGAGGAGATGTATGTAAGGAGGGGCGATATAGGGGAGGCTGCGGAGGAGGCTTTGAGCAGGAGGGTGCAGGGCGTGCTCTTCAGGGATAAACTGACAGTAGAGAGGGTATACTATACGCTAGAGAGGGTTGCAGCACTCAAGGGGCAGGGCTCCCAGGATGCAAAGATAAGGTATATATGCAACCTGCTCAACGATGCAGAGCCCAGGGAGGGTAAGTACATACTCAAGATGGTCACCGGGAGGTTGAGGCTTGGTGTTGCAGATTATACTATTCTGGATGCATTGGCCATAGCATTCGCTGGGGGCAAGGAGAGCAGGGATGTGCTGGAGAGGGCATACAACCTGACCAGTGATCTTGGGCTGGTGGCAAGGAGTCTCGTGGATGGGGGACTGGATGCGGTCAAGGCGATCAGGATGGAACTCTTCAGGCCCATAAGGCCCATGCTCGCTGAGCGTGTTGCAAGTGCAGAGGAGGCACTTGAGAGGATGAATGGGCAATGTGCTGCAGAGTACAAGTTAGATGGTGAGAGGCTGCAGATACACAAGCACGGTGACAGGGTTAAGATATTCTCTAGGAGGCTTGAGGATATAACCAGCCACTACCCTGACGCTGTGGATGCTGTAGTTACAGGTATCAGATACAGGGATGTGATAGTTGAGGGGGAGGCAGTGGCGATAAACCAGGATACCCAGGAGTACCTACCGTTCCAGGAGTTGATGCACAGGAGAAGGAAGTACGGTGTGGAAGAGGCCATGAGGGAGTATCCAATAGCACTGAACCTCTTCGATGTACTCTACGTTGATGGTAAGGTATGCATAGATCTACCGTATATGGAGAGGAGGAGGATACTGGAGGGTCTGCTGGTTGATGGTAGCAGTGGTAGTGGTGGTAGCGATGGTGGCAGTAGCGCTGGGGGTGGTGGTAGAACAGTCAGTATAGTGCCCATGATCATCGCAGATGATGCAAAGACCATAGAGGATTACATGTTCAAGGCAATAAACGAGGGGTGTGAAGGGCTGATGATCAAGGACCTCAACAGCCCATACAGGGCTGGTGCAAGGGGATACTCATGGGTCAAGTTGAAGAGGGAGTACAGGAGCGAGTTGGCCGATACACTGGATCTGGTTGTGGTTGGTGCGTTCCATGGCAGGGGTAGGAGGGTGGGCAGGTATGGTGCACTACTCCTAGCATCGTACAGTAGAGACGATGATACATTCTACACGGTATGCAAGGTGGGTACAGGGTTCACCGATGAGGACCTCAACAGGTTCTACACGATGCTCAGCCCGTATAGGATGGAGCATAGGCATGCGAGGGTGAACTCTAGGCTAGAGGCGGATGTCTGGTTCGAGCCCAGGATAGTCGTGGAGGTAATAGCATCAGAGATAACGCTCAGCCCACTGCACACATGCGCACTGAACTCGATAAGGAAGGATAACGGCCTAGCGTTGAGGTTCCCAAAGTTCACAAGGGTTAGGGATGACAAGAGCGCTGAGGATGCAACTACTGTAGATGAGATAGTATCCATGTATAAGAGGCAGCTGAAGGTTACGAGGCAGGTTCATGTAGGTGGAGAGTAGGCTGAGAGTAGAGAGGCCATGCCACCATTGGCATGTGCATGAAGAGGATCATGACTCTATTATAACTGCAATCCTCTGGATGGTAGGGAAACTCCTCCTAACGCTCTTCTTTATACCATCTGCGAGCCTCTTGAACTCAGCAATGGTCATACCTCCATCCAGCACCACGCTTATCTCAGCATGCAGGAACGGCCCCATAGGTCTCAGGGATATGCTGCTCACCTTAACCCCATGCCCCCGCTCGATGAGGGCCTTCACCTGCTCTACCATCTGGGGATTCTTTATTATATCCAGTAGCACTAGCGATGAGTCCTTGAGTATGTAGTATGATATGGAGAATATGAACGCTGCTATTATGATAGCCCCTATTGGATCTGCCTGAGGGAAGCCAAGGTATACTGCTACCAGTATGCTGAAGAACCCTATCACAGAGGCCATGCTATCCTTTATGGAGTTCCTTGCTCCAGCCTTCAGTGAGAGTAGGTTGTACTTACCTGCAATCTTGCTCATCTGTAGCGCTCTATAACCAGATACTATGGCAGCAGATGCAAGCGTTATCAAGGCTATCTCTGGATGCACTATCTCTACTGGATCAAGCAGTGCTTCCACCGCCCTGATGATTATTACCACACCCATACTCACCATGCCTATAGCAGCGACGAATGCAGCGAAGCTCTCTATCTTGTAGTAACGGAAGCGGTCTGCACCCCTACCCGCACCCGCACCATCGCTGCTACTGTTGCCACTGCCATCAACCTTGTTGGGCTTCGTGGCAAAGAGTAGTCCAAGGAGCACTATGAGCGTTATGGCAGAGTCACCGAACGAGTCTATACCATCTGCTATGAGCACTACGCTGTTGCTGATCAGCCCTATAGTTACTTCTGCTACACCTATGGCAAACAACGTTATGAATGTTATCTTCGATACCCTCTTCCCTGCATCAAAGCCTAGGGCATGATCATCACTGCTGCTACCACCACTGCTATCCATAACTTCTAGTACTGATTAGGTTACTCCAGATCCTATATAAGATTTGCCCCATTGCATGGACATGTGCGCACGTCTATGCATACCAACCATTAAATATCACCGTTGGGGAGTATGCATATGCCTATATTCGCAAAGGTGAGTGAGAAGGAGATAACCAGGACCATAGCAGAGATGTTCCATGAGACGTTCATGGAGTATGCTGATAGCGATGTGATAATAATAGGTGCTGGCCCTGCAGGGTTGATGGCTGGGAGGGACCTAGCAAGGATGGGCTTCAAGGCACTGATAGTCGAGCAGAACAACTACCTTGGCGGAGGGTTCTGGATAGGGGGCTTCATGATGAACCCCATAACAGTTAGGGCGCCAGCAAACAAGGTCCTCGATGAACTGGGCGTGAAGTACAAGCAGGTGAGCGATGGTCTATATGCCACTCCTGGCCCCAATGCATGCTCAAAGCTTATAGCATCTGCATGTGATGCTGGGGTCAAGTTCCTGAACCTCACAAAGTTCGATGATCTAGTGCTGAGGAGGAAGAGGGTTGCTGGAGTAGTGGTGAACTGGATGCCCGTATCTGCACTGCCTAGGAACATAACGTGCGTCGACCCAGTCGCACTAGAGGCCAAGGTGGTGATAGATGCATCTGGCCATGATGCCGTTGCCGTGAGGAGGCTCATGGATAGGGGGCTCGTGAAGTTCTCTGGAATGAACCCTATGTGGGTTGAGGAGTCTGAAGACCTTGTGGTTGAGCATACATCTGAGGTGTACCCAGGGCTGATAGTCGCTGGGATGAGCGTTGCTGAGACGTTTGGACTGCCAAGGATGGGACCAACGTTCGGTGCCATGCTACTCTCTGGGAGGAGGGCAGCAGAGATAGCAGCGATGAAGTTGAAGGAAGAGGTTGAGGTGAGCGTAGAGCACTAAAAGCATGCTGCTGACATTATTCATGATGACTGCTTGTAGTACTGCTGGTAGTAGCAGTAGTAGTAGTAATAGAAGGAGAAGAGAAGGAGAGAAGAAGAAGACCATGCAATCCTATTTTTGATGATCTTCCATAATGGTAACCTTCTTACCGTTGAGGAGCAGTCTGATCATCCTTGAGAATAGATTGCATCCCTCCTCTCTGCACGGTATGCTGCATCTATATGCATCACCAGCATGATCGGTAGATACCAACTGGTATCCAACTACCCTACTATTCGTTCCTCCCTCCTCTCCCATTCCTACTCCTCCCCCTACCTCACCTCCTCTCCTCCCCTCTCTTGTCACTGCATCCACCATACGCACCTTGCGTGCTATGCCCTTGATAAGTTCGATCGCCAACCTGCATAGTGCGACCCTCCCTCCATACGCCTCTATACGGCCATGGTCTATATGTATGAGCCAGAACATCGCATCTGGATCACAGTACTCATACAGCAGAGCCTTAACCCTCACCCCCTCCACACTGTAGAGTCCGATCAACACTACCCTGTATCCTATATGAGCGTAGAGCCTATGCACGAGCAGGGCGAACCTTGTGCAGTGATGGCACCTATCATCGTAGAGCAGTAGCGTTCCTCCTACCCCACCATCATAGCACTGCATAGCATATCATCGTATCATGATTTAAATAAGGTTTGCTTGGATGCTCCCCTATGTCAAACTCCATGTACATATCAACAGCATCCATGGAGGAGGGTAGGGAGCTCAAGGATAGGTACTCTGTGATAATCCTTGGCTCTGGTCCTGCGGGTCTCACCGCTGCGATATACACTGCAAGAGCGAAGCTTGATACCCTTGTAGTGAGTGGGGATCTACCAGGAGGGCAGTTGATGAACACTGGTACGGTTGAGAACTTCCCAGGCTTTCCCCATGGTATATTCGGCCCAGAGTTGATGATGAACATGCGTGCTCAGGCAGAGAGGTTCGGCGCAACGATACTCGATGATATCGCTACAAGCGTTGAGTTCACGCACAACCCCTTCGTGATCAACACGGTGGACAAGAGGTTAGAGGCGGATGCAGTGATAATAGCAACTGGTGCCTCTCCAAGGAAGCTCGGGCTGAAGAGCGAGGAGAGGTTCGCTGGTAAAGGGGTCTCGTACTGTGCAACGTGCGATGGGCCATTCTTCAAGGGCGAGGATATAGTCGTGGTTGGGGGAGGGGACAGTGCAGTAGAGGAAGCACTCTTCCTAACGAAGTTCGCCAACAGGGTCCAGATAGTGCATAGGAGGGATAGGCTAAGAGCAAGCAAGATACTGCAAGAGAGGGCATTCACCAACCCAAAGGTGAGCTTCGTGTGGAACTCTGTTGTAGAGGATATACTTGGCGATAGGAAGGTCAACGCCGTCCTCATAAGGGATATCACCAACGATAAGAGGTACGAGTTGAAGTGTGGGGGCATATTCATAGCCATAGGGCATGAGCCAAACACAAGGATATTCAAGGGGCAGATAGATATGGATGAGCACGGTTACATCAAGGTCAGGGACCATACCAGGACGAATGTAGATGGTGTATTCGTTGCTGGGGATGTGCATGATCCTGTGTACAGGCAGGCTGTAACCGCTGCTGGGTTTGGGTGCATGGCTGCTCTAGATGTGGAGAGGTATCTTGCAGAGAAGTACCATAACGGTAGATGAGTGTATGTGGATGAATGGACAGAGTAGGCGTGGTGAGTTCAGTACAGTTCAGTGAGCGATCAGGTAATATCCAACCTGTTATCGGTGTTTAGTGATGGAGCAGGATGATGGTGTACAGCAGTTAGGTGCTGGTCATGGCGATCTCTTGACAGACGAATACTATCCTGAACCAATGGTTAAGATCATCATTAAAAGAACGACTCACCTAGCATTACAGCACTCCTCAACGCATCATCGAACTCCTCACTGCTGAATACCCCCTGTTGGGTATAGAGGCTTCTGAACTTCCTTCCATTATCTGCAAATACAACCACTATGACCCTCTCCCTATCCCTCTCCCTCCTGCCCCCCTTCCCATGCTCGTTATAACCCTCCATGGATGATCCCATGCTGTCCCTGACCTTGCACGCTGCAGCCATCGCACAGCCAGACGATGGCCCGACCAGGAGCCTCTCCCTCTCATACAGCTCCCTGACCATCTTGAACGACTCCTCGTTGGTTATCGTATACCACTCATCAACTACGTGCGCTCTACGCTCGAAGAGCGTTGGCACATTGGACTCCTCGAAGTTCCTCAACCCCTGGATGAGGTGCTGCCTCTGCGGCTGCACCGCTATCACCCTTATGGCCTTGCTCCTCTCCTTCAGGTATAGCCCCACACCGGTTATCGTACCTCCAGTACCCACACCTGCTACAAAGTGCGTCACCATTCCATTGGTCTGCGCCCATATCTCAGGCCCAGTGCCCTCGTAGTGCGCAAGGAAGTTCGCATCGTTCTCATACTGGTTGGGCATGTAGTACCTCTCAGGCCTAGCCCTTGCTATGGCCTTCGCTAGAGATATGCTCTGATCCGTACCAACACCAACCCTAGGGCATAGATCATCGGATGTCTCGTACAGGTTTGCTCCCAACGATCTGAGTATGCCCTTGGTCTCCTCGCTCACCTTCTCAGGTATCACTATCTCAACCTCATAACCCAGCAGCCTGGCTATCCCTGTAAGCGCTATCCCCGTATTCCCAGACGTGGGCTCTATTATCACATGCTTGCCCCTGACTATTAGGCCCCTCCTCTCTGCATCCTTGAACATCCAGTACGCTGCCCTATCCTTCACGGAGCCGAAGGGGTTGAACCACTCGAGCTTGGCGAGTATCCTTGTGCTGCCGTCTGAGAATGATCTCAACTCTATCAACGGCGTGTTGCCTATCTTATCCAGGAGCTCTGGTGTAAGCGCCCTCATACCTAACCCTCTCTCTCCCTGCATCTGTTACTTCTTCTTTATGAGGAAGATCAGGTTGCTGCCTTCCTTGTTCAGGCTCACGAGTTCATGCCCTGTCCTCTGGACCCACCGCTTTATATCCTCCTCAGCATCTGGGTCATCGGCAATGACCTTGAGCATGCTACCTACTGTAAGCCTCTCCATGGCTATCTTGGTCCTGAAGACTGGTTCAGGGCAGAAGAGCCCCCTAACATCTATCGTCTTTATATCCTGGCTTACTTCGCTACTCATACAGTATGCAGCATCATCATATCATATTTAACGTTTACCATAGAATCGCAGATCCTACTCATGCATGCATGCATAATACATACATAATAACCCAATCCCATACTGGTATCATAAGCCAATACACGATGCGTATCTATTGGTTTATATTTAGGTGGATGTAATAATGGTAGGAGGTGTAACGTACGAGCACTAGAAGAACAGGCTTCGATATAAGACCTAAGCCAGTGGAGAAGGGGCAGGAGTACACAGTCAGGATAGATGAGATGAGCAAGAAGGGCGATGGCGTAGCAAGGATCAAGGGTTTTGTGATATTCGTCCAGGGCGCAGAGATAGGCAAGGAGTACAAGATAAGGATATCCAACGTTGCCAACAGGTTCGCAACAGCAGAGATAGTAGCTTAGGTTAAGGCAGTGTAGGCGTGTTGTGTGAACAACAGGATGATCAACTCTGCCCGTGGATGCTCATACGCTCCTACGGGCCTTGACAACTTTTTTAAATAGGTTCATTTTCTCTCTTCCCTATGGTCACTGGGAGGGAGGTTAGGTTGAGCAGGATACTCAGGGATGGGAAGATGCTCTGCATCCCCATGGACCATGGCATATCCTCGGGCCCCATAGCAGGGATAGATGATATCCATGGCATGATATACAGGTGTGAGGATGCTGGATTGACGAGTGTGCTTGTGAACAAGGGCATACTCAAGAGCATGCCCAGGCCGAGCAGGGTAGGTGTGATAGTGCACCTCTCGGGCAGCACAAGCCTGGGCCCTGCACCAAACAGGAAGGTACTCATGGGTAGTGTTGAGGATGCCGTTAGGCTTGGGGCAGACGGTGTATCCGTGCACATAAACATAGGCTCCAAGGAGGAGCCTGAGATGCTCATCAAACTTGGGCATGTGGCAAGTGAGTGCATGGAATGGAGCATGCCATTCGTGGCGATGATGTACCCTAGGGGCGAGAATATAAAGAATGCACACGACCCAGAGGTGGTTGCGCATACAGCCAGGGTTGGTGCAGAGGCTGGTGCAGATATAGTTAAGACTGTATACACTGGGGACCCTGACAGCTTCAGGCGTGTGGTGAAGGGATGCCCCGTACCCATAGTGATAGCAGGGGGGCCCAAGGCTAGCAGCGATGAGGAGGTACTCGAGATGACCAAGGGTGCTATGGAGGCTGGGGCCATAGGCGTGACGTTCGGGAGGAACATATTCCAGCATAAGAGTCCCCAAGCGATGATAAGGGCTCTAGCAAGCATAATATTCGATGATGCAAGCGTGAAGGAGGCTCTGAGGGAGGTGAGAAGGGGGGATGGCTGAGGTTAGCAGGTCTAGTGCTGCTGGGACTGCCATGGAGGGTAGCAGGATGAGGAGGATGCTCATAGTCAAGCCCGTAGGCTCCAAGCATAGCATAGAGTCACTGCTATCACAACTCAAGGAGGAGGGTATAAGGTATATCTACATAGACCCATCATCGCTACCATCCCACCTACTCGATGGCCTGATCACTGTACATGGGAGCGATGCTGCTGATATGCATGTATGCTCGAGCATGGATGAACTCAGGAGGGTGAAGGATGGTGGTAGGAGCGCTGGTCTGCTCGTTAGGGTGAAGGGTAAGAGTGATGAGAGCCTAATAGTTGATGCCGCTAGGCAAGGTGCAGACTTTGTGCTCGTTGATGCGGATGACTGGAAGATAATACCGCTAGAGAATATAATAGCGATGCTGCAGGGCATGAATACGAAGATACTTGCGTATGCAAGGGACGCTGGCGAGGTCAGAACGCTCTTCAACGTGCTCCAGGTAGGGGTCGATGGGGTCATCCTCGAGGCCTCGGATATGGCTGGTGTGAGGCAGAGCCTTGTGTACATGCAGAGCAAGGAGTTCAGGTTGGGGTATGCCGTGGTCAGGGAGGTCAGGGACTCTGGCGTAGGCGAGAGGGTATGTGTTGATACAGCATCCATGCTCAAGGTTGGGGAGGGTATGCTGATAGGCAGCAGGGCAAACTTCATGTTCCTCATGCACAATGAGGCTATAGGGTCGGAGTTCACATCCCCTAGACCATTCAGGGTGAACGCTGGGGCAGTGCACTGCTACACGCTCATGCCAGATGGCAGGACCAAGTACCTTGCAGAGCTTGAGGCAGGGGATGAGGTGCTTATAGTGAGCAGTGATGGGAAGGCCAGGGATGCCATCGTAGGAAGGGTCAAGATAGAGACTAGACCTATGAGGCTAGTGAGAGCAGATATAGAGGTTGATGGTGCAAGGGAGGAGGGTAGCATAATAGTACAGAATGCAGAGACGATAAGGTTCATGGGCAGGGATGGGAGGCTTGTATCTGTTACAGATCTCAAGGCAGGGGATGAGGTGCTAGTATATGCAAAGGGTAGCAGGGGGAGGCACTTCGGCATAGAGGTAGATGAGTTCATACTTGAGAAGTGAGCAGATCACCATCACCATCACCATCACCATCAGCCCTCTCATCGCCCTCACCATCACCATAATCAGGAGACTGATGTAATGATCATGGGTAAGATATGCACGAGCGTACCGGCAAGAGATCGCAGGCGTCTTGCCATGGATATAGCAAGGGCATTCAGCGAGGGCTCAGATATCGTTGAGGTGAGGTTCGACTACTCCAGCATCAACTCCCTAGGCGATATGCTCGATGCTGTGATGGAGCATAGGGATAGGATGGTATTCACGTGCAGGAGTAGGGGTGAGGGTGGTGTATTCGATGGGAGTGAGGCTGAGAGGCTGATCATCTTGAAGAGATTAGCCTCGTTCAGACCCATGCTGCTCGATGTTGAGTACAGCACCCTCACTGGTGATCATGGCGAGGAGTTGTACGATCATCTGAGAGCACTAGACTGTGATCTACTCGTATCGTACCATGACTTCAACCGCACACCTAGCAGGGATGACCTCGCTGGGATCATGCATGATATGCTAGAATACAGCAGCAGTGTGAAGATGGTCACCATGGCCAAGAGTATAGATGACAATGAGAGCATACTCTCCCTCTACGATAAGATAGGTAGTAGTGGTGTGAGGCTGGTAGCGTTCTGCATGGGCGAGCATGGACTGGCATCTAGGGTTCTATGCACACTGCTCGGCGCACCATTCACCTACGCTGCCCTGGATGAGCCCCTAGCACCATCACAGCTCACGTTGAGGCAGATGAGGGCAGTGTACGATGCACTGCACAGGAGATGCAGCAGTGCCAAAGGTATAAGGGGCGATAGATGTACCATAGATATGGTGGCAGGGGTGATAGGGTCTGTGCTCCATGGGCATGTATGAGAGATGGGTATAGTGATGGTGAGAGTGATAGTGATAGCGATGATGATCATGTTCAGGCTTCCTGTAGCCGATATGCGTGAATGCTATGGATGTGATGTTTGCTATGGTAAGAGTAGACGATGATAATAATAATGATGATGATGGTAGCGGTAGAGGTGAGAGGATGTTCTGTGTCATCGGAGACCCCATAGAGCACTCTCTATCCCCAGCAATGCATAACGCCGTCTTCTCCGCCCTGGGTCTAGGTTACAGGTACGTTGCCATCAGGGTCAGGGAGGATGAGTTGAGCACTGCTGTAGAGATGCTGAGAGAGAGGGCATACGGCTTCAGTGTGACCATACCGCACAAGATAAGGATAATGGGCATGCTGGATGATCTCGACCCCATATGCAGAAGGGTCAATGCTGTCAATACAGTCAAGGTGGATGGCTCGAGGATGAAGGGCTACAACACCGATGTGCATGGCTTCATCCAGCCCCTGAGGAGGAGGGGTGTGATACTCAGGGGGAGGAGTGCGATGATCATGGGTGCTGGTGGTGCTGCCAGGGCAGTTCTTGTAGCACTCATAGACGAGCGTGTTGGTGAGGTCATCATAGCCAGTAGGGTTGAGGATGAGAAGGTTAGGATACTATATGAGATGGCAAGGGATGCTGGTATAGACTGCAAGGTGGTTAGGCTGAACGATGCAGGTGCATACTCTAGGGGATGCGACCTCATAGTCAATGCCACGCCTCTAGGCATGCATGGCTACGAGGATACGAGCGTGCTGGATAGCAGCGATATAGATGGTGGGAGCATAGTCTATGACCTGGTGTATAGGCCCATGGAGACTCGGCTCATAAGGAATGCGCTCAAGGCCAGGGCTACAGTGGTCTATGGGTATGAGATGCTCGTTGAGCAGGGTGCCAGAGCACTGGGTATCTGGCTTGGTATAGATGCGCCCAGGGATGTCATGAGCAGGGCGGTGCTCAGCATGCTCGGGTGAATTCGTATGGGCAGTCCCAGAGGGTTGTTCGCCACGGTGAGCATGCATGGCGCCATATCGATAGTTAATGCTATACCTACTGGTAAGGGTTCCACACTAGGCATAGGGCTGGGTGTCAATGTAACCGTTGGTATGAGCGATGGTAGCGGTAGGATAGAGTCTAACACTGGGGATGCAGAGTTCATACGCAGCATAGCAAGGCATGTCATGCCAGATGAGATGCTCAGTAGCAAGGATATAACGGTTGAGATAAGGTCAAGGATACCTATGGGCTATGGCCTCAAGAGCTCTAGCGCTGTATCCAATGCCATAGCACTGGCACTTTACAGGCTAGCCAACCACCATGGCCATGATGAGCTGGATAGCCATGGGATAACCCCTACAGATCTACACGTCATAGATGCTGCGGTATCAGCATCCATAGAGAGCAGAGTTAGCATAACTGGTGCGTTCGATGATGCATGCGCATGCTACTTTGGTGGTGTATTCGTTACTGATAACTATGCCAGGAGGATAATCAGGCATGAGAGGGTAAGTGAGGATATGCATGTCATCATACTCCTCCCCATGGGCATAAGGAGGAGCGATCCCATGAGGCTGAGGCAGCCTCTGATGGTGGAGCACTTCAACCATGCCGTGAGGCTTGCGGAGGAGGGGAGGTACTGGGATGCCATGGTACTCAATGGTGTGCTGGTATCATCCCTGCTCTCCATCCCATACCATCTCGTCATGGATGCGCTTGAGCATGGTGTGCTGGCAGCAGGGATAAGCGGTAATGGCCCTGCAGTTACAGCCATAACGGATAGTGAGAGCAAGGCCAGGGATCTGGCATGCACATGGCAGAACTACGGAGAGGTTATAAGGAGCAGGGCTAGTAATGAGAAGGCGAGGGTGAGCATGGTTGGGGTTGGGGGATAGTGTTGAGGTTAGGCGTTCAAGGGTGGATGGGAGGGTGAGATGCCCGCCAAGCAAGAGCTATACGCACAGGGCAGTGGTTATAGCCTCGCTGGTGGATGATGGCAAGCCATCGGTAGTTAGGAATGCGCTACTCGCCAGGGATACCAGGGCTACCATACACGGGTGCAGGGTACTCGGCTCTTACATAGAGAGTGTTGAGGGCGAGGGGGATGAAGGGAAGGATGGAGGAGGCTATACTGGTAGGATGCTCATAGTTCATGGTAGAAGGGGGTTCACCCTTGGCTATAGGGAGATAGATGCGGAGAACTCTGGCACGACCATACGGATGCTCACAGCAGTATCAGCACTGGTCAAGGAGGGTAACACCATGCTCTATGGCGACTCTAGCCTGAACAGGAGGCCCATGCAACCCCTGCTGGATGCTCTGAGGCAGCTCGGAGTAGAGTGCAGGTCTCTTGCATCTGGTACCCCTCCACTGCTGGTCAACGGGTGTGGTATAGAGGGAGGAGACGCAAGGATAACTGGTAGCATCTCCAGCCAGTTCATCTCCGCACTGCTCATACCATCTGTGTATGCAAGGAGGGATGTCAGCGTGAGGGTGTTAGGGGAGCAGGTATCTAGACCATACATAGACTCTACGCTAGCGGTCATGAGGGTATTCTCGGCAGAGGTGGAGAACGATGACTATAGATACTACAGCATACCAAGGCAGCAGTACAGGCATGCATACTTCACCGTGCCGGGGGACTTTTCAAGCGCTGCTATAATGCTTGCTGCTGGGGCCCTAGCTGGGCGAGTCACCGTAGAGGGTCTAGACTTCACACTGCCACAGGCAGACTCGAGGATAGTCGATATACTCAGGGAGATGGGCGCAAGCATACATGTCGATGCAGGGAGAGGGACTGTGCATGTTGAGGAGAGCAGGCTGGATGGTGGATCATTCAACCTCGGTGAGAGCCCTGACCTGCTCCCCGTGGTTGCAGTGCTGGCATTGAAGTGCAAGGGGAGGGTTGAGATAACAGGTGTAGCACATGCGAGGTTCAAGGAGACCGATAGGATAGCTAACCTTGCTAGGGAGTTGATCAAGTTGGGTGCGGTGGTAAAGGAGTTGGATGATGGGCTAATAATAACCCCCCCTGAGACCGTGAGGGATGCTATGCTAGAGTCCTACGATGACCACAGGCTCTTCATGGTGCTCTGCATAGCCTCCCTCCTCACTGAGCGCTCTGTAGTTAGAGGGCTCAGCAGTGTAGATGTATCCTATCCATCATTCCTTGATGATCTTATGGCTCTGGGCGCAGGTGTTAGAGTGCTCGACCAGTAGGAGACTAGCGGTTTACGCCATGCAAACCCATATTTTCATCCACGGCATCGTAGAGCCCCAACTTCCTCCTGATCCTCTTCTCCAGTGCAGGGTTGATCTCAATGCCTAAACACCTCCTGCCCATCCTCATGCATACCCTCATGGTCGTGCCAGAGCCGAGCACTGGGTCCAGCACGAGATCACGCTCGTTGGAAGATGCGTATATGCACCTCTCGACCAGTTCATCTGGGAGTTCATTGCCAGCAGTGGCCTCGCCGTGCTGGTATGGCCTCTTTATTATCCAGACATCCTCAGCGTAGTGCTCTGGCTTGTTGAATGTGTACCTATCTGCATCCTTGACAAGGAGTAGCAGATGGTAGTGGGATGTGACGAACCTTCTGCGTGTGAATACACCGAACTGGTACTTCCATATGACATGGTTCAACTGTACGAACCCTGCATCCTCAACAGCATCCAGAACATGCCTCAGGTTGTTCCACCCTGAGACAAGCCACATGCTACCATCATCCTTCAGGCTCCTGTAGCACCATCCTACGAGTTCCCTTATGAACCCTGGATACTCCCTGCTTGGAACCTCAACGTACGAGAGTGCATCTGGGCTCCTGTTGTACGTTGCCATGTTCGCCTTGAACTCTATACCGAATGGTGGATCTGCAAATATCAGGTCAGCCTTCTCATCCAGTTCAACGTTGCGAAAGTCATCGAATACTATGAGATGATCATCATCTATCCTCAACATACGCCCTGATCTGCACCTGAGCATACCCCTGTGTCGCTCATACCACTTTTAAATGTAGATATGAAACTGATCGATGGGTTAGCTTTAAAAGATATATGTCTGTATCGGTATGCCTTGCATATGCTTGGTAATATACTAGGGGAGCGTTTCATGATGATAACATTCGGGGAGAGCCATGGTAGATGCGTAGGGGTTGTAGTGGATGGATGCCCTGCTGGCCTCCCCTTGAGCGAGGATTATATACAACATAAACTCGATCTCAGGAGGCCAGGCCAGTCCATAGTCACTACTCAAAGGAGGGAGGAGGACAGGGTTGAGATACTCTCTGGGCTATTCAATGGCTATACAACTGGTGCGCCAATATGCATGCTGATCTGGAACAGGGATCAGGACTCTAGGGCGTATGAGCAGTTGAGGCTCAAGCCCAGACCAGGGCATGCTGACTATCCAGCGTATGTGAAGTACTCTGGCTTCAACGACTACAGGGGAGGGGGCAGGTTCTCTGGGCGATTGACCGCAGCATTCGTCATGGCTGGGGCGGTTGCGGAGAGGCTACTCGCATACACCCTTGGGATAGAGATCATAGCATACACTCTAGAGATAGGGGGCATAAGGATGAACCCTAGCCTATCCATAGAGGAGAAGAGGAGGAGGTACAGCAACGATGTCAGGTGCCCAGACTCGAGCGCTGCAGGACTCATGAGGGAGGCGATAGTCAAGGCCAGGCATGATGGCGACTCGCTGGGCGGTGTGGTTGAGTGCATAGCACTGAACATGCCCGTAGGGCTGGGGGAGCCTATATTCGGTGCTCTAGAGTCAGATCTGAGCAGGGCACTCTTCTCGATACCAGCAGTCAAGGGTGTGGAGTTCGGCTCTGGCTTCCAGGGCTCGAGGCTCAGGGGCTCTGAGAACAACGATCCCTATGCCATAGAGGATGGTAAGAAGATAGTCACCGTTACAAACAACGCTGGTGGGATACTCGGGGGGTTGAGCAACGGCATGCCCCTACTGCTCAGGGTTGCGTTCAAGCCAGCATCATCCATAGCCAAGGCCCAGCGCACTGTGGATATGGAGAGTATGGAGAGTGCAGAGATCGTAGTTGCAGGCAGGCACGATCCATGTGTGGTGCCCAGAGCAGTGCCAGTTGTAGAGGCCATGGTCGCTCTCATACTTGCCGACCATGCGATAAGGGCTGGTATGATACCTCCAGTGCTTAGGCGTGGAGAGTGATCAGCATGAGCGAGTTGGATGATCTCAGGGCGGAGATAAGGAACCTTACCGAGGATATGGTGAGGCTTCTAGGTAGGAGGTTGGAGGTGGCTAGGAGGATAGGCGGTGTGAAGATGAGGCATGGTATGGGTATAGTGGATGTCAGGGCCGAGGAGGAGTTGAGGAGCCATATACTGGGCATGTGCGATGCCCTATCCCTCGATAGGAGCTTCGTCAACAGGATACTAAACCTGTTATTCGCAGAGTCAACGAGGGTTCAGATGGCCATGCAGGAGATGAGCAGTGAGGGTGGAGGGGGAAGGGAGGGCAAGAGTAAGGAGATGGAAGGTACTGCTGCTGCTACCACTACCACTGCCACTGCAACTATCGCTCCTCCTACAGGCGATGGCTCCGCATCCAGGGTAAGGCCAGTCGATGTCTTCCTGAAGGCTAGGATGCTTGAGCGTAGTGGTAGGGAGATGATACACCTCGAGATAGGGGAGCCCAGGCTCCATATCCCATCCAGGGTCAGGGACTCGCTCATAGATGCCCTTGATAGAGGCAGGTACCATTACACTGAGAGCAAGGGCATAGAGGAGTTGAGGTCTTCTATAGCATTGATGCTCAACTCTAGGTATGGTGCATCCGTAACCAAGGATGAGGTCATAGTCACCCCAGGGGGGAGGTTTGCGATATACCTTGCCATGCTTGCACTGCTCAGGCCAGGGGATGAGGTGGTCATCATAGAACCAGCATGGCCTGCATACACGGATATAGCAGAGTTCATCGGTGCGAGGGTGAGGAGGCTGAGTACCAACCTTGAGGATGGATGGGATGTGGATGTTGGGCGGTTGAAGGGCATGCTCAATGGTTCCACGAGGATGATCATACTGAACTACCCCAACAACCCGACTGGGAAGATCATAGGCAGGGACACGCTGGATAGCATAGTGGATGTTGCCAGGAGCAGGAGGGGCGTGGTGCTCCTGAGCGATGAGGTCTATGCCGATCTTGCATTCAAGGAGTTCAGGAGCATCCTCTCCTATGGTAGTGATGACATGGTGATGGTATCATCATTCTCAAAGGGCCCATCGATGACGGGCTTCAGGGTAGGGTATGCTGCTGCACCCAAGCCCATCATAGATGAGATGGGTAGGCTGCAGAGCATGATGCTCACGTGTGTCGCTGAGCCCATACAGTACTCCGCACTCGCAGCGCTATCCAGCATGGATGATGTTGGGAGGAATGCCATGATCATTAGATCCAGATTGGATATGATATGTAGAAGGATGGAGAGTATGCCAGTATCGTTCCATAGACCCGATGGAGCCATGTACGTCTTCGCCAGGATAGATGTAGAGTGCAGTATGAGCAGGCTATTCGATACCCTGCTCGAGAGGGGTGTCGCAGTGGCACCAGGTAGCGGGTTCGGCTCCTGCTATGAGAGGTTCATAAGGATATCCGCTGGGCAGGATGAGAGGCTACTCAGCAGGGGTCTAGATGTGATAGGAGGGGTACTTGAGGAGATGAGCAAGAGATGAGGGGTGATGATCACGATTATGATCATGATCATGATTATAATTATGATGATGATGGCTATGATTGATTACGTTATGGATAGTATGTATGATGAGGTCAGGGGATCAGGGTATCAGTGAGCAGATGGATGTGATGATCCATGGATATAACCATAATAGGCGCTGGGGGCAGGATGGGTTCATGGTTCACCAGATACTTCCATGCAAGGGGTCATAACATATACATCAACGATATAGATATGGAGGCTCTACGCTCGCTATACTCATCACTCGCACCATCTGGGAAGAGAGGCGACATGGAGATAGAGGGAGTTGTGGTGGATGGGGCGAGGAGGAGAAGGGGAAGAGTAGGAGGAGGAGAAGGGGAAGAGGAAGAAGGAGAAGGGGAAGGTAGGGTAACCATACTCGACTCCTCCCTGCTCGATGGTAGCAACTATGGCTCATCCATACTTGACAGCTCAGATCTCATCATGCTCTCCCTTCCCATGGATACTATACCCAAGATGGTGCCCATAGTAGCAAGGCATATGCGCAAGGGCTCTACACTAGTGGAGATATCATCAATCAAGCATGATGCGCATAGGGCAATGAGGAGGGCTGCTGAGAGGTATGGCATAAGGCCACTCTCCATACACCCGCTCTTCGGTCCTGGTGCAGATATCAATGCATCGAACAGGTTCGTGCTGGTACCTGTTCTCGATGGAGAGGAGGAGCAGGGTACTGCAAGGACCGTATTCCCAGATGCTACTATGATAGTTGTTGATGGTGCTGATGAGCATGATAGGGTAATGGCCCTGGTCCTAGGCATGGTGTATGCTATGAACGTGGCATTCGTCGATCTCTTTGGAGGTTGCGATGATATAGCGTTATGCAAGAGGCTTGCAGGGAGCACGTTCACACTGCAGTCCCTCATACTCGAGGGTATACTGAACGATGACCCAGCACTATTCTCCTCCCTGCTTATGAACAGGCATGTCAAGCGCTACCTGAGGAGGTTCATATCGAGCAACAGGCGTATCCTGGAATCTATAGATGCCAAGGATGGGGATGCGCTCAAGAGGGTATACGCTAGGGCCAAGCGTAAGATGGGAGGGTGCACGGATATAGAGGGTTCGTACAGGCTGATGTATAGGGTGCTGAGGGATGTGGTAGCGGGCAGGGGTGGGGATTCGGGGAGGGCATAGTCCTGTGCTGGTTGAGGTCTTATTACAGGTATGAATAGATCGATTGATGGATTATGGATGATGGATTATGGATGAGTTGATGGATGGATGGATGGATGGATGGATGAGTGGATGAGTGGATGGGCATGAAGAGGGTGGTGCATGTGGTAACCTCGTTCGTGATGCATGATGGTAGGATACTCATACTCAGGAGGAGTGGCATGGTTAGGACCATGAGGCACAAGTGGGCTGGGGTCTCGGGCTATATAGAGGAGGGTGAGGATGCCCTGGAGAGGGCGTACAGGGAGATAGAGGAGGAGACTGGCATATCTAGGAGGGATCTGAGGCTTGTGAGCACTGGTAGAGAGGTGGAGGTGGTGGATGAGGCTAACGATACAGTGTGGATCGTGCACCCATACCTATTCGAGTCAAGCAGCGATAGGGTCAGGCTCGACTGGGAGCATGACTCGTACCTCTGGATAAGGCCTGAGGAGTTACCATGCTTCGATACCGTCCCAATGCTCAGGGAGGCACTGGAGTCCTGTCTCTACGGTGCATGCTGACATGCAAAATAATTATGCTAATTGACTGAACTGCACTTATATTATAGTAGGGGGTACAAGATCTACAGATGAAGTGGAGGCAGCTGCAGCACAATGGGGTCGCACTACCTCCCCCCTATGAGGCGAAGGGCCTGAGCATAAGGATCAAGGGCAGGAGCATAAGGCTGACCCCAGAGCAGGAGGAGATGGCATACGCATTCGCAAAGAAGAAGGATACCCCATACGTGAAGGACAGGGTATTCGTACTCAACTTCCTCTCAGACTTCCTCAAGCTATTCCCTGAGGAGTACAGGAGTGCCAGCATAGAGGATATAGACTTCAGCGAGGTCTATGCGTACGTTGATAGGGAGAGGGAGATGAGACTGAACATGGACAAGGATACGAAGAGGAGGCTCGCTAGCGAGAGGAAGAGGCTCAGGGAGCAGTTGAAGTCCATATACGGTTACGCCATAGTTGATGGTGAGAGGTATGAGGTAGCGAACTGGATGGTGGAGCCCCCAGGCATATTCATGGGTAGAGGTGAGCATCCGCTGCGGGGTAGATGGAAGGCTAGGGTTGAGGCAAGCGATATAATCCTCAACCTTGGTGAGGATGCACCAGTGCCAGAGGCGAACTGGAAGGCCATAGTACATGACCATGACTCGATCTGGCTCGCAAAGTGGGTAGACAGGTTGACCGGCAAGGAGAAGTACGTATGGCTAGCAGACTCTTCGAGGATAAGGCAGGAGAGGGACAAGGCCAAGTACGATACGGCCATGAGGCTAGCGAAGCAGATAGACAGGGTAGTAGCAAGGATAGAGAGGGAGATGAGGGCTAGGGATGAGAAGAGGAGGAAGGTAGCGACCGTATGCTACCTGATCTACAGGCTTGCCATGAGGGTTGGTGATGAGAAGGATGCGGATGAGGCAGATACGGTTGGTGCGAGTACGTTGAGGGTTGAGCATATCAGGTTCAATGGTGATGGGAAGAGCATAGAGTTCGACTTCCTCGGCAAGGACTCCGTCAGGTGGCAGAAGAGTGTAGTGGTGGAGAGTGAGATGGATGCTATAGCGTACAGGAACCTCCAGGAGTTCGTAGCGGACAAGAGGGAGGGGGAGGAGATATTCGCTGGGATAAACTCCAGGCATGTGAACAGGTTCCTGAGCAGTATAATGGATGGGCTGACAGCCAAGGCCTTCAGGACGTACCTTGCTACGGATGTGGTCAGGGGGTACCTTGCTGGCATCAACGGCAGTATCGCTGGAGAGAGTGAGCATGTCAAGGTATACCATGCCAAGCTGGCAAACCTTCAAGCAGCGATAGCATGCAACCACAAGAGGGCAGTGCCTAAGAACTTCGAGGAGTCGCTGAGGAGGAAGGAGGAGAGGCTCAGGGAGCTGATGGGCAAGGAGGTGAAGACGAAGAGGCAGGAGGAGAGGCTGAAGGAGAGGGTAGAGAGGTTAAGGCTCCAGATAGATCTTGCGAGGCAGTGCAGGGATTACAATCTAGCAACATCACTACGCAACTACATAGACCCAAGGCTCTTCTACGCATGGTGCAGATACGTTGGTATAGACTGGGCTAGAATATACACAGCATCCCTGCAGAGGAAGTTCCAATGGGTCAGGCGCAGCAATGCCAGATGGGATACGATGCTGAAGGCGTACGGCAGGGACGGTAATGGTTAGGCATCTGCAGGCACGTGCAGTGTAGAGTATCGTGCATGGGTTAATCGATGGATGGGTATGGATATATAGAGAATTATCGCTACCCATAATAAAGTAAATTAAATGCCTCCTACAACCTCTATGTGCCGGGAGAAGCCGGGGTACCAAGCAGAGGAGTAGAGTAGAGTAGATACATGGCCTGAGAGCTTAGCCTGGTTAGAGCGCCAGACCTCCACAGGAGGGGCAAGACTCATAATCTGGAGGTCGCGGGCTCGAATCCCGCCCCCGGCATAACTTGCTCATACACGAGCCATACCACGTTACATGTCAGTAGTAGTAGTAGTAGTAGTAGCAACGATGTTCATCATAGTGCAGTAGGATAGCAGCAGTAGAAGTGACAGTAGCAGCAGCAGTCATAGCATCACCAACAACAACATCTGATGATATACTCATCATCATCATAGTCAGCCATCCATATGCTACTACCGCTATCTATCTCTCTATACCATCCTCAGCCCTGCACCTTATCCGGTCTCATCCTCATCACTGCCAGCGAATACGTAGAGCGCTATCAACTCCCTTGTATTGCCATGGAACTTGTGCCTTGCCCTTGCTGGCACGAATATGACGCTACCCTCCTGTATGGGTACATCCTTACCATCTATCCTTATGAACCCATCGCCTCTTATGATGTAGTATACCTCATCGTTAACATGTGGGGCCTGTGGGTCATCCTCTCCAGGCATTAAGCGTAGTACTCCAACATCCATGCTACCCCTATGCAGGAATGTGCAGCACCACTCCCTCCCCCTCCCCATAGCATTCAGCACATCATTCACATTGTATGCCTCTGCACGCATGCCCATCGTACTTCATCAGGTTATTAAAGTATTCACCTGTCGCCTATCGAGCAGATCCAACTCCCGTATACCTTTATTAACTGCCCTAGCCTATATCAATCAGTCATGCTTGCAGGTTCAACAAAGATAACGAAGGGTACTGGTGATGGTAGCATACTCATGGGGATGAGGGAGAGGGCAGCAAGGGACCCAGAGGGGTTCTGGGCCGAGCAGGCATCACTCCTCGATTGGTTCAGGCATTGGGATAGGGTACTGGACTGGAAGCCTCCATTCGCAAGGTGGTTCATCAATGGGCTGATAAACGCATCATACAACGCACTCGACAGACACATAGAGGATGGCAGGGGCAGTAAGGTTGCGATACACTGGCAGGGGGAGCAAGATGATGAGAGGAGGAGCATCACATACAGGGATATGCACAGGGAGGTCAACAGGCTAGCAAATGCACTCAAGTCTCTGGGTTTGAGGAAGGGGGACAGGGTGACGATATACATGCCCATGGTCCCCGAGCTCCCAGTTGCTATGCTCGCATGCTCAAGGATTGGAGTGGTGCACTCCGTAGTATTCTCTGGATTCAGTGCCAGTGCACTGGCAGACAGGATCAACGACTCCCATGCTAGGCTAGTGGTGACTGCAGATGGGTACTACAGGAGGGGAAGGGTGATAGATCTGAGGGCTAATGTGGACTCTGCACTCAACTCATGCAAGAGCGTGGAGCATGTTATACTCCTCAGGAGGTTGAACGATGCAAGCACCAGTTCTGGTGGTAGCAGTGGTGTACAGTACATAGACTGGCATGACCTGACCAGCAGGCAGGATGAGCACTGCGAGCCAGAGAGGGTTGAGAGCAACGAACCACTGTTCATCCTCTACACCTCTGGCACCACAGGGAAGCCGAAGGGCATAGTGCACTCAACTGGAGGATACCTTACATACGCAAACGCAACGTTCAGGTGGATATTCGGTGTAAGGGATGAGGATGTGTACTTCTGCACAGCAGATATAGGATGGGTCACAGGGCACTCGTACGTGGTGTATGCCCCTCTCATGAACGCAACAACACTCATAATGTACGAAGGCACTCCAGACCATCCATCAGTGCACAGGTGGTTCGAGTTGATAGAGAGGTACAGGGCAACGATATTCTACACAACACCTACTGCATTGAGGATGCTCATGCGCTACAACATAGAGTATGCAAAGGCACATGACCTCTCATCGCTCCGCTTGCTCGGCACAGTGGGAGAGCCCATAAACCCTGAGGTCTGGCTCTGGTACTACAGGACCATAGGGGAGGAGAGGTGCCCTGTGGTCGATACATGGTGGCAGACGGAGACTGGTGCTGCGTTGATAGCCAATGCAGCAGGTATAGAACTGATACCCATGAAGCCTGGATCGGCATCTATACCTCTTCCAGGGATAGATGCTGCTGTTGTAGATGAGGATGGGAAGGAGGTTAGGGGCAGGAAGGGTTATCTCGTGGTGAGGAGGCCATGGCCAGGGCTCATGCTCACCATATGGGGAGATGATGAGCGTTACAGGAAGGTGTACTGGTCGAGGTTCGATGGCGTGTACTACTCTGCAGACTATGCCATGGTGGATGATGATGGGTACTTCTGGCTACTGGGGAGGGCAGATGAGGTGCTGAAGGTTGCTGGCCATAGGTTAGGCACGATGGAGGTTGAGAGTGCCATAGTCTCTCATCCATCGGTTGCAGAGGCTGCCGTGGTGGGCAAGGCAGATCAGATCAAGGGGGAGAGCATAGTTGCGTTCGTTGTGCCGAAGGAGGGCAGTACGGACTATGAGTCGCTGAGGAGTTCCATAATCAGGCAGGTTGAGAGCAGCCTTGGTGCCATAGCAAGGCCAGAGAGCATATACCTTGTAAGCAGGTTACCTAAGACCAGGAGCGGGAAGATAATGCGTAGACTGCTCAGGGCTGTAGTTAACGGTGCACAGGTAGGTGATACAACAACACTAGAGGATGAGGCATCCGTGGATGAGGTCAAGAGGGTGTATGAGGAGTTCAGGCATCTGATGGGCTGATGGGTTAATGTTGACTGCTGATCATGGGCTACGGTGCTGGCTACTGGACGTTGGATTAGTATACATGGGGCACCTACCCCTATCTACAACCTCTTTTATGAATATTGCACTTGCTTCCTCGATAACCACCGGTTTAGCTGTTAGACCGCCTTTGACTCCAACGAACTTGAGGGTCACCGTACAGCCATCGCTCACAGTATCACCAAACTCCAGTATCACAGGTCTAGTTGCCTCAGTAGGGTACTTCTGGTAGTTTATCCCAGCAACATAATCAATATCCTCCACATCCATGACCAGTAGTGGGCCATCCTCCTCACCTTCCCCAAGCATGATCTCTGTATACTCTACACGCATGCCATCGGAGAGTACCATCATCCTCTTAACATCGAACGGTCTGCTATCCACGATTATGCGCAGACTGCTATCATAGTTGATCTTCACATCCATACTCTTACCATCCTGCAGGATTGCGCTGAAGCATACATCGTAACCATAACCGTTCTCACACTCCTTCCTCTCAACCGTGAAGCGGATCGCATCAGAGCCCAGTATCATGAACCCCCTCTTGCTATGCTCATTCCATACCATCATCATCCTCTTACCATCATAGCCATGCCCCTTCACTGCACCATGCTCTACAGGTATGCTATTTGACACAAGGAGCTCTATAGCATACTCATCCTTCTCTATACGCCCATCGACCCTTGGATATGGTCTGACATCTAGTAGACTTACTGTGTAGCCCATTATCCTCCTTGCATCATAGCCCATATCCCCAACTGCAAGATCGAGATACATGCTCCCATGTACACTGGTCACCTCAAGCATCACGGTTGCGCTCCCTGCACGTATGCAGTGTGCACCCTCAGGGCATCTCGAGTCTTCAAGTACATCAGCGAACCTGATCAGTAGCAAGCCTCCCTTACCACTCCTATCTATAATCCTAACGATAGAGTCTATCTTCATGCTGAATGGCCGATCCAACTCTGCTGGACTATCCTTAACTATATTGAACTCTAAGGCGGTAGATGTGCTCATCATCCTATCATCAACATAGTATGTGAATGTTATATTAGCCCTTGTCATACCTGAGGATACTGCCCTGTATATCGTGCCCGATGGGGGTCCTGTAACCTCTGCACTCTCCCCAGGCTTCAGTTCATGGATGGTGAAGCCAAGGCATGCTGGTGCATACTCAACCCTAACATGTCGATCGAACTCTGCAGAGATCGGTGACTCACATAATCCCCTGTACGTTATGGTTGAGTCGCTGTTGTTCACTACTACAGCCCTTATCCTGAACACCTCACCAGCCATCACATGTGCAGGTATGGTCTCTACATCCTTTATCTGCACACCGCCCCCACCGTGGATGATGCCTAGAGGTGTGATCATGCTGGAGAGTGTAACCACTGCTAGTGCCAGTGCTGGCCATCTCACGCAGGTACTATGAATAGGCATGGTAAAAGTCTATCCCTGGTACCTTGCATAACACCCTCATCCATCCATCCATTCATCCATCCATCCATTGATCCATCCATCCATATCCACCTGGATTGCATCTACACCTCATACGGGCAGGCATAGCATATACTTGTATCTGATCTGTACCAATGCACCTGCACAAGCATAATACGCATGCATTCACACACGCAAGCAAGGATGGTATACAGGAGAGTAGATACCCCTCAAGGAGGGATAGTCACACGTGTGTTCATGTTCATGCATCCACCTGCTATAACCTGTGCTCTGCATGCTCGAATCCACAGTAGGGGCACTTGGACCCCCTGAACCTGCTCCCACACGACAGGCATATCGTCAGTGTACCACTCATATCATGGTACTGGCCATGGCCCCTGCTGTGCGTCGTGGATCTCCTCTCACCCTTGAGTAGCACAACAAGCACCAGTATTATGAGCAGGCCAACCACAACGTACACCCAGACCATACTACTACTATTATGGCTACAAATTATATTAATGTTTCATAGCATCCACATCCATGTATCAGGCCATGTTACGGCCTTAACTTTAATAATCCCCCAGCAAAACTAAGTATGTGTTCAGCATAAAGAACATAGGCCTAAGGAATGTGGAGGTTGCCGATACCAAGCTCTGTCTAATAGATGGGGAGAATGGTAGGCTACTCTACAGGGGCTACGATATATTCGATCTGGCAAAGAACTCTACATTCGAGGAGACGTCGTACCTACTGCTCTATGGCGATCTCCCAACCAAGGAGCAGCTCGAGGAGTTCGATGAGCATCTGAGAGGGGCAAGGGCCCTCCCCAAGGAGGTTACAGATGCAATGCTTCATAGATCGAGGGATGCAAGGCCCATGGATGTGCTCATCTCATCCGTAGCGATGCTCGCAGATTATGATCCAATAGATGAGAGCAAGCCAGCAAACCTTGAGAGGAGTACAAGCCTGATCGCAAAGTTACCCACCATAGTCGCCACATGGAATGCGATAAGGAGCAACAGGCCCATACCAGAGCCAAACCCTGATCTCTCCCATGCAGCAAACACGCTCTACATGCTCCTGGGGAGCGTGCCAGATAGGGAGACTGCTAGGATGTTCGATATATGCCTTATACTCCATGCAGAGCACAGCTTCAACGCCTCGACGTTCGCTGCAAGGCAGGTGGCATCTACCAGGGCACACATGTACGCATGTATATGCGCTGCCATAGCAGCGCTCTCTGGCGACCTCCATGGAGGGGCAAACGTTGCTGTGATGAGGAACCTGCTAGAGATAGGGGATGAGAGCAGGGTTGAGGAGTGGGTCAAGGCAAGGCTCGATGCTGGGGATAAGATAATGGGCCTTGGGCATGCAGTGTACAAGACCGATGACCCCAGGGCAAAGGTCCTCAGAGAGATGAGCAGGAGGCTTGCAGCGAAGACAGGGAGCAGGTGGTACTCAATAACGAGCAGGATGGAGCAGGTGGCAAAGGAGGAGGTGAGGAGGAGGAGGGGTGTGGAGATATACGCAAACGTTGATCTCTACAGCGCATCCGTATACTACGCAATGGGCATACCCATGGATCTGTACACGTGCATATTCGCAATGGCAAGGATATCTGGATGGTGTGCACACGTCATAGAGGAGAAGTTTGCTGAGGCACAGCCGAAGCCCGTGCTGTACAGGCCAGCAGCAACGTACGTTGGGAGGTACTGTGGGCCACTCGGCTGTGAGTATGTGCCAGTGCAGAAGAGGGGTAGCGATACGGCGAAGCAGGCATAGCATGATGATGAACGATAAGATCATACCACACCTGCTACCTCCCATACCTTATCATCTTACCAGCAGTCAATCAGAGATTGGTTTAAGTATGCATGTACATTAACCTCTTGCATGAAGGCAGCAGTGCTCAGATCCGTCGAGTCTGGACTCCGCATAGAGGAGTTGAACGATCCCAAGCCCAAGGACAACGAGGTACTCATAAGGGTCAGCGCAGTGGGACTCTGCCATACAGACCTGCATGTGCTTAGAGGGCACATACCATTCCCGCTACCGGCTGTGCTTGGGCACGAGGTCTCTGGCATAGTTGAGGCTGTGGGCAATGGGGTTGATAACGTGCAGAGGGGCGATAGGGTAGTTGGGCCATTCATACTGCCATGCGGGAGGTGCAGGCTATGCATACGTGGCAATGAGGATCTGTGCGAGAGCTTCTACAACTACAACAGGCTCAAGGGCGTCTACTACGATGGTACGAGCAGGTTGAGCGCAAAGGATGGGAGTACTGTGTACATGTACTCCATGGCAGCACATGCAGAGCACTCAGTCATACCAGCAACCTCAGTCTTCAGGATACCAGATGGTATGAACATAGATGATGCATCAATACTCGGCTGTGCTATAATGACTGCATATGGTGCATGCAGGAACGCCTCCCTCAAGCCGGCTGAGCAGGTAGCAGTGTACGGGATAGGAGGCGTGGGGAGCAATGTCGTGCAGATAGCAAGCAGGGTATTCAACACCGATGTCATAGCAATAGACATAAGGGATGAGAAGCTGGAGTATGCCAAGAGTATAGGAGCAAAGCATGTTATAAACTCAAAGAGGGAGGACCCTGTCAAGGCAATAATGGATATCACTGATGGTAGGGGTGTGGATGCTGCGATAGAGGTTATAGGGATGAGGGAGACCATAGGCAGTGCGATAAGATCAGTTAGGTCTGGGGGCAGGGCAGTGCTCGTGGGGCTATCATCCAAGGGTAACGAGGCAGGGTTCGAGATAAACTTCCTAGTGAGGAAGGGAGTGCATATAATAGGCTCGTATGGTGGTAAGCCCAGGATAGATATGCCAGAGATAATATCACTGGCAAGCAAGGGAGTGATAGATGTTGCGAACATGATCTCGGAGAGGTTCAGGCTGGATGAGATCAACGAGGCGTTTGAGAAGCTGGAGAAGGGAGGGATAAGGGGGAGGGCCGTGATAAAGGTGGCCTAGCAAGGGCACCAACCATGATAATCGCCAACTATGACAGCAACAAACATCCTTCAATTCTTTGATCTCCTTGTACGAATTAGTTTATTAGTAACCTGGCTATGAGTAATTGCATGGCTAGAGATGGGAGGATAAGGTTTGGGATACAGAATGGGTTGAACGTTGCCAGATTAGGACTCGGTGAGGATCAGCAGCTGATGGCGTACATGCTTGCCGATAGGCTAGGCTACGACTCGGTATGGAGCATGGATCACACCAACGTGCCCCAGTGGCCCAAGGCCATAGTCAACGATGCATGGATACTACTCGCTGCCGCATCTCAGGTCACAAAGAACGTAATGCTCGGCACATGCGTCACCGATGCCATAAGGAGGCATCCATCGACCGTTGCGCTGCAGACCGTTACACTCGACAGGGTATCCAAGGGAAGAGCGATACTCGGCATAGGTGCTGGCGAGGCACAGAACATAAACGACTTTGGTATCCAGTGGGACAAGCCCGTATCCAGGCTAGAGGAGCAACTGCAGGTGATACAGTTGCTCTTCAGATCCTCGCCAGATGAGAGGGTCAGCTTCGAGGGCAAGTTCTACAGGCTGAACAATGCATGCCTGCAGACCAGGAGCATACAGCAGCCCAGGCCACCAATATTCATAGCAGCAGGTGCACAGAGGACGCTCGAGATAACCGCAAAGTACGGTGATGGTTGGCTACCAATAGCATACACACCTGAGCTGTACGAGCACCACTCAAGGATTATAGCGGAGAAGGCTAAGGCCCATGGTAGAGAGGATGTGGTCGAGCGTGGGCTAGACTACGATGTGTACTTTACGGAGGACCCTGAGGAGGCATGGCTCAAGCTGAGGAGTGCTGTGAAGGTCAGCCTCTACAAGCCTGAACTCCTCAAGGTGTACAACATGGAGATGCCCAAGGACTTCGACTTTAGGCAGTACTTCACAGAGTATGCCATGTCTAGGCCAGATCTGATGCAGAGGATGAGGGAGGCTGCACAGCAGATACCTGACAGCATAGCCAGATCAGCCATAGGTATAGGGAAGCCAGATGATGTGATACCAAGCATAGAGAGGTTCATCAAGGCTGGGGTTGAGCACTTTATAATAAGGTTCTGGGGCGAAGGACTGTACAAGAACATAGAGCTCTTCGGCAGGAAGGTGATCCCCTACTTCAGGGATTCATACGGCAGGTAGGTAGCTGCATATGCATCATGTCTATCTGGCAGGCATGAGGTGACGCACCTCTGGGAACCTCTTCACCATCATGCCCACCTCTATGAGGTATGGTGTCAGCCACTCAACGCCTATGCGCCTCAGCACGGGGCTCTTTATCACTGTATTCTCGTTGAGTGGATTGCCGTAGGCCAATGGGGAGAGCGATGGGAGAACCAGTATTCTTACATCTGTACTCTGGCCTCGATCGGTCGAGTTGGAGGTGCCAGGAGCACCATGCACCATCGCCTTACCGTACAGGAATGCCTTGAACCTATGCTTTGCGCCTAGATCATCCTTTATGGCTATGGACGGATGCTCATGCCCCATGACCACAAGCCTTATATGCTGCGACTCATCGTACATCAACCCACTCTCCAGGTGACCATGGATGAGCAGTATCCTGCTACCATCACTGCGCTCGAGCAGTGCATGGGGATCGTGCAGTCTAACACCCAACTCATTGAGTATGTAGATTATGTAGTTGTCGTGGTTCCCTCTTACCACTTCCAGATCGCAGTTGCTCCTGCGCAGTGCACCAACGAGCTTCTTCAGGGAGTACCACTCCTCGGCACTGGGCCTCCCAAACTCATGCTTGACATCCCCGAGTATCATAACCCTCCTGCATGAGAGCTCCCTCACAGGTCTCAGTATGCACTCTATGATATGCTCGGTCACAGGATAGGGTATGTGTATGCCGAGCCTCTCCCTCTGCTCCTCCAAGCCCAGATGTGTATCAGCAAACAGTAGCGTGCTCTGCTCCTCAAGGTACACGCATGGATAGGGGCTCGCTATGCTCACCCCCTCCTCCAACTCGATGAGATCTATACCCAAGCCAGATCAGGTAGAAGGCAACATAGAGGCAGGTATATTCCTTATCTCCTTCTTGTGGATGCACATTTGAGCCCTACCCTTCCCTTACCCTTTATCTACTCATAGCCCCTATCTACCCATCCCTACTAGTCACTGCTACCACCTATCCTCCTCATAACCAGTTCATGAAGCGCCTCGAGCATCTCCCTCCTATCCTCCATCAGCACGACATCGCTGTAGCCAGAGACTATGAGCATGTGGCTGAACGGTGATGGTACATCCCTGGCACTGTAGAATACGAACCTCCTCCTACCCTCCTCCACATCCCTGAGCACATGCTCCGCCCTCCTCACATCCATCAGATCCTCCATAACCTCCCTGTACGTCTCCTCGAGGACTGGGAAGTTATCTAGCCTCTCGCACAGCCTCATCAGTATCTCAGCGTTGGTCTGCTGCCTTGCAACCGTGACCTCGTAACCCTTGTAGTTCCTGAGCACCATCAGCGATCTTGTTGCACAGTGCCTGAACCTGGTTCTGACCATCTCCGTACTCTTGATGGCATTCAGCAGGAGCGATCTTATGTTGGAGGAGTTGACCGTAGAGATGATCCTCCCTGCTAACGATGCCATATCCTCAACGCCAGCATCCCCAAGTGTCAGCATGAACGCACTGTCGCTCACGGTAACCGCAACGTTCCTCCTGAGGATGAGCCTGGCAGCGTAGGCGTACGCCCTTGCAAGTGCATCGTTGACCCTCCTACCGAATACGCAGTGGAATATCAGGTTGTCCCTACCATGCTCATCGACATAGTGCTCCACCATGAGGTTCCTATCACTCGGATGCTCATGGATGCCCAGAACCCTAAGGAATCTGTACTGTGCGTACATGTACTCAACTATGGCATGTGCAGCATTCTCATCTGCATATAACCTCTCCATGATCATCCTTGCTATCCTATCCTTAACCATCACTTCTACCCTATAACCAGCATCCCCACCATACACTGCCCCATCACTACTACTACTACTACTATTGCTGCTCCTACCCTTACTCTGCCCTCTCCTCCTCCCCCTCCTCCTACCATTACCCACCCCCTCCTCCCCTTCTCCTCCTCCCCCTTCTCCTTCTCCAGTCATCCCCTGCTCAAGCATGGAGAATATCTCATCCCTTAACCTCCCTATCTCCTCACCGAGGTCGAAGCTCAATGGAAGCATCTCGCTGAACCAACTAGGTATGGTTGGTCTCAGCCCCTCAACGCTCCTGACCACCGCTGTCAGCCCCTTGCTCGAGATGAACTCGTAGGTCTTGCCCCCGAGCACGAATATGTCACCAGGGCTCAGGCGCTCAAGGAACTCCTCCTCTATGCTTCCCACCCACTTCCCATCCCTAGTGTAAACCTTCACTGCCACCTCATCCGGTATGGTGCCTATGTTGGTAGCGTAGATCATCCTTGCTGTAGACCCTCTCTTACCGAACTCATCCGTACCCTCATCGTACCATATCTTGCCGTAGACCTTGTGCCCCTCCAGCCCCTTGTACATACCAGCGAGGTACATAAGCACCCTCCTCATGCTCTCCATGCTTAGATCCCTGTAGCAGTAACTCCTCCTTACCAACCTGTACGCATCCTCAACCCTCTGCCTCCTCTCTATAGCCAATCCGACCAGATGCTGTGCAAGCACATCCAGACAGTTGGTTGGTATATGCACGCTATCTATCTTGCCACGCATTGCGTTCATGCACATAACCGCATCCTCTACGAGATCATCGTTATCCATCGCTATGAGGTAGCCTCTGGACTCCAGCTCGAGTGAGTGACCAGATCTGCCGACCCTCTGTATGCACCTCGCTATGGACTTGGGGGAGCCTATCTGCACGACTGCATCTATGCTCCCTATATCTATGCCCAGCTCGAGGCTTGTGCTGGTCACTACAGCACGCATCCTCCCATTCTTGAGCCTATCCTCTACATCCAGCCTTATCTCCCTGGAGAGTGAGCTGTGATGGGCAGCGAGCTCATCAGCATCAACCACATTCATCTTCGAGAGATGGTATACCACTCTCTCAGCCCCAGACCTTGTGTTGGTGAATATGAGCGTGGTCTTGTTCCTCCTTATGATATCCCTGATGATTGCATACATCCTCCTATTCAGCTCATCTGCCTTTGCATGCACTATATCCCTTACAGGGGAGATGGTTACTATGCTCATGGGCTTGACGAACCTCGCATCGACTACAACACAGTCCCTCTCCTCCCCTGCATCATCGTAACCAACTAGGAATCTAGCAACCTCCTCCAGAGGGTGCAGTGTAGCGCTCAACCCTATCCTTACCAACCTGTTAGTGCACATCTCCTGTAGCCTCTCTAGACTCAGGCTCAGATGCACACCCCTCTTGGATGAGCAGAGCTCGTGTATCTCATCCACTATAACCCATCTGGCATCCCTGAACCTCTCCCTGAACCTTGGTGCACAAAGCACTATCGCTATGCTCTCTGGCGTGGTTATGAGTATGTGAGGGGGCCTCCTGAGCATCCTTGCCCTCTCGCTCTGCGGCGTATCCCCAGTCCTGACCCCAACCCTTATCTTGCCTACTGATGCATCCAGCGCAGATAACTCATCCAGAGGCTCTCTAAGATTCTTCGCTATATCGTTGTTCAGCGAGCGGAGTGGGCTTATGTATATGCAGTAGACCTTATCCTCCAGCATGTCGCTCCTTGCAAGCCTCACGAGTTCGCTTATTATGCTCAGGAAGGCACTCAGCGTCTTCCCTGAGCCAGTTGGACTCGCTACCAGAGTGTTGTTCCCCTGGAGTATGCTTGGTATGGCATGCCTCTGTGGAGGGGTTAGCGACCTGAACCTCTTCCTAAACCACTCCTTGAGCACGGGATCGAGCATATCTATTATATCCTCATCCCTGTAAGTGTAGAGTTCATCTGCATGCCTTATCATACACGTGCTACGCAGCATGGAAGCACTATTATTCATTACGTCCTGCAAGACTACTATATATAGTCGAGTATCCTCTTGTTGCTTCCTATGGCCTCTGCATCGTAGCCCATACCCCTCAGATGGGATGCGAACTCATCTGCAAACCCATGGAATGTGTACACCCTGTTTGGTCTACATGCATTTACAACCTGCACGAGCTCATCAAAGTCGCAGTGGTCACTCAACGGTATAGTGTAGTCATGTAGTCTTGTATGCCATGGTGCCAATGCCCAGCCCGTGAATGCTATGGTTACAGCATTGTAACGCTTCTTCATCATCCTTACGAATGTAGAGTCGTTGCTCTGCTTTGGTGCCACCATGAGCCATGGGCCATGCTTCAGACCACCATAACCATAACCATCATCATCACGACCATCATCACTATGACTGCTGTACACAACAGCATGATCATCGCCCAGTTCCACACCCAGCTCCCTGTATATGCTGTTGATCCTTGCCACGCTCTCATGTATGTACAGGGGCTCCCAGTGCCTGAACAGGCTGGTTATGATCTGTGCCTTGCCCAGTGGGTAGCCCATGAGTATCACTGGCAGGCCCTTGGAGTACATCTCTGAGATGAGCGTATTCACCCTATGCACAACATCATCTACACTTGGGAACCTGTAACCCCTCCTCCCATACGTTGACTCTATTATTAGGGTATCACACCTCGGCAGTCTTGCGCCCTTGAGGAATGCCCTATCCCTGGTGCATATATCGCCAGTGTAGAGTATCTTATCATCTATGAGCAGTGCCCTCGAGCCCAGCACATGACCAGAGTTGAGCATCTGCACTCCTGGATCAGGCTCATGGGTAGCGTTAGGGTACCTGAATCCACGGGCCTCTGCTATCCTTAGGGTCTCCATCGAGGCTACTACCCTTGCCCTACTAGCCACGGGCCTATGCATATGATCTGTATGTGCATGGGATACGAAGATCATATCTGTCGCTGCTGCCTCCTTGCTTGGGTCCAGGGCTATCCTCTTACCATTATACTCAACCACTACACCAGAATCAGCGTAGATGAGCATGGGGTAAGGGCTCGAAGATGATTTATTAAGATTTGGTTCACGAAGGCGTGGGGATGGACGATACTCCTCTATCTACCCATGGTCATGGTGATAAGCGGTATGTATGCATGTATGTCTAGCATATCTGTGCAAGGCCAGTGTGACTTGACTTACCATGATGCTGACAGGTCCACATGGTCTAAGGTAGTAGTTGGTGTGTGCTACCAGTACCCTAACCTGTCAAGTGGATGGAGCCAACCTGCAGGCTGAGCAACGATGATCACCCTTATCACCGTTGGGATGTCATGGATGTTAGGCGGTACAAGGTAGTAGGGGCATCATCTACAGACAGAGCCTCTGCTTCAGGCTAACCGACTGGTCATACATGCTTGCAATATCATGCTATGCACTCTGAATGTGAACCGCCATGCGAGCATCAAGACCCATTCCCATGGTCAGATGATGCTCTAGCATATCCTAAAACACTTACAGTATCCACCATCGAACAGGTAAAGATGAATACAGGAAGGGATCGGTGGAGATGGGTGAGCCATGGATGGCAGTGGTCACAATGTACATGGCACCTCTTCATATATAAAGCAGTGTAAGCATGCTTATGCTATGAGCATAAACCTTGCCATACTCGTATCTGGCAGGGGGAGCAACATGGAGGCCATACTCAGGGGCATAAGGGAAGGTAGGATAAGCAACGTTGTGCCCAAGGTAGTGGTGAGCAACAGGCCCAATGTTAGGGCACTCGATGTGGCAAGGCAGTATGGTGTAGATGCCGTTGTCATAGATGATGATGGAAGGAAGGGTGCGGACTGGGAGTACGACAAGAGGATACTGGCATGCCTTGAGGAGCACGATGTTATGCCAGATAACGGGCTTGTATGCCTAGCAGGGTTCATGAGGATAGTGAGCAGTGAGTTCGTGAGGAGGTACAGGTGGAGGATCATGAACATCCATCCATCGCTGCTCCCCGCATTCCCAGGCCTGCATGCACAGAGGCAGGCACTGGAGTATGGTGTGAAGGTGACTGGGTGCACTGTGCACTTTGTGGATGAGGGTGTGGACACAGGGCCCATAATACTGCAGGAGGCTGTAGAGGTGAGGGAGGATGATGATGTGGAGAGTCTAGCGAGCAGGATACTGGAGAGGGAGCATGTAATCTACGTTAGGGCAGTACAGCTCTTCGCTGAGGGCAGGCTTAGGATAGAGGGTAGGAGGGTCAGGATACTCATATGATAAGTACCAAGAGATATGGTCATAGTCTAGTCAGAGTGAGTAGTCAGAGTGAGTAGTCAGAGTAGGATTGCGCATATATCCGATGCATCTATAACCCTTCCAACGAGGTACCTGTACTCGTATACGCTAGTGCTGAGCACAACGAACTTACCCCTCCTGATATGCGATGCTATCACCTTGGTCCTTATACCATCTATCTCCGCTATGCATCTAACCATCTGGCTATGCTCTATCCTTGACTCTCGCCTCACCTTCAGCATATAGCGGTGATGCTCACCCTGTACAACCTCTCTATCCCTCTCACCATCACCCTCAGATGAGCAGTTAGCCAGATGCCCATCTATGAATCTGGGGTTTGTTGATGCTAGCCAACCATTGCACCTACTGCATCTCACTATGATCGTATCCCTCTGCTCGCTCGTCTCGCTCATGATCTAAGCCTTGCATCTAACATATATCTATATTACGTATTTTGTATATAGAAGGTATAGCTTTAGCTTATCATTCTGTATGTTTATTAATAAATCCCTTAATATATGTAACTCTTAGCATGAATAAGCAGTATATGGAGTTACCTGTTGAGATCAGCAGATCCATACATCGATCATCCACGCACGGCTACCATTCATCTCGCCCTGACCGATGGGAAGATTTTAATTGCTATTGCCAAGAGTAATCCCTGGCTTGGTAGTGCTCATGGATGGCAAAAGCGTAGCAAGCAAGGTCACCGAACACGTGAGTAGTACTGTCAAGACCCTGAAGGAGAAGGGCGTAGAGCCATACCTTGCAACAGTGCTTGTAGGGAATGATGAGGCATCAGCAACATACGTCAGGAACAAGCATAGGGCATGCGAGCAGGTTGGTATAGGGACCATAAACCATCACCTGCCAGAGGATTACAGCACAAACCAGCTGATAGAACTCATAACTATACTCAACGAGGATAGGAGGGTTCATGGCATACTCGTGCAGTTACCCCTGCCAAGGCATATAAACGAGTTCCTGATCACTAGCATGATAAAGCCGAGCAAGGATGTCGACTGCCTCACCCCGTTCAACATAGGTCTACTGGCGTACGATGTCGCAAAGCTGCTCCCCTGCACACCCGCTGGTATAGTTGAGCTGATGAAGCACTACAGGATAGACCCAGCAGGGAAGCATGTCACCATAGTCAATAGGAGCGTGCTTGTGGGCAAGCCTCTGAGTACGATGCTCCTGCACCTGGACGCTACCGTAACAATATGCCACTCGAAGACAGCCAACATCAGAGAGATGTGTAGAGAGGCAGATATACTGGTTACTGCTGTAGGTGACAGGAGTAGGTTCGTTCTGACCGCAGATATGGTGAAGGATGGTGCAGTGGTCATAGATGTTGGTATAGACAGGGTCAACGGTAGGCTGGTTGGTGATGCAGACTCGAGTGTTATGGAGAAGGCATCCTACATGACCCCCGTGCCAGGTGGTGTTGGACCCATGACCGTTGCCATGCTCCTGAGGAATACGGTCATCGCAGCTGCACTGAACGAGGGGATCGATGTGGATTAAGGAGGTAATGGAATGACCGGCTGGCAGGTCTAGAAGGTACGATGGGTGGGTTGGCGGATTTGATTGATTGGTTGATTGATTGACTGATGGATGGATGGATGGATGTGGGGTAAGGAACGCCGAGGGTATGACCATGCACATCTACCAAGATGGCACAGATTCAGTGTACAGGAGGAAGCAGGAGTTGAGGAGGTACATGCTCAACCTGAGGAACTCCCTCAGCAGGGCAGATATAATCGGTAGGAGTGATATCATACAGGGCAGGGTACTGATGATGGATGAGTTCAACTCCTCCAGCATAGTAGGCCTGTACAGCCCCATAGGATCAGAGGTTGATACATCAGCACTAGCCAGATACCTGCTCGAGCATGGCAGGGTACTTGCATACCCACGCATACATGGCAGGGAGATGATCTTCGCTAGGGTAGTCGATCCTGTGATCGATCTCACCATGGGCAGGTATGGTATACTGGAGCCATCTAGTGCATGCGAGGTCGTCGATCCTGATCTCATACTTGTGCCAGGGCTGGTATGGGATGAGCATGGGTACAGGATAGGGTATGGCAAGGGGTACTACGATAGGTACATTCGCACCAACCCGGATGCCGTGAGGATAGGGGTTGCGTATGACTTTCAGGTGCTGAGCAGCATACCCCATAGCGAGGAGGATGCTAGGGTGTGCGTAGTGCTCACTGAACGAAGGGTCATCAGAGTGGAGTGAGCGAATCGGTAATGGTGCACTGCATGGAATGGATAGAGTGAATGGGAGGGGATGGAGGCGCACCGCATGATCAACAACATTCCAAGCATATACCCACCTGCGAGTGGGGCAGTTAAGAAAGATGGAGAGCAATACAGCATATGGTTAAAAAGTTATAAAATACTACGACGGGTTACTCTTGTTGAATTTAAGCGAGGCGAATGTGGTATTAAGGAAGGCTGTGGTGAGTGTATACTTTGAGCCAGAGCTTATGAAGCGTAACTATAGGCGGTCGAGCGTAAAGCATCCGAACATAGAGGGGGAGGGCATCACCATGAACGACCATCTACACCTCTTCTTCGATCTGCAGACTGGGTGCGATTACCCAGATGGGGATGAGTGGTTCATAGTCGAGTACGTTCTGCCTTACAATATAAGGCTCCCAGATAACCTCAAGGGCCCAGATTACTTCACCACGCTAGCGGTAGATGAGGGCAACAGTTACTGGAGGCATAGGGAACTCGTGAGGTACAGGTATGGTAAGAGCAAGAGGCTCGACGAGGCTGTAGACTTTATAGACAGGAAGTACAGGGAGTTGAGCGATATGCTGAACGAGCACTCGCTGATAGGTAAGGGCAACAGCAACTAACCACACACTTATGCAGTGCTCCATACACCCTCTCTATACCTGTACTCTCTACCATGGAGGTACGCACTCCTTGGGTACCACCTCATATCATCATGCGAGAATACGAACCTTATCTCCTCCGCATCTGGGATGGATCTGAAGAGTACTGTGTCGAGTATATACTCTATACCCTCTATGGCCTTGTTGAATACCTTGCTGTTGCCATGCACTATACTGAAGACTATCGTGGGCGAGCCTAGGAACCCTAGCCTGAATGCGAGTGTGCCCTTGCCCCTCCTCCACTTTATGTTCTTGATGATCTCCTTCAAGACCTCCCACCTCTCAAAACCGATGCTCTTCACGAAGTTCTTGTCGTACCGTACTGGGAGGTCTATGCCTATGGCACTTATCAGCATCTGCCCATCATCCTCCTGCATGCTGAATGTGTCATCATCATCCATGCCCCAGTACTCCCTTACCTGTTGCTGTTGCTGTTGCTGCCCATAATCCCTTATGACCTCCTCCACCACATCGAACTGCTCGTTGAGGAGGTTGAACAACGCCTCTACCTCGGCCTGGGATAGGCCCATGTGCACCAACCTTGCATGCATCGATGATAATTGATGGTAGAGGATGCTTATTTATCTACTCATCCCACCTATCAGTCTATATCATGCCAAGGAACCTGAGGAGGTGTATCAGTCCGTATCCACCACCAACGAAGCATGATGGTACCCATGGTACAAGCATGGGTATACCCTTGAGCCTGATCTGATGGTTATCTATTATCCTACCAACGTACTCATTGAGGTTAGCATTCCATATCTTGTAGTCTATACCATTCCTCTTGAGCATCTCTGCTAGTTCATAGAGTACAGCACCTCTAGCACTGAATATATGCTGGATGTACCTTCTGGAGATCTCCACCTCACCCCCTATGGCTATAGCATCACCCATACCGTTGACACTCATGAGCCTTACATGCATCTCCCACCCCTTGTTCAGCATCTTCGTCAGCCCACGACCTATCTGCATCCTCTTCCTGTTCTCGCAGAAGATCAGCCTATGGAACCCCTCAGCCAGGAACATCTCCACCACATCCTTCACATCCCTCCTGACGAGGAGGTAGAGCGGGCCCTCCTTGACCTCATCCCTCCTGATGAGGTGTATCAGGCCCCTAACCAGGCTCACCGTCCTGGGATACAGGAGCATGTAATCTGCCATGGCATTGCTTGCTCAACGCCACATAAATAATTTTTCTATCAAAATAACCCATGCACGGATCAACTTTAATCGTATCTAGCACTTGAGATGGTGCCTTATGATGTCCCGAACCGAACTACCTGATACCATGGTATCATGCTCATGCATGGGCTCAGAGTCGTGCTCCTCACACCTGTATATCGTGCTCCTCCTGGTATGGCTCCCAGAGGTGAGCATGTACTCAACCAGTCTATCGATGCTCCTGAGCGATGCTATACCCCTTATGATCCTCCTTGCAGCAGACTCGTCGTCGTAATCCCTCAACCATACCCTGACTATCCCGTCTATGGCACTGCCATCCACCTGCTCTATCCTATCAACACCCCTTATCATTGTTCTCTTATTGAGTGAGAGTATGCCAGTGCTAGAAGATACGCTGTGCAGTGCCACGCATGGCTCATCTATGATCAGCCTCAGGTTGAATGGTGTAGGGTAGACTATGGGATCTATGCTCACGCTTACACGCTCATCGCTCAACCTCCTGGATATGTAGAGTACGTGCCTCTCCGTAGCGATGATGTATGGTTCGCCATGCTCTACAGCATTCAGCTCATTTACCTTGGCCTCTGCTGCTGCGAGTATATGCTCCCCAGCCTCAGCAAGCCTCCTGGCAAGCTCCTCCCTGGTCTGCTGCTGGTACGCTGCTATCACGTGCTGCTGCCTCCTCCTCATCTCCTCAACCTCCTGCTCCACGAGCTTGAGCACTCCGTATAGGTCCATTGGCATACTATACTATACCATCAGTGGCATGTAAAATACTTTCATCCTGCTCAACCCTTCAGATCGCTAGTTAGCATGCCCATGAGCCTGTCAACGAAGGAGTTCTCAACCCTCAACCTAACCTTGCCCTCCATCCTCATCTCAGCCTCTATCTCCTCTACACTCCTCTCATCCAGAGCACCCTCGAAGAAGAACCTTACACGCTCATCCTTCAGCCTGAGCAGTGGTTCTATGTACTGCCACTGCCAGTTCGATAGCACAAAGTAGACCCTCTTGGCAGCATAGTTACCCTCATCCCTGCCCTTGCTGTAGAAGCCTATCATGGTAAGTACCTTCTCTGCCATATCTGCTATGTTACTGCACTCCTCAACACCTACACCCTCATGTGGTAAGAGCCTTGCATAATGCTCACCCTCCTCCCTTCTCCCTGCAAACAGGATGACCTTGATTAGGCTATCATCTGCATGCGATCTGACGAGCCTGGAGAGCAGGTTCTTTGCTGTATCAAGCCTATTCATGACATGCCTTGGTATAGCCCCATCTGTACTAACTCCTTCACTACTCCTACAGTATACTGCTATCACATTCTCCATACAGGTGATTGGCATGGATCATATTTAAGGTGTAAGTTCTAGAAGATACATACCACTATTTAGTACAGAGATGTACACAACAATGCTTATGAGGAGGGATGAACTGGTACCCCTGCTACTTGCAGCCATGGTAGCCGTGGCAGTGGCTCTAGGTATAGCAAGCATATTCATGGTATACAGCCTCTCCGAGGAGATCAACCAGTATGAGAGTAGGGTCATCAGCAAGAGCGATGTGTACGCTGAGCTCGATGAACTCGGTAAGAGATACGATGCTATGGATGAGAGGGTAAAGGATATGGACTCCAGCATACTTGAGTTGAAGGGGATGGTAGATTCCATGAGTCAGAGCAGGGATGAGGCGGTTAGTAGACAGATGCCGACACAGATGCAGATGCAGATGCAGGCGCAGAGTGAAGAGGATAGCATCAACGGTAACAGCAATGATGGGAGTAGTAGTAGTAGCAGCAGCAGTAACGGCAATGATGTATTGAGAGATCTGCTGGAATCCTCGGTGAGGCAGAGGGGAGCGGGATCAGATGGTAGAGAGGTTGAGGATACAGGAGATTTCGTTATCATGTACATGGATACGGATAGGTACTCTAGCGTAAGGAGCATACTTCTCAGATCAGGCGTGCTTGATATGCATGTAGATACCCTGAACGATAGGTTCATCCTTCCTCATGATGTGAGGATAGTGGTTGGTGAGGATGATAGATGCAGGAGTGCATCGGGGTACTATGAGCAGGCTAGCAAGAGGATAGTGCTCTGCTACTCAAGCATCAACAGATTCATGGCTCTACATCCAGATGATGCTGAGGGGTTCTCTACACTAGTGAAGTTCCTACTCTACCACGAGGCTGCCCATGCACTCATGGATGCATATACACTCCCAATAGTTGGTGTTGAGTATGCTGCGGATAACTTTGCAGTGGTCATGATGCTGAACGACGGGGATGATATACATCCCCTCATCTGGCTATATGATGCGATGAGGGAGGATAAGCTTGGAAGAGATGCAAGGTACTGGGATACACACATGCTCTTCGTGCAGAGGTACTACGATATCCTCTGCCTAGCATACGGCAAGGACCCCTCAAGGTACGATAGCAGCGATCTCCCGTATGAGAGAGCGTATAGATGCTCCTACGAGTACTCATCGGCACTCAACGCCTGGAGTGAACTCCTCAGGCCCTGGATCAAGAA
>JANWZS010000013.1 GCA_025054855.1 Candidatus Nitrosocaldus sp. | reverse complement strand
CTGCTACTACTCATTACCTAGTACCACCACTATCGCTCTTATTTATCATACTGCTATACTGCTGTGTTACTGTACCACAAACAACTAGTAGTGCCATCTCCCCGTTACCATACTCATCTCAAGCATGGTGAACCATTCGATGATGCCCCTGCTAGGGAGCATGATCGATAGGCTGTTCATGCTCATACACGTGCACATGCCTGCATCCCTAACACCCATGCCTGCATGCATTACTCCCTTGAGCCATGCGTATGCCTTTGCAAAGCCGTGCTGCTCAGCCCTTATGAACTGGTTTACTGCTATGCTCAACTTCATGGCTATCCTGGCCAGTACTATTGCCAACTGCCTGTTCCTCACATCCTGTATGTACCTGCCTACCAGGCCCACGAGTACCCTCTCATGTATGCTCAATGCCCTGTACCATACCCTGCTCCTAATGGCCCTGCTCTTGAGCATGGATAGCATGGATACAAGGTTTACATCATCGTGAGTGTGCATCACGTTCTCTACACCCATGCAATGATATTAATATTATGTTGTTTGAGTACCATAATGAATGTTATATAATTGGAGTTATAGTAGTAATGGTAGATTGGGATCATCGTATAAGATGAAGATCACAAAGACGGATAGTAGAATATGAACTTGATTAAATTAATCTATCCACATGATGAATCTATACTAATTTTATAAAAAAGTTAAGAAAGCTATATAGTATAGAGCCTATGTATCTAACGGATGCCACAACATAACCCCCTTGTTATATATCATACGCAAATACACCAAAATGGTCTCGATCCTGTGCACGAGCTACATGGGTTACTAATTGTGTTAACGCTTTGAGTATCAAAGCCGTTTATACACACTCCCCTCCCTTATACTTGGCTCTCTAGTACTGACTTGTATCGATGTAATTGCTACGGTACTGGCTCAAGTACGATCTCCGTCCAGAGCGCTCATATAATGGGCATCTTACTGCCAATCCTCCTTGCCATAAATATCTCTATTATCTACTCATGGGAGATGGGATGATGGCAATGGTAAGGGCATAGCATAGCGTAACTCTACCATACAATGTTAAGGTTACAGCAGAATTGCTATATCATCTTCTAGCATATGGCAGGGTATCCATCAGGATAGATAACTTCTCGCATGTCTATCAGGTTATGTACACCATAAGGCAGGTACGTAGAGTACCTGCTATGTACAGGAGCTATGTACAGGAGATGATGCATAACAGCAGGAGTGGGTGAGATGGAGCGACAGGCAAGCGTCAACTATTAGTATGGTTAATGGTATATTGCAGCAATGGCTACAGGAGATGCCTTGTTATTGATGTCCATGATACTGAAGCGCTGGAGTAAGGTACAGATAAGCCACTTGTAAGTACTGAATGGTACGAGCAGAAACAGCCAATATGAGGGTCATGGATAGTAACAGCATATATAAATGGAGAAATGGCTCCGTATGCTGAGTTCATGCTGGAGCAATTCTATACCAGCATGTAAGCAAGCAGGTATCGATAGATGCATAATTCTTCATGCTGATACAACTTGATATTGCTGAGACCAGTTGCATTACGTTAGGATTAAATAAGAGTAGAAAGGTCTTTATAAGGATGAGGAATGAATAATCCTAAATCTATAAAAATCTTAGTTATATATACGGCTATAGTTATATTTTTATGTAGTATTATCGTTGTGGTATATGAAGCGACTGCACAAAATATATCAGAGAGTAGGTTCGAATTTCAAATAATAGCCTCAAATCTCGAAGACTGTGGTGTAACATTTGAATTTCTTCCAGATGGCAGCATAATATGTGGAGGGCTTAAAAGCGGAAAGGTACAGTTGATTAAACCTGGTTCTGGCTCACCAGTAGAATTAATAAGGTTAGATGTATACCACTCCACAAAACCTAGTGGGCAATTTGACGAGAGGGGTCTGATAGGGTTAGAAGTTGACCCAGAGTTTATCAGTAACAACTATGTATATCTGCACTGGACATACTGGGACGAGGAAGACCAAACATCTTATAGACAGGTGAGCAGATTCACATTAAGGGATGATAGATTAACAGATATGCAGGTCCTGTTGGATAGATTGCCCGCTTCATGGCAGCATAACGGCGGTCCCCTAGAGTTTGGTCCCGATGGCAAGTTATATGTGACAGGGGGCGATGCTGCTGAGTTTAGGAGGAGATCACTGGCACAGGATACCGATTCTTTAGCGGGCAAGATACTCCGAATCAATAAAGATGGAAGTATACCTGAGGATAATCCTTTTCCAGGTTCCCCAATTTACACGCTAGGACATAGGAATGTATTTGGTATAGCATTCCATCCCATAACTGGTAGGGCGTATGTATCAGAGAATGGACCAGAGACTGGGGACGAACTAAATATACTTTATCCAGGCAATGATTACGGCTGGCCTACCCTGCTTGGAGGAGGCGGAATATATTCATGGGAAGGAGCTATAGCGCCTACAGAGATGATATTTTACACTGGTAGCAAGTATGCAGGGTTTGAGAATGACTTACTCCTCCTATCATATAATCTGCGTTCATTACTCCATATTGAACTGGAGGGGCCTAACTATGATGTTGTAAAGTCCATTAAAGAATATAGATTGCCTTCCCGTGGAATAGGCTCTGTGACTGATATCGAGCAGGGTCCTGATGGATACATCTATGTATCGGATTTCAAGACCATATGGAGATTGGTTCAGGTAGAGGCTACGCTAGAAGATACCATCAAGGGAGTAAGGGTCCAGTTATCATTTACCCAACCAAAGGATACTCACCCTGCTTCATTTGCTATAAGATTCATAGACCAAGACGGTCAAGTTATCAAGGATGTATCTTATGAGCTCTTAATAATTAGGGATAATAGTATCATCTTCTCGGAGGTAGGTAAAACCGTAGATGGAACTGGCCTACATTCCTATCGCCTCGAAGAGGGGAGTGTGACCCTGCAGATTAGAGGTATAGGCCTGCCTGACTTTGATCCCCAACTTGATGCCATCTCTTTCAATGTTCATGTAATACCAGAATTCCCTCAGTTCACATTGGCATTTATGTTAGCTTTCATCATGATAACTATAGTGGTGTTGGGCAGGACTACGCCAATCAAACGATTCAACTTAACTGCATAGTAGTTGGTTTGCCGTTTAGCACAGTGACCATCCTTCTTCTTCTCCCTGCTTTTATCATACTACACTGCTGAGGTTTAGGTGTTGAACGAGCAGATCATCCACCACACATAGGTAGGTGCAAGTAAGGCACTATAGGTTACGTGATAAGCATATGCCATGATGAGCGTATTGGTATACATAATCAACCATATGATTATCAAACAGTTTTATATGTTCTATATATTTTAATAAGATTTTGCATCTATACGAGAGATGCGATACCAACAAAAATCACATTATTGGCCCATATCCACTCAATCCTCTTTTATATCACCCGCTCCTAAATACCATCGGTATGATAATGAAGGGGAGGAGGGCTATGCATATAGCCATAATGTTCTTCGTCGCCGGAGGCTGGGGCGCATGGGTAAGCAGTGTTACTGGCTCATCGTTCATCCTCTATCTAGCAGTAATAAATATAGTGCTTGGGATCATCTTCATTGCATACTATGCTAGGGGTCGCTCCACTGGCAGAAAGGATAGTAGATAGGGGAGGGGTGGGGGATGAGCGCAACATCCAACCTAAGGGAGGATCATAGGATGGTGAGGAGGATACACAGGATGGTGAGGAGGTACTCGGAGATTATATATGGCAGTGGTTATGTGCCAGTCGAGGATGTGAAGAAGATCCTCATCCTTGTAGAGATGTTCATAGATGCGTATCACCACTTCAAGGAGGAGTGCTCATACTTCCCTGCCGTGAAGGGTAGCATGCTCGAGGATGAGGCAAGGGCGCTGATGGTGGAGCATGAACTTGGCAGGAGGATAGCGAGGATGCTCAACATGAATCTTGATGCTTGGCTCAGGGAGCAGGGTAGCGAGCCAGTGGCAAGGATGCTCAAGGCCTATGCCGAATACCTGTATGTGCACATGGATAGGGAGGAGAGGTTCTTCGCCTCATACGATGCCATGGTGCAGGAGCAGGAGCAGAGCAAGATCATGGATGCATTCGATACCATAAGGCGAGAGAGGATGGGGGATGATAGGCTAAGGCTCATCCTGTCGATGCTTGATGAACTGGAGCAGAGGGCTGGTGGTTATGATTATGATGATCAGGGATCGTAGTTTAGGATGGGTTATACCGTAGGTGGATGGATCTATTCTGCTACTCATCCTGCTAGCGACCATGAGCAGGGATACCTCTCCTTCTAATCGTCTTCAGCATAACGTATGTTGAGCATCGTGTGTCCAGATGGCACTCATATCATATATACACCTGCTATATATCCCATCAATCGATATGTCATGTGCTTGATTGATGACTTGTTCGGTTTGACTAGATTCGACTCCTGCAGGAACCTCATAATGCCCAACGGCTCATTAGCACGTAGCACATACAGCAAGTGCGGGGGGTGGGATTTGAACCCACGAACCCCTGAGGGACTAGGTTCTGAGCCTAGCGCCTTTGACCAGGCTTGGCGACCCCCGCATGCACGATATGATGATGGTGCTGTATATTTTGGTTGTTGCACGCATTAATGTGCAGATGCTATGCCATCATGCATGCATGCATGCATACTATGCTATGTGCACTATAAGCCGTTGCTCTTACTGCCCATCAATCTATCGATGAGTACCCTCTTCGCCTCATCCATACTCTTGACCCTCACTATGTACCTACCATCATCCTTGATGTACCTATTCCATGGCTGATCGTAGAGGAGCACGAGCTTGCCCATGGCTGATATCCTCTTAGCGTTGGTTGGTGAGTCGTCTATGAATGCATCGTACTCTAGATCTGCCTTATCTGCTCCCCTTGCAACACTAACGTAATCATCGTACGGTATGTTGTTATACTCAAGCCATCTCTTGACCTGATCACTAGCAATCTGTGCACTTACTATATCTACTCTGCCGAGCCTCCTAAGCATAGCGATAGACCCTGCCATACCCCTCTCCATCACAGGGACGTTGAGCCACTCGTTCCAGCATACGGCAAGTTCGGCATAGAACTCATCCGCACTGTACCCTATACTCTTCCAAAAGTCCCACCTCTCTATCTGCTCCTTGGTTAGGGAAGAGTTGTTCCTCCTGTTGTAGTGAGCGAGCCATACACTGATTATATCTGCCAGCACACCATCAACATCTACAGCTATCCTCAGCCTCAACTGGAGTTATAACAGAAATAATGATAATAAACTTTTTACTCTACGCTTATCTCACTACCCTCGAACTTCTTTGGTAGCCTGACCTGAAGCACGCCATTCCTGAACGATGCCCTAGCGCTCTTGGGCTCAACTCTTGCTGGAAGTCTCACGCTCTTGCTGTAGTTCTCGAACTCAACGTTGCTGAACGTCACACACCTGTCCATCCTTGCCCTTATGAAGAGCGTATCCTCGGTAGCCTTCACCTCTATGCTCTCCTTGCTTGCACATGGTATATCCAGTGTGACTATAACCTCATCATCCGTCTCGCTTATCTGTGTCAGTGGCTTGAGTTCCCTCCTCTCCATATCGTACAGCTGCTCATCAATATCCATGCTGAGGCTTGAGAATGCCCTCTCCATGATCCTCCTCATCCTCTTATCCATCTCCTCTATCACATCGAATATATCACGTGCATCCCTCTCATCGCTCATTGCAATCACCACCCACCATCAGCCATAGAATGTTGGTGCGGTCTTCAGCCTAGGCTCTGTGAGCATGCTCTCGGTCTGCTTCATCAACTCTCTGCTCCTTATCCTTATCATCTCAGCCTCCTCCCTCAACTCGTTGAGGTCTATGCCCACGTTCAGTGCCTTGTTCAGCACATCTAGCGCTTCTATGGATGCGAATGGGTCTGGGAAGTTCAGGTGTGACTGTGCGAAGAGCGTCAGCGTTGGTATGCTCCTGCTAATGCATGCCTTGAGTATGGCTGCGTATGCCCCAAATATTATCCCTTCCTCGAATACCATCGCCTGGGTTGATCTCATGAGTGATGATGCCTGCTCATCCGTTGATATGTAGAATACCTTCGGCCTATCTATGTTGAGCCTGTTCTGCACTGGTACCCCTGTTATGCTTATCACAAGCCTAGGATCCATCCTCCTGAACCACTCTGCTATGCTACCTACAAACTCCTGGAGTATAGAGGGGTGTATGGGCATCTCCGATATCAGTGCTATCATACTGCTCGCGTTGGAGTAGAGTCTTATAGGATTCTTGACCTCACCATTCCTCACCAGCAGTATAGGAGGTAGAAGATCCGACTCTACATGCCCTATCTCAGCCATCTTCACCCTGTCTATCATGTAGGAGACGGCTATGCTACCGACCAGCCCAACGTCTGGCAGCCCCACAAAAATATAGGGGGATCTGATCTTCATCCCATCGTACTCCACAACCTTCATACCTGCATCGCTCCTCCTCTTCTCCCCAACCAGCAAGGCTCTCACTCGACCTTTATCGTGAACCCTTCCTGTTTTGTGCCCTTCTTCTTGAAGGTTATCTCAAGCATCCCGTTCTTGTAGGTTGACTTTGCAGTGGCAGGGTCGACCTCCTCTGGGAGATCTATGCTCTTGCTGTACTTCCTCTCAGGGTTCTCAGCCCTTATGCTGACGCTCTTCTCCGTTGCTGTGACCCTGATATCCTCCTTGTTTATACCTGGGAGTTCCACTATCACCTTCAACTCACCATCACTGCTGATCACATCTACAAGGGGTTCCCTCTCCTCCTTCAGTGCTATCCTGCCTCCTGCGAATGATGGCCTCACATTCCCAAACTCCCTTATCACCGGCTTCCCATCTGGTCCTATGGTCAGTGAGTAGCCGTATACGAACGGGCCCCACTCCCTCCTTATCCTGCCATCTGGCAGCTTGTACTCCCTGACCAGGTCCTTGGGCACGATCTCTTCAAGCTCCTTCATGCTCCTCTCGAACATCCTCTCCATCTCCTTCTCCATCTCACGCATCATCTCCTCTATCTCCTGCCAGAATGCGAATGGCCTTCTCCTCCTCCCGAACCACTCCTCCCATGACATACCACATACCTAGCATACCATGAGATAAAAATCTTTTTACGATTATCTTATATGGTAGTCTTGTTGCTATGCAATGATGTAGGTTATGAGGCACCACTTATGACATGATACTACTGCTTTTATCTACATTCATATTGCCTATAGATAGGTGCCATAGCATGCTGCTTATGCTGGTCTTCATAGTGTATGGGGTGGTTATAGGTCTGGTATCTATTCGGGTTCGTCCATGGGACCCCATGTACGTGATCAATACGGTCCCACTACTCATAGGTGATGTGATCTACAGTTACTCTACAAGGCATATAGGCGATCCATCAAGCCCAGATGCCCATCATACCGTGCCATGGATATGTAGGGTACCACAGATATACCTCTTCACATCCACAGGATTCTGGGGTATGGTAGGTATGGTGCTGGAGTATCTCTACTAGAATCCTGCACTGGATGAACTGCTAACTAGCTGTATGGTTGATGGTATCACAGGCGTTGGGGATCTTGTGCCAGTTGTTGATAGGGATGGAGGCTAACTCATTACCGTATAATGCTGGGCCAAACTAAGTAAGTGACATTTTGGTGCATGATGATCTCTACTCTACTCCCTGAACTCCCTATCCAGCTCCTCAAGCAGATGCCTCTGCCTCTCATTCAGGCTGGATGGGGATGGTACCTTCACACCTATCCTGACGAGTTGGTCTCCTCTCCCATATCCATCATGCCTAGGGAGGCCCTTGCCCTTTATCGTGAATACCGTATCAGGTTGTGTGCCAGCAGGTATCCTGAGTGTGTAGTAGCCTCCATCCAGGAGTGGTACCCTTACGTCTCCACCAAGTACAAGCCTTGTGAAGCTCACCCTAGCATCATACACTATATCGCTATCTGAGCGCCTGAATAGGGGGTGGGGCTTGACCCTGACCCTCACGTACACCTCCCCCTCCTCATCCATCAAATCCCTCTCCCTCCTGCCACTGCCCCTTCCTCCTCCTCCTCCTCTTCCATACCCATCCAGTCTCAGCATAACACCATCCTCAAGTCCTGGCGGTATCATCACATCTACCCTCTCTATCCTCCTCACCCTGCCTGTGCCATCGCATGTGTTACATGGCCTCTCAACCACCCTCCCCTTACCATTACACTCCATACATGGCTCTATGCTCACGAATGTGCTGAACCTGGACTGCTCTATCACCCTCTTGACCTGTCCTGAACCCTTGCATGCAGTGCATGCCCTTACCCTACCATCCGCTGCCCCAGTACCCTTGCATGCACTACACTGGGCAACAGTTGGGACCTCAACCTGAACCCTCTTGCCATGGAGTACATCCTCAAGTTCTATGGCCACATCTACCAGTATAGGCTCCCTAGCCCTACCACTACCAGCGCCCGTGCCCTCCTGCCAGAAGAACGGTGACCCCATCCTGAACCCAAACAACCTCTCGAATATCCTATCGAAGTCCATGCCGAAGCCTAGGTCCCTGAGTATCTCATCTATATCTATCCTTGCGCCCTTGAATATCTCCTCGCTTGTATACCTACCCTCTAGTCCAGCATGGCCATATGCGTCGTAGAGCCTGCGCTTCTCATCATCGCTCAGCACAGCATACGCTTCAGATATAAGCTTGAACTTCTCCTCAGCATCTGGGCTCTTGTTCCTGTCTGGATGGTACTTCAATGCTAGTCTTCTGTATGCCTGCTTTATCTCCTCCTTGCTTGCATTCCTAGATACCCCAAGTACCTCATAGTAGTCTGGCTTGCCCCCGTTACCCATACACCATCATCAACAGGAAAAATAATGGGTAGAACCGTTTATTTAATCTGATTGATGCTAGGTGGTTCACCTACTGCCTGAGCCTGCTGCAGATGAGGATGATGATGAAGATGAGGATGAAGCACCAGCACCACTACCAGCACCTACCTTGCTGTACACCTGTGCGCTCACCTCGCCTAGTATGCTCTTCAACTCATCCAGCCTGCTCTTTATCAGCGCTGTATCCTTACCTGCTAGAGCATCCTTCAACGCCTGGATCGCCCTGTTTATCCTCTCTATCTGCTCCCCGCTCAACCTATCCTTCAGATCCTGCTTTATCATCTTATCAGCAGTGTATATCAGGTTGTCGGCCTCGTTCCTCAACTCAGCCTCCTCCTTCTTCCTCCTATCCTGCTCAGCATACATATCCGCCTCCCTCTTGAGCCTCTCTATCTCCTCCTTGCTGAGCTTGTTGGTTGAGGTTATGGTTATGCTCTGCTCCTTCCCAGTTGCTAGATCCTTGGCACTCACATGGAGTATACCGTTGGTGTCGAGGTCGAATGTAACCTCTATCTGTGGAACACCTCTGGGTGCTGGGGGTATGCCTGAGAGCGTGAACATGCCCAGAGAGACGTTATCCGCAGCCATGGGTCGCTCGCCCTGCACCACGTGTATCGTAACTGCTGTCTGGTAGTCCGCTGCAGTGGTGAATATCTTGCTCCTCTTGCAAGGTATGGTTGTGTTCCTCTCTATTATCTTCTCCGCCAATCCTCCTAGGACCTCGACACCTAGACTCAGTGGTGTCACATCCAGGAGCACTATATCCCTCGCTATATCCCCTGCTATTATCGCTCCCTGTATAGCAGCACCTATAGCCACTGCTTCCATAGGATCGACCCCACGCTCAGGCTCCTTGCCCATAATCTGCTTCACGAACTCCCTTACCATGGGCATCCTCGTTGGACCTCCTATAAGGATGATCTTGTCTATATCCTCTGGCCTCATCTTTGCATCTGCAAGTGCCTGCATCATAGGCTGCCTGCAGCGCTCAACTATAGGCCTTATCAGCTCCTCTAACTTAGCCCTTGTGAGAGTCATGTTCAGATGTTTAGGCTCGTTACTCTTGGGATCGTATGCTATGAACGGCAGGTTGATCTCTGTGGTGAGCAAGGAGGATAGCTCTATCTTCGCCTTCTCTGCTGCTTCCCTGACACGCATCATAGCCATCCTGTCCCTGCTGAGATCTATACCAGTATCCTCCCTGAACCTCTTCACTATGTAATCCACTAGGGTATTATCCATATCCGTTCCTCCCAGCTGTGTATCGCCAGATGTAGCCTTGACCTCGAACACACCACCGCCCATCTCCATTATAGTGACATCCAGTGTACCTCCACCAAGATCGAAGACCATTATCTTGAGGTCCTTCTCAGCCTTGTCGAGTCCGTATGCTAGGGCAGCAGCAGTAGGCTCTGGTATTAGCCTCACCACCTGCAGCCCTGCTATCTCACCAGCATCCTTCGTAGCCTGCCTCTGGTTGTCGTTGAAGTACGCTGGTACGGTGATCACTGCCTTCTCAACCTTCTCGCCCAGGAAGGCCTCTGCATCCTTCTTTATCTTCTGCAGTATGAACGCAGAGATCTGCTGGGGGGTATACTCCTTATCGTACACCCTGAACCTGTGATCTGTGCCCATCTTGCGCTTCGCTGCCATAACAGTACCCTCTGCATTGGTGACCATCTGCCTCCTCGCTGGCTCACCCACCAGCAGTTGCCCATCCTTGGTGAACGCAACTATGGATGGGAATGACTTGCCGTAGAGCGATGTACCCTCAGCAGAGGGTATCACCACTGGCTTGCCTCCTATTATCACTGCAGCAGCAGAGTTGCTCGTACCCAGGTCTATGCCTATTATCTTACTCACCTGCACCACCACCTCCTTCCTCTACAGGTCTCCTGGATACCTCTACAAGGCTGGGTCTTATTACTCTATCATTCATCATGTAACCCTTCCTTATCTCATTAGTTATTGTGAGATCTGGCAACTCTGAATTGTATGTGAACGATACCGCCTCGTGCACGTTGGGGTCGAATACCTTGCCTATAGAAGGGATCTCCACCACACCAGCATCCCTCAGTATCCCATCCAGGTTCTTGAGCACGCCCTCAAGCCCCTCGAGCACACGCCTATCAGCGCCATTCTTCGCTGCGTCTATGGCCCTCGTAAAGTCATCCCTGAGGTTGAGCAGCTTGAGTACGAACGATTCTATGCTCTGCCTCACCCTGTACTCAGCCTCCCTCTCAACCCTCTTCCTGTAGTTGTCGTAGTCTGCGAGCAGGTACTTGTACTTGCTCTCGTACTCCTTTGCTATACTCTTGAGCATCTCAAGGTCCTCGCCAGAGCCCCTGACCTCCTCGCCATCACCCCTGCTCCTACCATCATCATCTCCCTTACCCATACCCATGGTACTCACCACTACGCCAACCTATAAACCTAAAACACTGCTAACCTATTACCTCACATAGAGGGTTTGCCTTCACCACTATGGAGTCCCTCCCCATAATCCTGCCCTTATCCCTCCCATCCTTCACCCTTTGGTAATCTGATCTGGAGCATGCAAGTATGACCATGGTCCTGTCATCGTACACCTCCAACGGGCTGGAATCCTTGAGCATCTCCACATCACCTACGTAATCTCTCAGCCTGGATGAGAGGAGTGAGAACATGGCCATCCTACTGCTCCTCATCTCATTCCCATCTATGCTCCATGCAACTGCCATCTTGCACTTGCTCGCCCTGAGGTCCCTCTTCTTGAGCAGTAACCTAACCTCATCCACGAGATGCTTGGAGTACGACTCTAGGCTCCTTATGCAGTTGTTTATGATGTGTGCCAGCGTACTGCTCTCTATTGAGTTTGCCAGCATGTAGAGGTCGAACAGGCTAGAGGCCACATCGTCTATGAAGAGTTCCCTCAGCCCCTCCTCTTCCCTGAGCATGCCACGTGTACCATCATCTATACCCTTGCAAAGCTCGAATGCTGTTATCAACGGTATGTAGTGGGAGAGCACCTTGTTTGCGTAGAGCACCTCTGCAGATGGTATATCCATCATCGCTATCCTCGCACTATCGTCTGCAATGTACTCCATGATCCTGTATATACCCTGCTCCTCCCTCATCGATGCTGAGCCTATGACGTGGCCCAGGTTATCCGATGCTATAGGCATGTAGTGGTAGCTGATATCATCGTTGACCTTCATGTTCGTGATATGCTCAAGCATATCCATCATCTCCCTGTTCCCTCCTATCCCAGCAGGTATGCAGTACACGAGGGAGGAGCCACGCTTGATATGCTTCACCATGCTCCTGAACTTGCCCGCTATCTCTGTCTTTGCATCATGTGCAACCTTCCTTATCTTCGGTGTGAAGAAGACGTGATCTGCATTGGCGAGTGCCAGCCCTTCAGGCTCTAGCCCAAGCAACTGCTCATCCTCCATCAGTGCGTTCACGCTAGAGTATGCCATGGCCATCTCAGCCTTCACAGATATGGCCATACCCTTGGACTCATCGACCATGGATACATCAAGCCCCTTGAGCGATAGGCTCTTCGCTACGTTGTAGCCCTCAGTACTCAGGCCATACACAACGACCTTCAATCTGATAGGATTACGGTATGAGAGTAATAAAGCCTTTGCATAGACTCGATTAAGATTATTAATGAGAGAAGGGCATGAATCATGGCCCGGCAGCCCGGTGGAGAGCATCGTACAGCACAGTACGGTATGGTAGAATGGATGAGGTCTACCGCTCGCCGAGTGTAGTGGCCAAGCATGGGGGCCTTTGGAGCCCCAGACCCCAGTTCGAATCTGGGCCGGGCTACCACCATGCATACCCCTGATCTATACCTGCATTCCTGTATGCCCTGTATGTATCAGCCCAGCCCTACCTAACTTAATATAGTGAGTTGTCATGGTAGTGTTGATGGATGCTGATGGTCATCTTGCAAGGGTTAAGGGCAGGTTCATGGAGAATGGTTATACCATAGTGGAGTGTGGACGGTTCTTCCTCGCAGGAAACGGAAGGGTATCCGCAGTTGTAGGCCATGATATGGAGGGCATCCATGGTATAGCACAGGCATTCAACATGCACGCTATACTGCTCAGGGACTCGCAGGTATGGATAGTCAAGGAGGATGAGTACGGGAGGCTCGATGCGGTAAGATTGGAGGATATGAGTGCTATGTATGCTGAGAGGAGGCTCTTCAAGTTCCTGCTGGCAGTTGATGGGCAGATTATGTGATGTGATGTATGATGATGATGCATCTGCTACAGCCCTGACCTTCCTCCCATCTGTCAGTATGCATCATACCTGCTCCCATGCTAATCCTCCTAACCCTAATCCTAATCCTAACCCTAACCCTCATCCTCGCCGTCATCATAATCACGTACTGGGCTAGACCTCCTGAAGAACCTGCCCTTCACATACCCACATACTGGACAGAATACATGCCCTCCCTCATGGATGAGTTGCGTATCGCATACAGGGCATACTGCACTCTCATCGTCTGCATAGCATACAACCCTACAGTTGCCAGTTAACTCGATGCCTGCAAACTCTGGCTTCCATCTTGCGACTATGTAGATGGATATCGATACATCCCTACTGTTGATCACGAACCTCTTCACACTCCCATCATCCATGACCCTGAGCCTGTCTCGGGGGTCCCTGAAGATCGGTCTGCCGTTGTTGCATATGCTCACATCTGGGAGTGTTGCACCCTTGACCTTCGTGATCTCCGCTATCCTCATACTGCCCTTGGTTAGGGCTACCCCCTGAGCTGTTTGGTGTAGGAGTAGTGTAGTTCTGGCATGACTACGCAGCCAGTGAGCGGGTCGCTCTCTGTGTAGGATATAACACCAGCCTTTAACCTTATCAACCCATATATATGGTACCCTCATCAGGGATATCAATATTGCTAAGTTATAACCATTACAGAAGGCATAATAATGGTCCTGAACCATACAATACCATGGAGTATGAGGATACGTTTGTGAAGATAGCCCATCTGCTTGGTGGGGATGATTACGTCAGGGTTGCTAGAGCACTGCTCAACAATGAGGATACTACTGATGAGGAGATAGCCAGTGCTACAGGGCTCAAGATAAACACAGTAAGGAAGGTACTCTACGATCTCTTCAGCAAGGCACTGATAAGTGGGATAAGGGTCAGGGATGAGAAGAAGGGCTGGTTCGTGTACAGGTGGAGGGTCAAGAGGGATAATGTTGACACTTTCATAGATGGGCAGAAGCGCAAGATACTGGAGAGGCTTAGAATAAGGCTGCAGTATGAGGAGAGCAACCAGTTCTACCACTGTGGCAACTACTCATGTCCAAGGCTCACGTTCGAGCAGGCAGTTGATGCATTCTTCAGATGCCCATCGTGCAAGGCTCCCCTCAACTTGGCAGACAACTCTATGCTCAAGAGGGCTATAGTAGCAAAGATAGATGAGTTGAGTAAGGAGATGCAGAAGAATGGCGAGGGTAGTGCGTAGGGCATACAGCATCACACTGCATAATCATCATCTTGACCTCAGCGTATGAGCTGTCGTATATAATCATCGTAATCATCATCATCATCATGATTGCGACCCCTGAACCCTGTAATGCAATACAACCTCATCCGTGCCATCTACCCTCTCCATACCTACCAACGAGAGCCTCCTAGCATCATCTACACCTGAGAAGCCCTCCCCCTCTACCAGCGTCTTTGCTGCTCTTCCACCAAGCACGATTGGCACTACGGTGACGATCAACTCATCCACCAGTGCTTCCTTCAGTAGTGACCAGTTGAGCTCCCCTCCTCCCTCAACCAACACCCTCCTTATACCCATCATACTCAACCGATGGAGCAGCATGCGTAGATCAACCCTATCCCTGCCTGCTATAACGACACTCACCCCCATACCCCTCAACCGCTCCACCCTGACATGATCCGCCTGCTCAGATACCGCCACTATGGTCGGTATGCTCCTACACGTACTTACTATCCTGGATGTTAAGCCTATCCTAGCATGGCTGTCCACCACCACCCTCGTTGGGTTACTGCCCACAGCATACCTCACGTTGAGCATGGGATCGTCTATGAGCACCGTGTTGATCCCAACCATGACCGCATCTACCATACTCCTAAGCCTATGGACCCTTGCAAGATCATGCTGGGATGAGAGCCTAGAGTCGTTAGAGATGCTGGATATCTTGCCATCTACGCTCATAGCAGCGTTGATTATAACGTATGGTCTGTCCATGCCTGCATCAGCACTCATCCATCAATCCATCAATCAATCCATCCATCGATGCTTACCTCTGCTGCATAAACCTACTCTCACTCACTCACTCATGCATTCATTCATTCCAACCTGCCATGAACCACCCTACCATTCAGCATCACAGCCCTTATACTCGACTCGCCTGCTCTATGCACTATGGCAGTGTATGGATTGTGCATTGGTGCTATATCAAGACTGTATTTGTCTATGAAGAGTGCATCTGCATACATACCCTCTTCCAGGTACCCCAGCCTGTTCAGCCTGAATATCCTTGCCGGGTTGACCGTGACCATCTTCAGTACATCCCTAGCATCTATACCTCTACCCCTCTCACCCTTGTACATAACCCTTGAGAGCTTCCATATGTAGTCCATCTCCCTGAATATATCTGGGGTATTGAGCATGACATTATCCGTGCCTATGGCAACCGTGCAGCCCAATCTGAGCATATCCCATACCCTCGGTATCCCCACACCCAGCACAGCGTTGGCCCTGGGGCATACCACTATGCCCACATCCTTGGATGCTGCGACCATGAGATCGCTGTCACTTGCTACCGTCATATGTACGAGAAAGTCTGGCCTTGCTATACCCAGTATCCTACTCGCCTCACTCATACCGAACCTCTCCATAGAGTATGCCTGGGACTCTTCAGACTCGCATGCATGCATACCAAACAGCTTATTCCTGGACGCCGCAACCATGGCTATCTGCTTCAATGCAGCACTGCTATACTCATTTGCTCCGCTCAGCCCAAACCCATCGGATGCATCTGCTACCTTGAAAGCATCCTCCAATGCCTCTTGTGTGAGAGGCTCCTCGCCTCCTGAGTAGTGCTCCACCCTGCCCAGTGCAAGGTACCTCATCACAACACCGTTCATGCTCTCCCTGAGCATATTCACACCATTCAGCCCCTGCTCCCTGAAGTCTATGAACATGGTTATCCCCTTGCTGAGCATGGATAGTGCTGATGATCTTATGAAGTGCATTATATGCTCCCTCCTGCTCTCATTGAGAACCTTCCTCTTCACACCGAAGACTGGATGTATGCTCTCATTGAAGCCCAGATTGTATGCAACGTCCTTTGCTATGGAGTCTGCTATGTGGGTGTGTGCGTTTATGAAGGAGGGTATCATGAGTAGACCTTCACCGTCCACGGTACGGGTATCTGTGCTGGTATCAGCAGCGTGTAGAGTAGAACCCCTCTCAACCCTCTGGATCGTACCAGTGCTCTCGTTAACTGTGACACTTGCCTTAGCAACGAACTCTAGGTCGCTGCCATATAGAATGCTGATATTCCTTATATACAACTCAGCTCAACCACGCTATCTATTCCATACCTCTTCTCGTCATATGCACCGCCATCCCTACCCTTACCCTCCCCTGCACTCCTCCCCCTCCTCATCTCCCTTATGGTATCCAGTGCTCTAGTAGCGAGCATAGCAGCGCTCCTTGCATCCCTAGCAATACCTATCCCACACTTCAACCTGACCGAGGTACCTGCCATAACCCTCTTGATGGTCTCCTCAACCTCCCCCTTGCCCAACCTGCTAGATACCACCATGAAGTTATCCCCGCCTAGAAAGAATGTAAGCGAGCCCTTGGCCAGGAACCCTTCAGCGATAGCCACGTGGAGCCTCATCACCAGGAGTGACACCTGGTACGGTGTGAGCCTGGAACTCACATCGGTGGTCGAGCCATCAACATCTATATGCATTATCTGCACCAGACCATCCTTATACGCATCCAGCCCATCTGCTACCAGCAGGCCCTTACTCACCGTGTTGCTTGCACTCCTTGCGCTCTCGTGTGCCCTGTAAGGAGTCTCGGCAGCACCTATCCTCATGCTTATGTTCAGATCGTAGGATGTGGTCACAGCATCAAGTATGCTCCTGTGCTCCTCCACGCTTATCCCGTTGCTCACAGCGAACATCTCATCGAACCTGTTGAAGAACACCAACCCGTTCCTCTTTGCGAACTGCTCCTGCATATCGCTGTAGAGCCTAGACTGGAGTATCTGGAGCTGATGCTCCCTATCGCTACCAAGGGTTGCCGTCCATGGCCCATAGCCCTCAAGCCTAATGAGCGTGATCTGGATCATGTATGTGCATGCACCTACCTACCTACCTACCTTATCACCATGGTACCAGTTCCCTCTCCCCTCTCCATATTAGAGTCTATGCCCTTGAGCATCCTGAGCCTCCTTACCATGCTCACAGCAGCGCTTACAGCCCTGGTCGATACTGGGTTTATCCTGTCCATTGCCTGCTCATAGCTCATCCCAGGTCCAGAGATGCCCAATGCTACTGGTTTACCGTACCTCAGTGCTAGATCTGCTATAAGCCTAGATGCGTTGAATGCTACAACCTCATCGTGCATGGTCTCCCCCTTGATCACCGCACCCAGGGTTACTACAGCATCCACATCATCCCTGCTCAAGAGGCCCTCTACGAATAGGGGCATATCGAAGGTTCCTGGGGCATAGCATATGTACCTGATCTCCGCATCCAACTCCTTGGCATGCTTGCATGCCCTATCCAGCATGCTTGAGGTTATCTCGCCATTGAACTCTGCAACCACTACCCCGAGCCTGATAGGATCGGTGAAGTTAGCGTCCCTGGTCATACCCTGCTACTCACCCTCCTACTCCACTCATTCTACTCACTCTGCTGCCAGCATTGATGCATCAAGTATGCATAGACCATGCCTCTCTGCGTACCTCCTAGCCTTCTCGAAGGAGAGTGCCATATGCGTCGATGAGTCTAGCATCTCGCATATTGCAACTGCAGGGATGAGTCCTGCCTTCTCTGCCAGGTATATGGCCATCTCTGTATGACCCCTCCTCTCCCTCAGCAGGTTCTTCGCTGCTATCAGCAATGGTACATGCCCTGGTGATCTGAACGATGCTATGAACTCTGCTACACCATCCTCCCCCCTGCTCAGTCTCTCCACTACCCTTGCCATACCAGATATCGTTAATGCTCTATCCCTGTCGGTTATACCAGTGTACGTATCCCTGTGGTTTATGGTTATGGAGAATGATGGCTTATCACCATATGGAGAGTGTGCTGATACCACATCCCTCAACTTACCATCCAGTGCAAGCATGAGGAGATCATGCATGTAAAGCAGACCTAGCCTGCTTGCTGTATCATGGCCCAGTGCAAGGCATATCAGACCCCCTGCATCCCTTCTCATGGTTGCTATATGCCTGGGGGTGACGAACTGGGCAGCAACCAGCATATCTACCTCATCCTCCCTATCCTTGCCATCGTGGAGGAGCACGAACCTGCCCTGCCTGAGGGCATCTATAGCCTCCTCCACGCTGTACAGGCTTGAACCCGTGACCATGTCACTCATGCAACAGGTTAGCGTTATAAACCTTACTAATTATTTTGTATCTACTAATATATTGGTATGTTCCAGGAGGTTCGCTATGTACCTCGCAAGCAGATCTACCTCTACATTCACCTTATCACCTACACCCTTGAGGCCTAGTGTGGTGACCTGGAGCGTATGCGGGATGAGTGCTACGTAGAATACGTTACCCCTGACCCCAGCAACGGTTAGGCTAACCCCATCCACGGCCACTGAACCCTTCATCGCTATATACCTCATCAGCCCTCTATCTATCTCTATACCCATGATGACCTGATCCCCCTCCTCATTCCTCTCCACTATTGTGCCAGTGCCATCTACATGCCCAAGGACGAAGTGCCCATCCATGCTCTCCCCGGCCCTTATGCTGGGCTCCAGATTCACGTACTCACCCCTCTTGAGCATCCCTATGTTGCTCCTCCTCACCGTCTCCCCTATCACGTTGAATGTAGCGCTACTGCCATCGAGTGCCACTACAGTAAGGCATACACCGTTGACCGATATGCTATCCCCTATCCTGGTTCTACCTGCTAGCTCCCCTATATCCACCACGAGTGTCAGTGCACTACCCTCCCTCTCATGCAGCATCAGATCCTCAACCCTGCCCATGCACTTCACTATACCCGTGAACATACCCTCACCTGCTACTACCTAGCTAACCAGTCATCATACCAACCGCATCCAGCAGTGCCTTAGCCCTCTTGTAGTGCACAGCATCCACCATCTTCCCCTCCAGCCTTATGGCCCCTCTGCCATGGGAGATCGACTCCTCTAGTGCCTCAACCACCTTCCTGGCCCACTCTACCTCCTCCCTGCTCGGCACGAACACCCTGTGCACAGGCTCTATCTGCTTTGGGTGTATTATGCTCTTGCCCTTGTAGCCCAGCCTCATCCCTATCGTAGCATCCCTTATGAGCCCATCTATATCATCTACATCCTGCCATATACCATCTATCGCATGCACTCCTGCTGCTCTAGCATCTACAGGCACCTTGGCCCTTGCATAGCTGTAGCCTATGGCATCTGCACTGTACTCCAGCCCCATATCGTGCATGAAATCGAATACGCCAAAGACTAGGGCAGATACCCTATCGCTTGCAGAGGCTATATGGTATGCATTGACAACCCCTCTTGCGCTCTCTATCGATGGCATCAACTCTATCCTCTTGCCTATAGCATACTTCTCCTCCAACCCATCCAGCATGGATGCTATCCTTGCAACCTCCTCCTGCGCATTGACCTTGGGTATAACTATCCCATCGAGCCCCTCGGCAACCATGCTCCTCACATCATCATCCATCAACCCTGACTCTGGGGAGTTGACCCTTACGTAGAGTTCAGATGCGTACTCCCTCCTTGCACTTAAAGCATCCCTCACAAGTGCCCTTGCCTTATCCTTCTCGCTCATAGGCACAGAGTCCTCAAGATCAAGGCAGATTATATCTGCCCTGAGGCCCTTGGCCTTCTCTATGAACCTTGGGTTGTTACCTGGTACGAAGAGTAGTGTCCTGAGCAACCTTCCTGCTAGAGCCATGGCATATAACATCACCAACGATGATTTAGTCTTTACTCTCAGACCAATGACAATAAAAATAATCGATCAAGATAGAATTATAGTTTAGATGGCGTGGTCACCAGCTTGCCTATTATCTTGTTCTCCATCATCATGACATGCCCCTCAACCATCCTGCTGAATGGTAGCACGTCATGCACATAGGGCTTTATCTTGCCCTTCGAGACCCAGTATATAACCTCGCTCAGTCCTGCCCTGGTACCCTGTGTTGCGCCCAGTAGGTTGAGACCCCTGAAGAAGAGGAACCTCAGATCGATCGCTGCATCGTAGCCCGTGGTTGCACCCGTAGTGACCAGTGTACCTCCCATCTTCAACAGCTTCACCTCATCAGAGAATACCGACTTGCCTATATGCTCGAATATCACATCAACTCCCTGCTTGTTGGTATACTCCCTGACCTTCTTGGCCCAGTCTGGCTCCCTGTGGTTGACCACGTAGTCTGCTCCAAGCTTCCTGCATACATCCATCTTCTCATCACTCCCTGCAGTTGCTATCACTGTGCAATTGAAGAGTTTGGCTATCTGTATCCCTATGCTCCCTACACCACTTGTACCTCCCATTATCAGCACAGTCTGCCCTGGCTGTATCTTTGCCCTACTCACGAGCATATGCCACGATGTCATCCCAACCATGGATACCGCTGCAGCATCAACGAAGGATACGTTATCTGGAAGCTTCACCAGGTTGACCTCTGGCAGCTTTGTGTACTCTGCGTATGCACCGTCTAGTGGACCGGTCTGGAAGCCCCAGACGAGCCTATCGTTGCAGTCGTACTCCCTGCCAGATATGCAGAGGTCGCACTTCCTGCATGCTAGATTTGAGTGCGATACAACCCTATCGCCCTTCTTGAACCTAGTCACCTCTTCTCCAACCTCAACAACTGTACCAGCAGCATCGCTCCCAGATATGTGTGGCAGAGGGATCTTTATAGGCTCCCCCCATATGGCCCAGAGATCGTTGTAGTTGTACGCTGCTGCCTCTACCTTGATGAGTACCTCGTTGGGCTTTATCTTCGGCACATCTATATCCTCTATCCTAACAACCTGTCTAGGGTCCTTGCTATACTGTCTGAATACCGCTGCCTTCATTAGGAGCAAGAGATGTTAAGATCATTAATATACTTTATGACCAGTAGAGTGCCAGTAGAGTGCAAGGATTAACGCTATGAGATCAGCAAATGTTAAATAAGCAATCTACACCCAATCCACGATGTCACTGTACGGCCTCTTCGGAGAGCATAGCGTTGAGAGCTGCCCACTATACAATGAGAGGAGCAGGAGGGCAGTGCTTAGCATAAATGAGCGCCTGGATGAGGTGGCGAAGAAGCACAACGTGAAGTTCCTAGGCATGTACCACTCGGCGCTGGAGCATACGTTCGTATGGATTGCTGATGCGGATGATGCCCATAGGCTGCAGAGGTTTGCCATGGATGTTGATATAGCATCGTTCAACGCATTGAAGATAGTGCCCCTAGGGACCTTCAACGATCTTGTTGCAGCATGCAAGAGGTTGCAGACCCAGTCCTGATAGGCAAGCCCTGAACATCCTATTTTTCTTATCTTTTTAAATAGGCACGTCGCATACTAGCGCAATGAATATAGGTGTAATAGGTATTGGTGCTGGGATAGCGATAATAGTGATAGGTGTACTGGCTATATTCATATCTGGGGATGAGTTCGCATTCATAAGGGGGATGATGCTCATAGTCACAGGCATACTGATATTCGGGTTATCGCTCAGGTTCAAGGCCATAAGGTACAGCAGCAGGAGGAAGGGGAGGGAGAGGGGGGGTGGAGGCACCTGAATTGTGATCAAGCAGGCGAGATCTCCCCTTATCACGAGTAATGGTGATAGAATAGGTTAAATACTGGAGTAATAATGCTAGATTATGCCAACGGCGTACGTGCTGATAAACTGCGATCTGGGAGCAGAGGATGAGATAATAAAGGAGATAAGGAAGATCCCTGAGGCAAGAGAGGTCGCTGGAGTATATGGCGTGTACGATATAGTTGCAAAGATAGAGTCCGACTCGATGGACAAGTTGAGGGAGATAATAACGTGGAAGATAAGGAGGATAGACAAGGTTAGGTCAACGCTCACCATGATAGTGATAGAGGGGCAGGGGCAACAGGTCAAGAAGTGAGTGATGGTAGAAGCCTCCTCAGCGTGGTCAAGAACCTTGCTATATCATCCTCGCTGTTGAAGAAGTGAGGAGAGACCCTAACTATTTTCTTCTTCAAGACATCCCTCTCTGCTACAATTATACCCTCCTTCTCGAGTTCTCTAACCAGGCTTCTCACGCTCCCATCATCTCCCCTACCATCACCATCCCCCCTCTTGAGGCTGAACGATACTATGCTTGATCTCAGCCTAGAGTCCTCTGGCCCATACAGTCTGATATGCTGACCATCATCGTACTCCTTCAGCCCCTCCCTAACCATCTCGGCCAGATGCATGTTCCAGTTCCTTATCCTCGCAATCCCTATACTGCCTATGTACTGTAGTGATGCTAACAGTCCAGCAAGCAACGCATAACCCCTAAACCCAGCCTGCATCCTGTAGGGCATCTCCCTGTAATGGAGCGAACCCTCATGGATGAATGCCGACTCCCCACCAACGTACGATGGCTCTATATCATCCCACGCCTCCCTGCTGCAGTAGAGTATGCCTAGACCAGGGGGTGCACAAAGCCACTTCGATGATGGGAATGCCATGAATGAGCATCCAAGCCTCTTGACATCAACATCCATGCACCCTACGCTCTGTGCAGCATCTATGAAGAGGTGTATGCCCCTCTCCCTGAGTATCTTGCTTACCTCTTCCACTGGGAGTATGAGCCCAGTGTTGAAGAGTACATGGCTGAGTGCTACGAGTCTAACCCCTTCATGGGAATCAACCATCTCCCTCAACTCCTCCACATCTATCCCTCCGTCCTCATCCCTGATGCTGAGGGTTCTTATCCTCGCACCCCTCCTCCCCAACACCAACCATGCGTAGTGGTTGGCAGGATGCTCATGCTCGCCATCCCTTATCACTATGGTATCATCCTTGTTGATGGTCAGACCGTTTGCAACCATGTTTATGGCATGTGTTGTGCTCTGTGTGAATACTATCTCATCCTCACTGCAGTTTATGAGCCTTGCAACCTCCCTCCTTGTCATGCTCAGTATCCCATCCAGCATAGCTGCTGATGCACTGGAGTCTGGGCCATACTCATCGTAAGAGATGAGGAGATCGGTAACTGCCTTTATTGCGCTGAATGGTATGGGTGCGCTGGATGCGTTGTTCAGGTATATGCCCCTCATCCTGGGAAAGTCCCTCTTTATGGACTCTGGGTCTATGGCCATGGCCATCGTAGATGTGTACCTGTGCAATTTAAAGATATGAATATGAGTGGGTAGCCAGTATGGTGAGGGAGATGCTACTTGACCTGCTAGATGGCAAGGGGATCAACCTTATGGTGGCAGAGGATGCCCTCGCAAGGATATGCTTCGTATCAAGTCTCGTGGGGTCGATTGAACATGGTAGAATAGTGTATATCGATCTGGATACAGTGTTCACTGCATACACAAGGCACGGCATGATGATGGGTATGATGAGGATAGGATCAAGGGATGTGAGGGGGAAGGAGAATGGTGGTGTAAGGATGGATATATTCATCCCTGATAAGGGTAGGCTGGAGCACCTACTCGCTCATGCCTCTTCCAGCATCGATGACGATACTGGGCTGGTGGTACTGGACTCTATACATGGATTCTACCATCTCTACGATGGGGTTAATATAACCTCACTCAACCAACTCCTAACATCGTACATATCGTTGCTTGGCATACATGCAGGGAGGTACTCCATCCCATTCTTGGTAACCAGCATAAGGAAGAGGATGGTTGAGGAGCCAAGGGCGTATGGCAGCAGGTATCTGTGGAGTAAGAGCAGTGCAATACTCTCGGCCAGGTACTCCCACAGGGATCAGATGCTTCTAGTGCATGTTTTGAAGCATAGGATAGATACGCTGAGGGATACCGTGCAGGGTTTGAAGGTTGCTGATGGATGGTCCACGCCATAGGATATGGATGCCCTGACATGACTGAAGCCATCCCGATCTTCCTGATGATGAGTAGGGATTGATCCGTATCAACGTAGAGGCCAGCGATCGGATGCTATCGACCAATGGTCGGTGTTACTAGGCACCAACTAACGAACTAGTAACGAACGAGTCTCGCTACAACTGATGCTACCATTGCAATCGAGCATGCATTCATACATGCACCACATCAAGAACGTCTATCAGATTCGATCTATCCGTAGAGCAGATGCCACTAGCCATCATCATCATCATTATCATTATCATCGTTCATCATCATTCTACTAACTAACTACTGCCCTTCTTCTCCAACTCCTCTATCGCCTTATCTGCCAGCGTATTCCTCTTTGGAGTCGTTACGATGAAGTAGTTCTTATCCGCCCTCTCAACAGCACCGACCTTCCTGTACTTCAATGTTGATATATCGAACTCTATGAGACCCTGCTCGATCTCCCTCTTGGAGTAGACCATGAGTATGTGATCCCCAGAGAGGGGGGAGAATGGTAGCAGTGCAAATGTGTAACCCCTATAAGTGTGCAGGACCATAACCTGCTTCATGAGTGGTGCTATGGTTACGAGGTAGGCCATCACCTCTTCGACACTCTGAAACTCCTCATAGTCGAACTGCATACCATACTCTCAACATCGGAGGATATAAGGATTTTACCCTACCAGTACTAAGGGGATTCGGATATGATCACTCGCCCAAAATATAGCTGGTTACCTACTGCCTGGCCTGTATTACTTACTACTACTACTTCCCTCTCACTATACTATGCTATGCTATACTCTGCCCTCTCCTCTCCTACTACTTCTTGCCTCCCCTCTTCCTCAGCTCATCAGTATTTATGTTGAGTGACTCTGAGACCAGCCAGTCGTATATCTCCTTTGGCACCCTCTTCTCATCCAGCACCATGCAGAGACAGCATAGGATTATATAATTAAACCTTTTGCCCTCTCGTATGAGCAAGGTGTACCTGGTTGGTGTTGGGCCTGGGGGTGAGGGTTACATAACCGATATCGCTAGGAGGCTAATCGAGGGTGCGGATATAGTAGTTGGGTACAGGCATGCGCTGAATGCTGTAAGGGGTATCGTGGATGGCATGGATGGGAGAGGGGGTCATGGAGAGAGTAAGAAGGATGTCAGGGTGATAACCATGAAGACTCAGGATCATGTGTATGCTCAGGTGGTGGATGATCTGAAGGGTAGGGAGAGGGTATGCTGCATACTCTTCACCGGAGACCCAGACTTCTCAGAGTCCGAGATCGTTGATAGACTGATATCACTATTCACCGATAATGGTGTTGGGGTCGAGATAATCCCAGGGATAAGCTCTGTACAGGTTGCAGCAGCAAGGTCGAGGGTTGCCATAGACAGGTCCAGCCTTATAACGTTCCACATAACAGGTAGCATAGACAGAGAGAAGGATATGCTCATTGGTGCGTTGAGGGCAAGGCGCAGTGTAATACTCCTGCCTAGGCCATGGGACTTTATGCCACAGCATATAGGGAGGTTCCTGAGGGATGAGGGTGTTGATGTGAAGGGCTTTGCAGTTGATATATACGAGAACCTAACGCTGAGCAGCGAGAGGGCTACACACTGCACCCTTGCTGATATCCCAGATAGGGAGTATAGCGATCTGTGCGTTATGGTCATCAGACCAGTAGGTAGATGATATGGTTGGGTGTTGTGATGGAGTAGGGGTGTGTGGGAGTAGTAGAGTAGATGTGGTGGGAGGCAGGTGGTCCATCAGTAGTATATACCGATATCCCTGCCCTTGCCCCTAGCCCTATCCCTCTCGAGCATACTGCTCATGTAACGCAGTTGCTCCTCCATGAACCTCTTCCTCCTCTCCTCCTCATCCAGCTCCGATAGGCTGAACCTCCTCATCTTGGTAACCTCGAAGAGCTTCTCAAGCACACTCTTGGCCGCTCTGGGCTGTATGATCTCTGGATTGTCTATCTCACCTAGTATGCATATGGCGTCTATGCCTCTCTCCATGCTTATACCAAGCAGCAGACCATTGAATCCAGTTATCTGCCCTTCGCCCTCTAGCACGTGTATGTTGTGCTCCTTCAGTGTATCTAGCAGGTCGGTGTTGTTTGCTGCAGCGTAGACCCTGGGCTCTGCCCCGACCGATGGTCTGAGCGCCGCCCCTACGGTGTAGAGCCTCCTCACGCACAACCTCTGAGCCATATGGATCACCTCATAGCATACCTCGTAGAGCCTCCTTGGGTCTGTGGGGTTGAAGTCTCCCCCGAATATAACGAGATCATCTCTCTTGGATGCGTAGAACCTGTACGTAGACTGCCTATACTCCACGATACCATCCCTGTAAGTAACGTATGGAGGCCAGTATGCGTATATCTCAGCGAAGAGCTCAGCATCCAACCCCTTGACCAGGGTCGATATGCATAGGCCAGCAACGTTGCCCATATCTGGTAGGGCAGCAACCATCACTGGGTCCTCCAACCTTGGATAGTGGTGCACCTTACTACCAAGCATATCTAGGGATGGATGGATGGATGGATGGGATAAATGTTTTGTACTGCTACTGCTGCTACTGCTACTGCTCCCACTACAACTGCACCCTCTCCATAGCAGTCCTTATCATGTAGTACTCTATGAATGCACCTGCAAGCAGTAGCGCAGAGACTATGCCTATCTGTATGAGCGTTGGGATGATCACGGGCCTGAAGCCCTCCTTCTTGAGTATGCTGTGCAAGAGTATACCACTCTGTGACATGGCGATACCATAGGAGATGACCTCCATTATACCGAATGGCGTAGCAAGCACGAGCAGGGGAGGTAGACCTGCCAACTCTGGTGTTGTTACTACAAGTGCCTTGAATACCAGGCCGGTGGAGTATGCTGAGAAGAGGCCTATCGCAACCCCTAAGGCGGGTATGAACATGGCTAATGCTATCCTGAAGTTGTTAAGGAATATCCCATAAGCATCTATATCCTTGACCATCTCCCTGAACTGCTCTGTGATGCTCTTGGCCTCCTGCTCACCTATCTCGCTGTTTGCACCTATGTTGAAGAAGGCTACGAATGCTAGGGATGCCAATGCAAGGAGTATGAGCCTCCTCTTCCTACTCATACCGATTCAAGTGATTGCTGGTTATTTAAATCAAGATAATCACTACCATACATACATGGATAGATCAGGAAGGATGTTCATCCTATCCGGTTAGAGTAGCATCGCTATCATAGGGTCCTCTACAAGCACATCTCTTACAAGTGAAGCCTGTATGGCTAGGGATATGCGCTTAGTCCTTCCATACCTGCCCTGATTTATAACTGGAGCGTACAGCAGGCCTTGCATATCAAGTTCACTCACTATCATCCCTACCCTCCTCTGTGTGACTGGCTGTATGCCTAGCCTCTTCGCCAGCGATGTGTACGTATCATACACGCTCCCAGTAGAACCCTTGTCTGAGAGCATGACGCTCAGTATCACGAGCTTCTCATGCAGTGGTAACTTCCTCAGGGTCTCACTGACCTTATCCTGCTCTATCCTCTTCTCCGCTATCCTCACATGCCTCTCCTCAACCCTCCCAACCCCCTCCCTCTCAGCAACCTCACCAGATACCCTCAACAGGTCGAGTGCCCTCCTGGCATCGCCATGCTCCGCCCCAGCTATAGCAGCGCAGAGGTTTATGGCAGCATCGCTTATGCATCCTTCATGGAAGCCCAACCTGGCCCTATCCATGAGTATATTCCTCAACTCCTCCACCGTGTATGGGGAGAAGAGCACCTCCTCCTCACTCAGGCTGCTCAACACTCTGGGATCTAGCAGGTCCTTGAAGTTCAGATCATTCGATATACCTACTAGACCTAGGGAGCCCCTATGCAATCGCTCGTTAGCCCTGGTCATCTGGTAGAGTACCTCATCACCATGCTTCTTGACTAGGAAGTCTATCTCATCGAGTACGAATACAGTATCTATACCATGCTCATCTATGTGGTTCACTATCCTGGTGAACACCTCGCTAGATGCTAGACCAGTGAATGGGAACCTCAGACCTATCGCCTCCCCAAGCTGTACAAGCGCTGTATACTCCCTCTTCGCATTCTTCATGTTGGAGTAGGCTAGAGCGATGTTCAGATCAGACCTCCTCGCCCTCTCCTGGAGATGCTTGAGTACGTATCTTGCAACTGCTGTCTTACCCGTCCCTGGCTTACCATACAGGAGTAGATTAGAGGCCCTTGAGCCCTTGAGTAATGGGGAGAGCGACTCTGCGACTGCCCTTATCTCATTATCCCTGTAGAGTAGCCTATCTGGTACGTAATCTGACCTGAGCACATCCCTATCCTTTATCAGTGGCTTGGATGCTACTACCCTGTTGAATATCTCATCTATAATACTATCATAGCCCATGGTACCCACCCCATACTACACACACCCACACCACCATTTCCAATGTACTTACCTACACACTCGCAATATCGGTTTTTAAACTACTAACTCAGCTTTTATTGATAATTTATCTATAATCATTGATTGTTCATATGCTCCATCGTAACCATCTACAGCATGGACAGAGGAAATAGTGGTGTCTCTCTCACATTCACACGTAGTTAACTATGGGTTAACTACATACATGCAAGGATCGTTATGACACCATCGCTTCCACTGGAGCGTTAAATCGGTGTTAATACGGTTAACAGACTGATCTATGACACCATCGCTTCCACTGGAAGTTAATGCAACCGATCAAGACACCATCGCTTCCACTGGAAGTTAATCAGTTAACATGCCTCATCTATTAACAGCTGCGAGGTTAACAGCAGCATCAAGATGGATGATATATGTTGATGGTATGGATGATGTGTGTGGTGTTGGATGATGTACACAGAGATAGCATATGCTTAGGTATCAACGTGAGCCATTCACGAAACCCTTGATCCTCTCAACGAAGGTATCTATGCTATCCTTAGGCACCATCGCACCAGAGGCCTTGTCATGACCCCCTCCACTACCACCCAGTTCACTAGCAACATCGTTGGCGACCTTGCCCAGGTGTAGCCTACACAGACTAGACCCCCTCAGAGATACTACCATCTTATCACCCCTCTGCTTGTACGCTATGGCAACCTTGATACCCTTGTGCATCGCTAGTAGCATGTTAGCAACGGTGCTTGCTGGGAGGTCTACTGCCTGGATGTAGACTACATCACCATCCCTATTCGCATCACTCTCTATCACGCTTATACTGTTGGTTATCTTCTCTGCATACTCCTTGGCAGATTCAAGAACCCCATCCACCGCATGCGGCATACTTTGCATGAGTCCATCTACCAGGGCCAACAGGAACTCCTGCCTGTGCTGGTTCTGGTAGATGGCATATGCCAGCATGGTAGCCTCGAACTCAACGAAGTGCCTGTCATAACTGCCGAGTATCCTGCCTGCTACCTCCCTATCGCCCATCTCATCTATTATGGCAGCGAGCCCAGCGAGGAGTGCGAACCTACTTGGGAGTTGCTCATTCAACAGTCTATGGTATATAAGGATGGATGTACACTCTGCTATATCATGCACCAGCTCCACACCATAACCCCTCAGCCTCTCCTTGCTACGCTCCTCCAGGTGATGGTGGTCTATGTAAGTCACCCTCGATCCCCTGCATGCCTGCTCAACGAGGTCGAAGAACCTCTCCTCGTTGGCCTTGCTCAGACCCATATCGCAGATGAAGAGATGCTCAAGTCCTTCCACGCTGACAGCCTCCTCAAGCCTCTGGAGGAGGTCGGAGTAATCTGCGAGCATAACCCTGGTGCCATAGGCATACTTGATCATGGATGCTGATACTATACCATCTGGGTCCTCCTTGTGTGATAGGCATACCCTAACCATCATGGGATTGCTTCACTCACTCCTATATAAAGTAGCGGTAGGATGGTCATGCACATACAGATGGTCATGGGTACCTGTAGTGGTGCATCCATGCGATGGTGAGCATCAGACCTAATCCAAGTGCAACCAGAAGCATATCGACGATGAAGTCTATGGACCATAGCCCAGTCAATCTGCCTAGTATCCAGTGCGTGTAATGGAAGTTTGGGAGGGAGGGGAATAGCATAGCCATGATACCATTGACCAGCACTATGATGGCATATGCCAGCATAGAGAGTAGCAGGTATATCCTGAGTAGCAGACCCATGAGCAGAGTAAAGTATGAATCTGGCCATATATCTACCCTGATCTGGGCATGGCTGAGGCTAAGAACCTACTCCTCGAGGAGATGGAGGAGGCATTCTACAGGAAGGATGCAGAGTACTTCAAGTCACTACTCAAGCATGATGACTTTGCCATAAGGACCAGGGCTGTATGCATACTTGCAGAGATAGGGGGAGAGGATGCCGTGAAGCCCATATGCGATGTGCTCCTCAACGATCCCAACGCACTGGTCAGGCATGAGGCAGCGTTCTCCCTAGGCCAGATGGGTTATGCTAGTGCTGTAGATTCACTCATCCATGCCATGCTCAACGATGATAGCCAGTTTGTAAGGCACGAGGCAGCCATAGCACTGGGGGTCATAGGATCGGAGGGTGCTAGATGGGCACTGACTATGGCGTTGAGAGATGATAGCAGGGAGGTCAGAGAGTCAGCAGAGATAGCACTGGCCAACCTTGACTATCTAGCCTACTCCAGGGAGAGGGGTAGTAGTGCTAGCAGTAGATTTGCTAGGCTGACAGGTGGCTAGGCAATTGATACAATAAATAAATAGAACATAAAAAATAATGTAGGCTATACGGGGATAGCCTCCTTGTTCAATGGTAACTCCTGCGAGTATAGTTTGCTGATGCCACACGCTTCCTTTACCCTCTCCCTATCTATTATCCCCTCATCTATATCCTTCTCTATGCTCTTCAGTATAGCATTAGTTAGGTACTGCTCAACCCAACCGTTGGGGTACTGCCAGAGTATCTGCATCGCTCTGAGGAACCTCAGTGCACCATCTGGTATCTCAACCTCTACTATAGCCATGACTATACTTTATACCATCGTTTAATTCCTGAAGAGTTAAGATTCTTTGATACCGTAGAGATATCATCTTGACAAGTGCATGTACCTGACATGGCCCAGCTACATGCAAGATACTAGATAGGGTCAATTGCCATAGACCCTCCAGTATATTACATGATTCAAGATTTAGACCATCTTCACTAGTGATTTGAACAATCAGGTTTATTGACCAGCGTATGGTCTATGGTGTAGGTGCACCTGATACGTGGCACGTAAGAGGGTGAAGATAGAGTTAGAGGATAGTGAGGGTAGCAAGTACTCCATCGTAGTGGAGGGCAACCTTACACGTGAGAAGGTCCTCAAGGTATTCGAGATGATGAATCTGCTGGATGATGGTGATGATGGGAATGATGATGCCCAGGAACCCAGCTCCTTGGGTGAGAGGATAATACACCTCATAGATGAGGAGTTTCCTTACGGGGACTTTACATCCTCCCAGTTACTAGAGGCGTATGAGGATAGGTACAACGAGCCCATAAAGCTGAGTATAGTATCGACGTATCTTGCAAGGTTCACGAACAAGGGTATGCTTGCTAGGAGCAGGAGTGGTAGAGAATGGAGGTACAAGAGGGTTATGCTCAAGCATTAGGCATCGATATCTCTGATGGTCCTGGATTCTTGGCTTGATGCATGTGAGCAAGCATATACCTGTAAGGCCTCCTACTCTCATCCCTGGTTAGGTAACCCATCTCATACAGGCGCTTCATGAGCCTTGCAGTATGCTCCCTGCTCATACCCAGCCTCTGCTCCATCTCCCTGGATGTCTTTGGCCCCTCCTGCATGATACTCAGTACCCTCTCAACGGTACTCTCCCCATCCCCCTCGCTACCATACTCACCAATACCCATACCCTCCTTCCCCTCATCCTTATCCTTCCCATCCGCAGATCTACCTGTATGGCTTCCATGACTAGATGTTATCGCCAACGCTCCATCTGTACCCATACCCTCCCTCCAATCATCCCTGCTACCTGTAGGTACTGTACCACCTCCATCCATGCTCCGCCGCTCATCCGATGGTGTTGTACCATCACCATCACCCTTACTCTGCTTAACGCCTTTAGCATCCCTGCTACCCTCCTTGGATTGTGATCCCTCCACGTGTAGCGGGACCGTGCCATCCATCCTCTTCAGCCTTAGGTCGATCACATCCATCCTGGCGATGAGATCTGCTATGATCTGCTCGTAGACCTCATGCGCATCGGTACGCCTCTGCCAGTTCCTGTTGGTCATGAGCGATGTCACGATCATACCACCAACATAGGCGATCAGTATGAGCATCACATCCTCTATACCTATGTCCATGCATCACGTCCTACCAACCCCTTATATCACATGAGAAGCCAAAGATAGTTGACAAGCGTATCAAACCTCAGATCCTGCTCATGCTCCTTACCAGCCTATCGATCACATCGATCACATCACGGATCACATCACCAGCGATAGCATCACTTTGTGATATCACATCAACCTGTTCGAGGAGTCGTACCAACACTCCCTGCCTGCTCCTATCCAGTGCACCTATATACGCTAGAAGGAGCATGCTGTAGACCACCCCCTCAACCTTCTCCCTACTCTGTTTTAGGAGTCTGTAGTAGGCCCCCCTGCTTATCCCCTCATCCCTCCTGCCATGCACTCTCCTGTAAATAATATCAAATTGTCTGGCACTAAATAAGGATCTCTCAAGAAAGAACCTTAATATCTCATCATCTTTTAGATCAACGCTACCCATTAAGCTATCCAGATATGTATAGCTAAGAGTAGATATAAAGGTAGAGCACATAGATCAGCAATGGGACCTGTAGAGAGTAGGTTATCTGAACTAGCGAAGAAGAGGCCTTTATGCTTCGTACTCATAGACTCAGAGTCATTGGAGTATGATAGCGCATCCAACATGGCCAAGAAGGCAGAGGCATTGGGCGCAGATGCCATACTGGTTGGAGGCTCATCCGTTATAGATCAGATAGAGTTGGATGGAGTCGTAGCATCCATAAAGGCGAGTGCAAAGATACCAGTGATACTCTTCCCTGGTAACATAACAGGTATCTCAGCGAAGGCAGACGCCATACTCTTCAGCTCACTGCTCAACTCTGAGAACCCATACTTCATAACACAGGCACAGGCCCTTGGTGCACTGTACGTGAAGAAGCACGGGCTTGAAGCCATACCTATGGGCTACCTGGTCATAGGCGAGGGTAGTTCCGTATGGTTCATAGGCAGGGCTAGGGGTGTCCCAATGGATAAGCCCAAGCTAGCAGTGATGCATGCTCTAGCAGCGAAGTACATGGGCATGAGAGCGCTCTACCTCGAGGCGGGTTCGGGGGTGCAGTCATCAGTCAAGCCAGAGATGGTAAGTGCTGTAAGGAGGAACTTCGACGGTCTGCTACTCGTAGGAGGGGGCATAAAGGATGAGGCGGTTGCAACCTCACTGGCAAGGGCTGGTGCGGATGTCATAGTGATAGGCACGCTCTTCGAGGAGGGGAGGTATGAGGCTGTAGATAGGATAGTAAGAGGTGTGAGGAGTATCATCAGGAATTAATTTATACTCCATCCATCAAATCATAGGGGTGCGCTGTATAGTATGCGATATGAACTTTGCGTTTGAGAAGGGCAAGGGTATAAGCTTCAGGAACAAGCCCATATGCGATGAGTGCCTCCTGAACCTGACCATAGTCTTCCTCGATAAGTACAAGGAAGGGATAAAGAGGTACCTCAAGCAGGAGATAAAACTCGAGCACTACAACAGCGTATAATTTATTTAGATTTTCTCTTATTTAGGAGAATCATGTTACGCTAAGCTGATTTATTTATTAGTTAAATATTAAGCTTAGCTAGAGTTATTAATAATACTTATACACAATATGATATGATCCCTAATAAGATAGGGATAGGATTGGCTGCTATGCTGGTACTGCTGCTGGGTAGTGCCTTGGATGCACCTGCATACGCAGATGAGGGAGGGTATGAGGAGGGGAATGGGATTCCATGTGAGGCAGAGAGGGATAGGGAGATGACGCTCACGCTTTCAGAGAGCAGTGGTCTGCCTGGTGATACGATAACAGCAAGCATGAGTGTAACCCTCATAGAGGGGGACAGGCCGAGGGGCTGGAGGGAGGCAGGCTTTGCATGGTACGATGGGCATGGCATAGTAGGGGATTGGGTGATGGCAGAGGTTAAGGATGGAGATGGCAACCCATTCGCTAATTATGTGGGGTGGAGCGTGCCTGTTGGCGAGACACTGACAGGGTATGCTACAGCAACACTCACAGTCCCTAACGTCGCTCCTGGCACCGAACTCAGTGTACTAGTGTGCGTAGGGCACTCACATGGTCCAGGTGATATGCACTGGCTAGACTTCACGGTAGAGTCGTTCATGGTCGTGCCAGAGGCCTTACTTGGAAGTATAGGTATAGTTGGTGCACTGCTTGGAGCAGCACTCCTCTACGGCAGGAGGGGTAACTGAGCAACTTCCCCTTTTTTTATTACTTGCTTATTGCATGCACACGCATCGCTTGCACTCTATCCTCTATAGATCCTACTTCCTCCTTCCTACAAGCGAGATGTACTCATACGCACCTATACCATCATCGAACGCATAGTGAACCCTCTGGAACCCCTTCCTGAACTCTGCAACATCACCTGCTACCCTGCTCGCCTCATCCCCATCCACGACCACACGCCTGATGAACCTCGCTACCTCAACCATATCCTGCTCCCTCATGCCAAGCCTCGTGACCTCTGCAGTGCCAAGCCTTATGCCCCCTGGATGCCTGTAGTTCCTCCCAGCCTTTATATCCCCTGGGAGTAACTGCCTATTGCATATTATCCCAGCCTTCTCAAGTGCCCGCTCTATGCTCCCTCCATCACCGTACCTGCTGATATCAACAGCAACCTGATGCGATCTCGTGAACCCATGCTTCTCTCCAAGTACATCGAAGCCAAGATTATGCAGTGCCTCTGCAAGCGCTCTAGCATTCCTCACAACCTGCCTAGCATACTCCCCACCAAATGCAAGCATCTCAGCAAGGGCTATAGCCTTACCTGCAACGTTGTGGAGATGGTGACTACTGGTATTCCCTGGGAATACAGCCTTCTTTATACCCTCAGCATGCCTCTCGAAGGAGAGTATCATGCCTCCCTGTGGACCGAAGAGCGTCTTGTGCGTGCTCATGGTCATTATATCGGCACCCTCCCTCAACGGGTCCTGGAACTCATTCCCTGCTATGAGCCCTGCTACATGTGCTGCATCGTAGCATATGGTCATGTTGTTAGCATGCATGTAATCTGCCAGTTCCCTTACAGGATGGGGGAAGAGGAATAGGCTTGCACCAAACATCGCCAGCCTGGGTAACTTCCCGCCATCCCTCTTCATCTCCTCGACCTTCTTTATGGTAGAATCAACATCTATGTTCATCTCCTCCCTGTTGAATGCAAATGTCTCAACCTGTAGACCCCTCACCAGGCCAGCAGTACCAGAGTGCTCCCTCTTCCCATGGGAGATATGCCCCCCGTTGGGTATTGCAAGCGCAAGCATTATGTCGTTGGGCTCTGTGAACGCAGCGTAAACAGCGAGGTTGGCAACGACACCAGATACTGGCCTCACATCAGCGAACTCTGCCCTGAACACCCTCCTTGCGAGTTCTATGCATATCAACTCCACCTGATCTATGTATACGCATCCAGCATAGACACGTTCTCCAGGCCAGCCCTCAGCGTACCTGTTCGCAAAGTCCGATGCTATCGCTTCCCTGACAGCAGGGCTAGGTACGTTCTCACTTGCGATAAGGGGTATGCATCTGTTGAACCATGAGTGATGCTCTCTGAGGAGCCTGAGCACGTTACTGTAATGCCCATACGCCTCGCCCTCCCCATCGCTTACCATGCCTAAGGGGATGGGCAACCTAAATTTAAAAGAATCTGTGGATCATGGATCATACATCGAAGTACAGGTAGAACTCGTGTGGGTGTGGCCTCAACTTTACCTCCATGTAGTCCTTGCTCTCAAGCTCTATGATCTTATCTATAACATCCTGGGTGAACACGGACCTCAGGTAGAGGCTATCACTCTTCAGTGCATTAACGGCATCTATCAGCGTTGGGGGCACCTGTCTGATGCCTAGTGCCCTCCTCTTCTCAGCACTCATGAGGTATATGTTCTCATCCACAGGTTCTCCTGCATCCCTCTTCTTCCTTATCCCATCCAGCCCAGCAGCGAGTATGGCACTGAAGCATAGATACGGGTTAGAGGATGGATCTGCTGCCCTGAACTCTATCCTCTTGCTCGCTGCCTGCTTCCTGCCCCTGAAGTACACTGGAACCCTTATTATGGCAGATCTGTTGCCCTTGCTCCATGCTATGTACACAGGTGCCTCGTACCCTGGCACAAGCCTCCTGTACGAGTTGGTCGTTGGTGCAACTATAGCACATAGAGACTCTGCATGCTCAAGTATACCCCCAGCGAAGTACCTACCTACCTGGCTCAACTCTGCATACTCATCATTCGCATCATAGAACTCATTGTTATCGTTCCATAAACTCACATTGACATGCATGCCAGAGCCATTGTCCATTGCAAGGGGTTTGGGCATCATCGTAGCGATGAGGTTGCTCATCCTTGCAATGTTCTTAACAACGTACTTGTACGTCATGGTGTTATCCGCAGCGTTGGTTAGCGTATCGTAACGCATATCTATCTCGCACTGGCCAGCGGTTGCGACCTCATGATGGTGCGCTTCGCAGGGTATACCAAAGTAATCGTTCAGCACTTGCATGCACTGATTCCTGAGGTGCGTTAGCGTATCATAGGGCTCAGCAGGCATGTAACCCTCCTTCAGCCTCAGCGCACTTGATGAGTCGTTGCTCCATGGTGCCTCTACACTCTCTATCGCATACGATATGCCCCTGCTCGGTACCATAGCCTCCCACGTGATCCTGTTGAATACGAAGAACTCCACCTCTGGACCCCAGTAGGATGCCTTGAACCCCTCATCCTTCAGGGATGCCTCTGCCTTCTGTGCTACCGCCCTAGGGTCCCTGGAGAGCCTCTCGCCAGTGTAGCCCCAGTAGACATCGCATATCATCCTTGCTGTCTTGCCCTGATCCTTCCACGGTATGATTGCGAACGTGTTTGGATCTGGCTTGAGTATCATGTCCGATTCATATATCTGGGCGAAGCCCTTTATGGATGAGCCATCAAGCTTGGGGAACCCCTCCCTTAGAGAGTCGACATCGAGCATCTTCGCATTGACCGTAACATGGTGGAACCTCCCTGTAAGGCTTGTGAACTGAAGATCCAGATACCTCACATCTTGACTCTTTATGATATCGATGACCTCCTCCATAGTGTAACTTACAGGCTGCATGATGCCATCCACAAGCCTGTAAGGCATGAACTGCATTCTTCCATTCGTTATTTAATTATATCGTTACTGTGCAAGTGATGGTGTGGAGGGCTCCATCAAGGAGATATACGAGTATCTGAGCAGGGAGGCTAGCAATGGCTCACTCCAGGAACTGGACCCCATGGTGTACAGGAGGATAGCAGAGATGCTCAATGCGCTGAAGGGATATGGGTATGAGGGTATAGATGCAAAGATAAGGGACTCGCTCATGGCTATGCTCTCAGATATAGCAAGGTTGATGCTGAGCATAAGGCTGGAGAAGTTGAAGGATTCAGGTAGCATAGACTACTCAAAGCTCACTGGGGAGGAGCTGTACGTTGCACTGGCAGAGAGGGAGTTGAGGCTCAGGCAGAGCCTACTGCTCTCATCCATACTGAATGGGAGGAGCAAGGTGCTCGAGGCCATGGCTGAGAGGGCTGCATCCACACTCGTACCTGTGAGGTTCATAAAGCAGGTGGATGCATTCACAGGCAGGGATGATGCTAGATACGGCCCATTCGAGGCAGAGGATGTAGCCATGGTACCCTTCCAGGATGCGATAGAGTTGGTGAGGAAGGGGGTAGCGATAGAACTGCCACTGGTTGAGTACTAGTTAGTAAGTAGCACTATCGGTATAGTATAGTAGCACTAGCACCACATATACAAGCACTGTTAACCGATAAGACTAAAATATCATCCCTATGAATTAGGATCTATGCCCCACACGGATATAGACCTGCTCACCCATCTCCTGCTGGCGTTGTATCCAGCAGCAGCATTCTTCTTCATCGAAGTGGCATGCAGGTTCGCCAACATCCCTGCATGGAGGAAGCACATAGTTCAGGGTCTCGCTGCTCTGGCATTCGCTGTAGCATATGTTACTCTGATAGATGCTACTGGGATAGCCGTAGCGCTCTTCATATTCGCACCCCTGCTCTTCATTCATGCAAGGAACGTTAGGGCTAGGGAGATGGTCAAGGATGAGGGTAGGAGAGAGTGAGTAGATATGCTTACATAGCAGGAGGTATAATAGCGATCATATTCGAGCCATCTGATGTGGGCTAGTATAGTAACATCATTAACCGATGCAGTAGAATACATGGTAGTTATTACCTGATACATATAGTAAGCACTGGCAGGTGACCAGGAACAAAAAGAATCGGGTCTTATCATTCAGCATCGTTACAGGTACAGTAGGAGGTAGGAAGGGATGGATGGATGGAGGTAGGAAGTAGGTAGGTAGGTAGGTAGGTAGGTTAGGGCACTACATACCCCCTTCCTACTATCTCTCCCCTTCTAAGCATCGTTAATGCCTCGTTCACCTCATCTAGCGTGAATGCCCTGTTCGCTACACTCCTTATCCTCTTGCTTGCTGCCAGCCCAACCAGCTCTTCTAGCTCATCCTTCGTACCAACCAGGGAGCCTAGCAGGGAGAACTCCTTAAGCACTGTTATCTGAGGATCTATGGTTATGGGCTTGTTGCTTACACCGACTAGCACTAACCTGCCTCCACTCGCAAGCATGCCCATGGAATTCCTTATGCTCTCATCCGTCATGACAAAGTCAAATACAACATCCGCACCAGCACCATCCGTAAGCCTCCTCACCTCCCTCCTCAGGTTGCTCTCCTTGGCATTGACTACATGATCTGCACCAAGGCTCTCAGCGAGCCTCAGCCTTGCCTCGCTCCTTGCCACTGCTATTGTGTATGCCCCTGCGAGCCTTGCTGCCTGCAGCGCATATAGCCCAACTCCACCAGCACCGTATATCACCACACTCTCACCCATCTTCACCCTTGCCACGCTCTTCACAGCATGGTATGCTGTTATCCCAGCACATCCCAAGGTTGCTGCAAACTCTATGCCCAGATCATCTGGGAGCTTGATGAGCCTCTCAGCATCAACCCTGCAGTACTCAGCGTACCCGCCATCATCTGAGAAGCCATAACCCTCCCTCTCGAAGAGCCTGAGGCACTGCATACCCTTCCCCTGTAGACAGCGCTTGCATCTACCACAGGGGCTGAGGAAGTGCACGAGCACCCTATCCCCCTTGCCGAATCCTGTGACACCTGAGCCTACCTCCTCTACGATCCCTGCTATCTCATGCCCTAGCGTAACTGGTGGGTCTGCTGCTATCACTCCATCGAGCACATGGATATCGCTGTAGCACATGCCTGCCGCCCTCACCCTTATGAGCACATCGTTAGCCCTCAACTGGGGCCTCTCTACGCTCTCGATCTGCAGAGGTCTGCCTACAGCATGGAACCTCGCCGCCCTCATGCCATTGCAAACGCATACATGCTAAAAATACTTTATCATCTCTAGCGGGTATCGCATCCACACCCATCCTCAGAGTCATGCATCACTATGCCATACCTCTCTGCACATGAGTTGCATATGCTGTCGTTGTACGCATCATCTAGCGTGGAGTCGCAGAATGCACACACCCTTCTCATGCTGCCCATACCCTATCTAGGGAGGCATACTTTAATATGTTTGCATGTATGCATCTAGGTATGGTAAAGACATACTCCATACAGAAGTTGGGCATAGGTGCAAAGGCCATAGACTTCAACCTCCTAGGCATAGATGGCAGGTACTACTCGCTGAAGGACTTCAAGGCTGATGCACTACTGATAATATTCATGGCGAACCACTGCCCATACGTTAGGGCAAGGATGGATGACATAAACATGCTCTACACCAGATTCCATCCTAGGCTTGACGTAGTGGGGATAAACAGCAACGATCCTAACTACGAGGGAGAAGGGTATGAGAATATGAAGAGGTTTGCTAGGGAGTTCAACATCAAGTTCCCGTACCTCTTCGATGAGAGGCAGGAAGTGGCAAGGGCCTATGGTGCTGTATGCACACCAGACCCATTCCTCTTCGACAGGGAGAGGAGGCTAGTGTACCATGGGAGGATAAACGATGCCATGAACCCAGATGCAAAGCCTACAGTGCAGATAATGGCTGAGAACGTTGAGAAGGTGCTGAAGGGGGAGAGGATAGAGAAGCCATTCGACCCCTCAGTTGGATGCTCTATAAAGTGGAGGCAGTAGCAGCGATGCAATAAATTACCGCAATTTTTCTTGTTCAATGTGTTACAGGCATTCAGGGTAAGGACTACAGACGAGTATAGCAGGGTCAGGAGGGCGATAGAGAATATCATAATGGATCTGGAGTCTAAACTGCACAGGAGGAGTTACCTTGAGTTCAGCGACCTGATGGAGAGCATGGGCTGGAGGTTCTTCACCATAAGCATAGACATCTACTTCATCGAGGATATGGGCAGTGTGATGCCAGGGCTATTGAGGGCCAAAGGGCACACATACCTGGACAAGTTCGCCAACTACCTGCAGGCGAGGCTTAGGGAGGAGGGGCTGAATGTCATGGTTGGGGTTGAGTACGGGGATGAGTATGAGGACTGATTGGACGGTGTTGTATTGCATAGAATGTGTTATTGGGGGTTATCCATCTCATGCTGTACACTGACATCATTACCACTACCAATACTACTAATGTGAGCACCACCACCACTACCACCACTACCACCACCACTGCTATTGCTGCCACTAATACTACTACTAATACTACTACTACTAATACTACTACTACTACTACCAACACCATCGACCCGTGCATCAGAGACCTGGGCAGGTGTTGAACCAGCACCCCTCCTTCCCCTACCACTACCGCCACCAGCACCCTTCCTGTAACCCCTTGCAACCTTCTTGGCATTCCAGGCGTAGTATGTCTGGCCATACCTCTCCACAGCCCTTATGGGGAAGTACTCATCCCTTGCCACAGACTCTACATACCTGGCCCTGAGCATCTGGCATATCTGGTATACTGTGGTCATATCCAGCCCTGTATTCTCGCTTATCTCCTCCTGCGTCCATGCGACACCTCCGTTCCTCTTCAGGAACTCCTTGATTATGAGCACTGGGTCCTCTGCCTCATCCAGCTCCGCCACAGGTATGGGCATGAGCATGCTACCCATGATTCACTATTAAACCTTGATCATGCTCGGGCAGGTAGGCAAGCAGGCGAGCAGTAGGTTTTTAATTCCATTCAGGTAATATACTGCGTTGATAAGGGTTGAGGGCTCATCCAAGGACCTGCTTATAGAGAGGGAGCCTAGGGGCGATGAGATGGGCATAGGTTACTTCATACCAAAGGATACATTCTCCATATTCGACTACAAGGTCAGGGGCAAGTGGCCATTCTCAATCCCACACAAGGGGTTAGCGATGCGCTACATAATAACCAGGAGCTTCGAGCTTGCTAGAGATGCTGGGATAAGGACATGCTTCATAGAGGCTGTAGAGCAGGGGTGCAAGGTGCATGTGGTTAGGGTGCCAGGCAGGGAACTACCCCTAGATCAGTCCATGGTAGAGGTAGGGGCAAGGAACAGGATGGTCGATCTGGAGTTCATATTCAACTACTACCTCCATCCAAGGTCATCGCTCCTCTCAGATATAAGGCAGGGCAAGAGGGACTACAGAGCATATGGGTTCACGAGCATGCCAGAGGGAGGGGAGTTGATACCTGCATCTGCCAGCGGTGAACTGGTAATATCTTACACGACCAAGTACGATAAGAGGGGTGATATAAGCCTGAGCAGGGATGAGGCTAGGGCAAGGTCGAGGCTCACGGATGAGCAGTGGAGCAGGGCACATGAACTCATAAAGGCATGCACATCCCTACTATGCAATTACGCTGAGAGTAAGGGCCTGCTCAGGTTCGATGGCAAGTACGAGGTCTATGTTGACTCCGACGGGGAAGTTGGGCTGGCAGATACTTTCGGGAACCCTGAAGAGGATAGGTACATGATGGAGATAAGGGATGTGAGCATGGTCGAGAGGTTCCTGGACTTCTACATGAGGAGGTGGAGGCTAGATCCTGCAAAGATCAACGCCATAAAGGATGGGCTGAGGAGCAGGAGGGGGGGCAGGCATATGGCAGATGTGAGCAAGCAGTTCCTGAGGAACTGGTACATAGATAATGGATGGAGGCAACTGTACGCCTCTGGAAGGGCAGATACGCCCCCAATGATGCCTAGGGATGCCATCTCCGCATACACGGACTGCATGCTCTCATTCGCATCCCTGTGGAGTGGGAAGACGGCAGAGGTAGTCAATACAACTGGAGTACTTGTTAGGCCAATAGTAGAGGTTGCATCAGAACTCTACGCACTGGAGCACCTCAACAGGAGCAACGCTACAGTATCTTAACCTTAATGATTAACCACAATACCAATCTATGTTAATATGTGGTCATGTTGCTTCAGTTAGTAAAGCAATTGGTATATTTCAGGGGAGACCAATTGCTTTTATGCATTGAGATAAATAGTAGTTAGTTGGATCTTCTACCATTCATGCTAATGCATAATGTGGATGGGTGTGATATAGTTGAGATATTCGGACAGCGAGATACGTGATCATGTTATCAGATAAGCAATTAATCCGACTAGAACTGATTGCATGGATGAGGCAACGAAGATACTAGAGAACATCTTCAAGTAGAGGCAAGTATATAGATGCTATATGAGGGGTAGGACAATAGTAATGGTAGGTAGGCATGCTATATCTGTTAGAGTGAGTACAGCTACATGTCTATGCCATGGATGAAGCATCGTATACATGAAGAGTAAGCAAGTAAATTATACGACTATAATGTAGAAGCAGGATATTATATTGAGAATATGCGGTGATAGAAAAGAAATATGGGTGCAGTTACGAGCAATTATCAACGACAATAAAATGATTACCAGTGGTTTAATTGATTAGCCATATACGGTTCTAACAGCATCTATTAGCATCTGCTTGAATGTCATCGTTCTACTGCTATTATACCTATCGTTGTAGTTATCATCCTTTATGGAGTGCCTTGAGGGATCGTAGGAGAAGAAGGTATGCCCCCAGCCCAGAGACTTGAATGTGCGCATGTAATCCACTGCCGCCTCAGGGGTGAGTTCCCCTATATCTGGTTTGACATCCCACTCTGATACCCAGATAGGCGTACCAGTACTCTCTGCTATGCTCTTTATGTTGTTGAACTGTGCAACCTCCCTTGCACTACCTCCAGTGACTGTATGTCCGCTGTAGAACGTGAATGCCCACACGACATTATCCATCCTATTGCCAGAGGAGTCAAGGGGTGCTGCCACATTGTACGCTGCATCCTCCTTGTTCCTATATGGTGAGAAGTCTCTGTCACGGGTAGCGCTCCCCCCTAGAGGGAACTGTACTATCAACCTTGCGTTGGGGGCAACTGATCTTATCCTTCTAGCCATGAACGTGTAGTAGTTCCCCAGACCCCTGATCTGATCCATACCGTACCTGCTGTAGTACGTCATGGGCTCATTCATGATCTCATACCCTAGGGTTGACCTTCTGCCCTTGGTAGTATCGACCACGACACGGAAGTAATCCCACTGGTGCTCCCATACTGGCTTCGTTACACCGTCTATGGTGCAGCTGTAGTTGGTCAGGAAGTTGCTCCAGAAGGTAGCTGCCACTGTCGGGTAATCAGTATCCTTCGCTATGTTCAGTGCCTGCATACACGCTGCAGGGAAGCCTATACCTCTAGCATTATTATGAGTTAGATGCGAACTCCCGCCCCAGTGATGGTTATCGTAGAGTATTTTCATGTTGAGATCATCGGCTATATCTGCTATCTCCTTCAACCTGTTCACATACACGCTCACCTCATTCCTCCTCTTATAGTACATGAACCCTTCCCAGTATAATGGTAGCCTTATCGTGTTGAAGCCCATGCCCTTGATCTCGCTCAGTGTCGTCCTCTTATCGGGCTGGTTCCTCAATCCCCATCTCATGCCACTCTCATTAGCAGATAGTATCTTATCCATGTGATTTATGCCAAAGAACCTGCCTATGGGTGGGGTTGTTGATATAGTCAATGTACGTATGCCAGCGGTATTGCCCGTCCTATCAACAGCATAGTAATCTAGCGTATGTCTATCGGAGGCAGAAGAGCCCGTAAGCGTGGATGCAGGTATAGTCACCCTTGCCATGCTCATATCTGATATACTGTAGAACGACTGAATTAATAGAATTATATTATCATCTTCAGGTTTGCTTCAGGATTAATTGACCATCATAACTACAGATCTTTATGCCTAGTCTAACCATATCTGTCTGTTCTTTCATTCTCGTTATTCAGCGCACTATTGCATATATGAGTGGGATCTTTGGTTAATCTAATCCTATAATTACTTTTTTAATACACAGCCTATATAGTATAATGATAACGTAAGCAACTCCTATAGACAGAATACTGCTCGATTAGTTTCTTACATTGTAATCTAGACCGTCTCCTGTAGACGCTTATCATCCTCATCTCCCCCACCGGATTGTGTATGAGGTTGCTATTGGGTTTATCAAACAAGGTGATATCCTAGGTCTGAGTACATATATTATTCATATCATTACTCTACCATAGTGGTTATGTTTGAGACTTCCATCGTTAATACATCCATCGATACAGAGAGGTCTGCTTTATCATGTATAGTCTTATTTGATGAGTAACCTGCTATCTACGTTTATTGTACTGAACATATCCCCTTTACGGTATTTCGATTCATCCAGCCCCATCTATATACCCATGCTGTCTTGTACGGTCACCAGCTGAGTTGATATAAGCATCAGCATCTTGCCTTCATCATGCCTATATGTACGTTGCATCTATCTGCTTTGTTGCTTTTGCTAACTAACTCCCCTAGATATCTGAATATGGAGAGTATGTAGGGGACAATGAATAGCACGTTCTTGTTAACCTAATATGGTTACCTATATTGTTACCGCTCTGTTCAGTCCGCCCCAGTAACCATCAAAACAGGACAGACTGAATGTGATCTTGCCACTTACCATCCAGCCAATATCGATTCATAGGAGATCTTATATATAGCCGAGGGCCCTCAACCTATTCTTTATCTCCTCCTCATCCTTTGATACACCCGCTCCATGTACATCAAACACCACCGTCCCAACCATGCGATGGCTCATGGCATCACCACCTCCTTCCCCATAACCATTGACCATGCCATGCTCCCTAAGGAATGCTTCGAGTATATGCTCAACGTACTCATCAACGCTACCGAACCATGTAGCGGTCGACTGGCTAGACTCTCTTAGCCTCTCATACAGTACCCTGTTTATGCTTATGCTCACCCTCTCCATCCGACTCTATGATGCTGAGGATGCTTATAAAGTAAACTGTGCAGGAGACATGTAACACATGTTATATAACTCTGCCATGCTACAGATGGATACCATTTTGCCCTGTAGGCAGGTACATCCATAAATACATCATACATGCATGCATTGTGCATAACGCACGCATGTATGTATATATTAATGGATCTGCACATCATCCAGCGAGACCAAGCATCGCATGTCTCACATGTTGACACAACCATCTGCCAGTAATGCAGATGGCAACGTTAATGGTATATACGCTTATACGACTTACTTATCAACACTCCTCCCATAATCCCTAGTGTTTGTGGAATAGACTGCTGTAGATTGTACAGGGTATCATGGCACCGTCACCCCAGCAAGGATAGATCGGTCACTCACAACAGCATGCTAGCAGAGGCTAGTGGCTATATCAAGTGGTATAGTATTAGCTCCGATAATAGTGATAACTGTGGTGGTAATAGTGGTAACATGAACCTAGGATGTGGTGAGCAGAAGAATAGTTACATCTTGTCATCAGTAACTTGAAAATCACATAATATATGCCCATATAATGTGAATGTTTCATCCAGATCCACTTATCTGAGGAATAGAACTAGGCAAGAGTGGTATGGTTAAGCAATACGGGAGACCGTACACGGTAATGGAATAGATGCCATGCAAGTAAGGTTATCACTGTATGACCTACTGGATAGTAGCATAGCATGGCTAACGAAGAGGCGTACGAGATCACTTATCGTTCTGTGTGCACTGTATTGTATTTAAAGCTACGATTATCCATTGGGGCTTCATGCGCAACATATCACTTTCTTCCTCTCTTTTTACTCCTTGCTGGCATCCCTAGCAGGGAGATGGCTCCGGCTCCAATATAAGGGATAGGGATACTTTTGCTAACTGGTTGATCGTCCAGTCTTCAGGTTGGGTATGGCGCTTAACCATCAGTTAAGCATACATAGTGATCTCGTATAGAGCAGATGTGAAGGTAACTGAATGTAGAGAAATATGGATAAATGTTAGTCCAATAATTGTATGAATTTTGTATGTTTGGACTCAATTAGATCCTCTCTACCTCTATAACATCACCCTTGGGGTATGAGTTGAGAGGGTCAGCATACCAGCTCACAGCATATTATTGGATACATTAACTTTATAAAGGTTCATATCTCATATTTTGGCATGCAGGATGATATAATCCAGGAAACTTCCAGATTGCTGGCAATACTTGCCAAGCATGATGCTCTAACCATATTCATGGAGAGTGTAGAGGGCATAGATGCTAGCACTGATACACCTGCGAGGCTCAGGATGAGTAAGAAGCAGTACTATACGAGGTTGAAGCAGCTTATAGATGCTGGGCTGATAACAAAGAGTAAGGGCAAGTACGTTCAGACCACCATGGGAAGGATACTGTATGAGAGATGCTTGCAGGTGATATTCGAGCAGGTTAGGAATGCAAAGAAACTGATCATGGCAGATATACTCAAGGGTAGTGGCAGGTTCGATATGGATGAGATATACAGGCTGCTGCAGATAAAGGTTGAGAGCGGTAGTGCCAGGCTCATAACAGATTACGACCTGCTTATAAACATGCTGCAGGAGAGGATGAGGGATGTGAAGAGCCAGGCATGGTATGCGACTAGGTACTTCAACGAGCATATAATAAGCAGGGTCATAGAGCTGCACAGGAAGAGTGTTGATGTGAGGGTGCTGGTTGATAGAACGCTGGTTGAGAGGTATATAGCAGAGTACATGGACATTGACAAGGGTCTCCATGGTCATGAACTGGAGAGGTTCAAGATGCTTACAGATCCATTCTACCCAGATAGGCTGGAGAGGAGGGTCACAGATATACCATTCAGCATGGTCGTGTTGGATGGCAGGTATGTTGGTATAGAACTGGTCAATGCAAGTAACCCAGGCAGGTTCTATGCTGGAGTCTACATTGAGAATGAGTACATAGCATCGCAACTGAGCGGCTTCTTTGAGACGCTGTATGCAAGTGCAGGTATTGCAAGGAAGCACCAGTGATTTATTAGCGAATAACCAACTAACGGGCGTATAACTACCATTATTACCATTAACCAGAGTGACTCATGTAGTCATGCGGTATACGAGTTTGGAATACCCCTCTTCACATTCGTATTGGGATACCATACATGCTAACTAACTGCTAGCTTGTAAGACCACCGCTGTACTACGTTCCCCATGTAGCAGCAATGGCCATCCATCTATGCGAGGCTCATACGGATGACCTGCTATGCATAGCAGGTTACCGTTAGACTGACAGGCATGTTACTGTTCAGAGCAGGGATGGATGGAGCGCCAGTACACATGCTAGCCAGGATACTGATCTGTCATGCTCCCTGCTGGGTTCCTTGGGGAGGGCTACAGGTAGGTATTCTAGCCAGTGTACGAGTAGAAGAGCAACTAACTAGCCTAGCCTGGACTGACTGTACCATAATGATGGTCCAGTGAACCCTCATCATGCACCCCATAGGCAGGGTTATGTATGGATAGATGAATGGCGGGCTCGGTGGGCTTCGATCCCACGACCTACAGCTTAGGAGGCTGCCGCGCTATCCATGCTGCGCCACGAGCCCGCTCCCTCCTCTCTTCTGCACTACATACCCCTGCACAGCCAACTCCCCTGCATCCATCATATCTGCCCTATTCATGGTCTTATAACTTTATTCAGGACCGTCCGATGCCTTACCACTAATAGTACTCCTGCTACCCAGCTCTACCTGCCAGCATCATCCGTAACACTTCCATGATACCTGTTACCCCAGTACTCATAGTATAGTACATCAGCAAGGGGTAGCCTGCTCAACCACCCTTCCCTCTCAAGGTCAGGGATGTCCTCAAAGCGTGTAACGTAGCCCATGCACAGATACGCTACAGGCACTATCCCCTCAGGTATCCTCAATACCTGCCTGAGCATATCATTGTCCACTATGCTCACCCATCCAACGCCTATACCCTCTGCCCTTGCAGCGAGCCATAGGTTCTGTATGGCACAGCAGACACTGTACAGCCCAGTCTCTGGTATACTGCTCCTCCCTATCACGAATGGTCCGAACCTGTTAGGATCATAGGTTACACATATGTTCACTGGTGCCTCCATTATGCCCTCCAACTTGAGCGAGAGGTACTTCCTCCTCCTCTCCCCCTCCAGCATGCTAGAGGAGCGCTCAAGCTCCTTCATGAAGAGCTCCTTCACCCTGGCCTTCACCTCTCTATCCCTTATGATTATGAAGTTCCATGGCTGTGAGAAGCCTACGGATGGTGCATGGTGTGCAGCATCCAGTATCCTTAGGAGTGTATCATCATCTATCTCTCTTGATGTGAAGTGTGCCCTGACATCCCTCCTGGAGTAGATAGCCTTGTAGACTCCTCTCCTCTCTTCAGGAAGAAAATCATCCATCATCATAGTAGCATACCTCAACACCACAACTAATAATCATTGCCTTTGCGTCATGGCAGACATCCATAACCCATCCATCTACTGTAGAGGGGCATCTTATCCATCCTGTCCCTGTGCGTCCTTGCTGCGCCACGCTCCCTGGTCATATGTACCCAATCGATATCTACATCTGCAACCACTATATGCTCAACATCCATTATGCCATCTGCCACAACACCGTTGCTTGGCCATGGCTCATCGCATGGCGAGAGCACTGCGGATCTACCTATACCCCTGACTAGGAAGGGGCTAAGATCACCTACAGTACTGCTCAGCACCACTACCAATTGGTTCTCTATGCATCTCGCCTCGCATGAGTGCCTTATCCTGTTGTAACCTGCTTCTGTTAGCGTCAGCGAGGGGCATACTATAAGTTCTGCACCCTTCAGTGCCAGTGCCCTAGAGCACTCTGGTATCTGCGACTCGTAGCATATGCATATGCCAAACTTCACACTGGAATGATCCGCTAACCTGTACTCAAAGACCTCCATTGCATCATGATACTCGCTCATATGCCACTCATACCTCTCAAGTGGGAAGAGGTGTGTCTTTCTATGCTTATGCATCGAGCCATCTGACATGAATATGAAGCATGTGTCGTAGTACCTTCCAGAGTGCTCCTCAACAGTAGTGCCAGCAACTATGCACTGCCTCCTCTGCACTGCAAGTTCGTTGAACCTCTTGCATAGATCATCTGTGAACCTTCCCACTCGTGGTATATCATCGTATGTAGCCTTTGCTATATCCATATCAGCAGCGAGGAGCCCTAGGGTGAACCACTCACCAAATACTACCATGTCACAGCCCCTGCTCATATCTAGCATCCTTGTTGCATCATACATGAACTCATCAAGGCTACTGTATGGCCTGAGCATGAACTGTGCACTTGCTACCCTCAGCCTCCTCACGACCTTACGACCTCACGACCAAGCATAAATAAGAACAAATTAATTTATGTATTTGGATTATGATGCATGCGCATCGCACCAGCGTAGGGCCGGTCGTCTAGCTGGTTAGGATGCCGCTCTGACACGGCGGAGGTCGAGAGTTCGAATCTCTCCCGGCCCACCATTGGTAAGTGAGTGCTAAGCAATTATCCTGTATGGGAACTCCCTAAATGTATGTAGGTATCTTTGCAGATTCTAGGGGATTGCATGGCTTGATGGCTTTATGTTAGTAGTGGGCATGGGAATACACGCTATGCACTCCCACACTACGATAAATATGAGGGATTCTAGAGTCTAGAATGGAGAATATACTCAATGAAAGGGCAGATATGTTCATGCTAGAGGCACTGATGATATTGGTAAGGGATTCTATGATCTAGCAGTATTTCATGCTGAACAGGCACTACAGTTGAAGATAAAATACATGCTGGCAGGAACTATAGGTATTATCCGAAGGTACACGATCCATCCATCTATCTATCCATGCTTATCAACGATCTAGCAAGAACCAGGTCTCAGAAGGTCCTAACCGATAACATCGAACTTGTAGATGATCTCAAGTAGCATTATAGCATCAAGATACCTTCCTTCCCATACGCTCTCCAGAGCAGAGGCTTGTAAGGTTCGTTGATGAGATGCTAAGCAATGATGCTAGACACACATGCGGGGGAGAAGGTCATGAACAGTATCAAGCCTATAGATATAGCACTCAAGGGTTATGGGAAGAGGATGTATTACGTAAGGAACCGTAAGGATATAGGAGAGGGTTAAGCGCTTTATAACCATGTATGACAAGGATGCCATGATAGTTGTGTTTGGTAGTGCTGTTGGGGGTGATTACCATGCACTCAGCGACCTTGATATGCTTATAGTTAGGATAGGATAAGCATGGGGGATGCTCCAAGCATGATAGCAGTGGTGATGAAGAAGGAGGTGCTTGGGGATTCACTTGCCCCAGTGGAGTTCCATTAGCTAGTAGGAGGTTATTCGATGAGTGGTATAAGAGGTTCATAGATGTGTATGAGATCTACTAGTTAGTTGCCTATACCGTCTGTAGATCAGGCTATCACGCATGCTACAGCGTTGTACTCATCCATCATCGTGCTAAGCATGTCGCTCACCAACCGACCGATTCTGTAGAGGTAGGCAATGGTGGTGTTATATGCACATACACAGAATGTAGGAAGAGGGAGTCATATGCTGAATCTGATACTGAGCCTGAAGAGCACGGTCCCGCACCTGAACTCATTTATATGTAAATATGGGTAGTAGATTAGATGCGTCTGCTGTTAGCGTTGGAATCTGCAAGGGATCAGGAGTACCAACTCGATTACCACTACAGCGTTCAGGGCTTCATATACAACATGCTCAGGGGTAGCAGCTTCGAGCATCTCCATGACAGGGATGGGTACAAGTTCTTCTGCTTCTCCAACATATTCCCATACTCGAGCATGATGAAGAAGGGGGATAGGAGGAACCTGCTCATCTCCTCGCCTAGTGCTGATCTCATCATGCATATAGATAGAAGGGTTAGGGCGCATAGGCATGCTGGTGATGTTATAGGCATAGGGGATATGAGGTTCCTGCTCAAGGGTTCCAAGATGATACACTATCCATTGAGCATGAAGCAGTTCACACTTGTGACTGCAACGCCTATAGTGGTAAGGATAGCTAGGGATAAGTATTCGAGGTTCAACATAAGACCAAGGCATGATTATGAGTACCTGTACTGGAGGAAGGATCATCCCTTGGACCTCTTCATAGAGCAGTTGGAGGATAACCTCTTCAAGAAGTACAAGGAGTACACAGGTTTGGATATAGAGGATGAGGTTATGGCAGAGTTGGAGGATGATGGGAGTAGTGATGGTAATGGTGATGGTAAATGCAACATTGGTAATGGCACCGTGGAGATGAGCAAAAGTAGCAGTAGTAGTAAGAAGGGCAGGAAGGGGGTGAAGGAGTACAGTGCCTCTGGCCATCTTATAAATAGGTTGAGGTTCATCAAGCAGGTAGCAAAGGAGATAAGCATGCATGGCAATAGGCATATAGTCATAGGCACGCTATGGACATTCTGGTTCAATATTGAGAACTATAATAGGTGTGATGCTATACTGAAGCTGCTGCAGTTTGCGCTGGATGCTGGGTTTGGAGAGAGAAACTCTCTAGGATTTGGGTTCATGAATATAATACATAGACCTCTTATACCAGAATAGTATAATTATCTCTAATTTCTATATACCGCAGCACGGTAATACGTTCATGTAATGTGGAAGATATTATGGTTATATAATTTCTAGCCTTATACAATTGTACAGATTACTCCACTAGTAGTATCTGTATGTGCAGGTTAATGCTGTTTCAATACCATCACATTACTTATTGCACATCCCATGAATGAGCGTCTACAAGTGCTTCTGTAACATCCCTAGAGGGTTAGTGAGCCTTACCTGTCTTAGCTCCATATTACTATTCTTTTACCTACTATTTTTACATACTCTTCGATGGAGATAGAAAATATTCGTTTATCGAGACGGTTATTAATTGTTGTTATTAATGTATCTACTATAACGGTAGTTATCGATAGCTATGGTTAGATGATTATCATAGCCCATTACTCTTATCGAAAGATATATTAATATCTATCGTGAGTCTTCTTCTAATGTACGAAATATACTATGAATGGAGTTATGCTATAGGAAGAACTATTATGGGAGCCCGTAATGGAGAAGATCTTCTTAGGAAATTAATATTTAATATAAGAGCTGAAGAAACACCTGGCAGATTTCTAGATAGACTAGCACAGACTTTAGGCGAATATAAAACAAACCGGAATATAGGACTAGATATTACTATCCATAAGGACATTTATAAATGTGAATGGTTTGCTGACAGCTTTTACTATCTAAAATCAGCCATCCTTACTGGCTTATTAAATGCACTGAAGACTGGTGGTAGTTAATGAAAGTCATACAGATTTCGATCTTAGGTAAGATAAGTGGAAATGTAAATGCAGATGAAGTTATTGGAACTAGAGCAACGCTGAAGAAAATGTATACATCCACTGGAGAGGTATTACCTTTTGTATCAGCTAGAGCAGTGAAATATGCTATAAGACAAGCCTTGAAAGACCATGGATTCGAAATTGATCCTTTAAATGAGGAACCAAAAGCTACAAACTCATTACGTCTAGCTGATTCTGGCAGGCCAGATAAATACATCGATAATGATTTATTTGGTTATATGCTTACTTCTAAAGATGATGAAAAAGGACGAGCTTATAGACGACATGCTCCCATTGCAATATCTTACTTTAAAGCATTAAGAGATACACCTATAAAATCAGAGTTTGCAGCAAGATTTCCAAGAAGTGGGGAAAAAGAATCTAATCCTGTACCGTTTGAAGTCGAAGTAGCTGAATTTATTGGTAGACTTAATATATTAATATATGAGTACATAGGAGATTTTACCAAATCTACATCAAGATTAAGTGATGTTTCAGACAAACTAGACGAAAGCGAAAGAAAAAATAGGTTATCTAAGTTCTTAGACGTACTCTTGACTCCTTCTTACGTTTTACCTAGAAGG
>JANWZS010000012.1 GCA_025054855.1 Candidatus Nitrosocaldus sp. | reverse complement strand
TAGTAGCACAGGCTATAACTCCGTTCAGGGAATTGAGAGATACTTAGTATTTCTATGCTGCGCCTGCAGTATTTGCTGTAGCACAGGCTATAACTCCGTTCAGGGAATTGAGAGACAATATAGAGCATACTCGTTTCAGGTACGAAAGTCCAGCTTTTTACGGTAGCACAGGCTATAACTCCGTTCAGGGAATTGAGAGTTTTTGCGGCGAGCAACCTTTCGCAGATGTTTTTGCAGAGATGTAGCACAGGCTATAACTCCGTTCAGGGAATTGAGAGGTAGGTCCCATTCGTCGACTACCCTTATCAAGAAGACCCATGTAGCATAGGCTATAACTCCGTTCAGGGAATTGAGAGCATACAGAAGATTGAGGAGTTACTGGAGAATATTCAGAAGGAGTAGCATAGGCTATAACTCCGTTCAGGGAATTGAGAGGCACTCAACTTGAACTGATTAAATGTATACTTACTCAATTGTAGCATAGGCTATAACTCCGTTCAGGGAATTGAGAGTGCGTAATAACGACGACGTTATGCGTTGAATGAGACGCTGTGTAGCATAGGCTATAACTCCGTTCAGGGAATTGAGAGGCTTATCAACCATTCGCAGTGTACTGCCATCGCACACGAGTAGCACAGGCTATAACTCCGTTCAGGGAATTGAGAGCAAGTCAGAATCTAGCATTTACTTTCTTCTTAAGTTCATCATCATTGCTTATTATCTCATCCACATTGGCACTGATTGCAGAGTAGACGTGAATAGAATCCTCAAAATCTAGACCATATCTCTTCATAACATCTATCACTTTAGACCAGTCATCTATTGGGATAAACTCTACTGCCAAAGCCTCCATGGCACCTATTATATTCTTTACAAGGTTGCTCTCCTCTGCATTGGTCAACTCCTGCAGAATCACATATAACTCGAATACAGTGATCTGGGCCGTTAATACCTCTTCGCTCTCCTTCAACCATCTCTTTGCTATCTCGCCGAACTTCTTATCTGCAATAAGATAATAGACGAATACGTTGACATCAAAGTATCTTCTCATCACACATCACTCTTTTCTAATCCTCGCTTAGTAGTAGATGTTCTAATAGCATTCATCTTATCTCATCAATTCTCTAGCACGTTTCCTTAAACCATCCCGAAGAATCTTATCCACATCCATATCCCCAACATTCCCACAGAATATGCCATAGTATCTCTCGATCTCAGCCTCGCTTCTAATGGGAAGAAGGATGATCTTCTCATCCTCAACATCTATCCTAAACCTCTTGGATCGTACTCTATCCCTTATCTCCTTGGGGATGGTTATCCTTCCTTTCTCATCCATCTTCATAACTGAATCCATAATTCCCACTTACATTCCCACCAATATAAAGTTTACAACATCCAGGTTCATGGTATGCCTCTTCATATATATTCTCACATGCAGAAGGGACCCTCTTGCATACATCCTCCAGCAGTGCAGCAGTGCTATCATGCCTATGGTAGCTGTATGCCTTACCAGCATTAACTTGTACTCAACGGCACAAGCCTGCCATACCCACATACCCATCCTCCATCCAGCACGCAATCTATAACCGCAGATGTTATGAGCCTCTCAGATCATCATGTAGTTGAAGCATCTGACTCCTTGCATCTGATGGTGGTGGTATAGATACCCTCCTCTCCTCTTCCTTATGCCCCATGCTGAATTAAGATGCTGGCTACACATGCATTGACCTTACTGTAGTAGATAGGCTACGTTCAGGGAATTGAGAGATCGATCTACTCCTGAGCAGACGGACGGACTGATGCGTATGCTATCCCCATCTACCAGTAAATCGAGTGTTGACAGAACATTTATCTTATGCCATTCCACACCCGTCCCAATGGCAGAGATGAGAGGCCATGATGTGAACCCAGGGCTCAGACCAGGGCTGGAGATGGAGAGGGTTGTGAGTGTGAACGCTAACATGGTCATAGACTTCCTCGGAGATGATGGGAGAGTGCTATCAACACCAAGCATGATAGATGCAATGGAGAGGCTCTGCAGGGATATGGTCAAGCCATACCTTCACGATGATGAGGATACGGTAGGTGTGAGGATAGATGCAAGGCATATCGCCCCGACACCCCTAGGTATGAGCATAAGGGTACGTGCATCACTAGCAAGCATAGATGGTAGGAGGCTCCTCTTCCATGTGGAAGTGCACGATGAGCGTGAGAAGGTCGGGGAGGCTGTGCATGAGAGGTTCATAATCAGTAGGAGCAGGTTCACTACCAGGGTGAAGGATAAGAGGGCTAAGACCGTGTAGTATCCTTGGCTTGACTCTACTGTAGTACGGTCATGAAAGCGATGCGAGCCTCCTTATGACATCAGATATGAACTCCTCCCTTATTGTGAATGCATCCCTACCATTGTAGATTATACTGTAGACTCTATGGACTGTCACTGTGCGCCCTCCACCTCCTCCACCTCCACCTCCTCCTTCCTCACGGTGCCCTGACCCATCGGCCATGTAACTGCACCCCACCTCTACTATCCTCCTGAAAGTCTCTAGCCTGTGCTTGGCTATTATGCTCCCTATGCCCAGCCTCCTAGCCCTTATATCCTCCAGCACGCTCTCAGGTAGCGCATCCACATCTATCATGCTAGTTGCATGCATGAGCACCTCCCCTGAATGACTGCATATGTTGACCTCCCTCTCAATGATCCCCTCGCCGATATCCTCCTCCTGCCTCAGCACATCGACACTCACGGGGCCATCTATCAGTATGCTCAGCATCTGCTCCACCGTGCCCACCTCTGCAAGCAGAAGCCTCTCGACCTTGGCAAGTCTGATAGATGATCTCTCCTCCAACTCCCTCAGCATCATGAGCATTGCGCTCCCAAAGTCCCCATCTGCACCTACCTTGACAGATACCTGCATCAGTGCACCACCAACCTCGCTATGACCATGAGTACCGCTACCCCCACGCTACCAGCGCTCAGAGCCTTGAGTATCCTCTCATACCTGATGATCCTTGCATCCCGTGCACCAGAGCGCTTCAACTCCTTGTACGGCCTCGAGACCCTTATCTCTGCATACGCTACCAGTGCGGTTGCTGCAGATGCCATGAGTGCAGGTATGGATACGCTGTTGGTCTGCATAATGTATCCAGCGAGCAGGGGAAGACCTCCCCACGATATGGAGAACCAGAGGTTGTTATGGAACCTGCCATTGAAGAGTTCTAGGTTGTATGCGAGGAGGAAGAACCCCTCCAGCACAGCTATCACCGCAAGGAGTGGCACGTAAAGCACTATGTAGTATATGCCTATAGCGTATGCTATTGCGAGTGATGCAACCGCTACCATCAAGAGCGATCTCCTGCTGAACACACTCCCCCATGGCTTGCGCCTAGAGCCTATGCTGTCGAGTGCGTGTGCAGATACACCAAGTGCAAGCATGTATATTATGACTATGGCAGCAAGCCTATCCCACAGCAGGTCATCTGCAAGCAGTGAGCCCATCACTGTGAAGGATACACACATACCAGTGTATGGTAGGAAGAGCATCCCCATGGCTACCCTGAACCTTAGGGGGCCGAACTTGGGCACGAACCACTCATTCAGCCTGCTATCATACATTACAATATATAGGCCCATACATAGATAAAAAGTTATTTATCGATGCCAATGCTCTATACTTAATTCAAGAGATGATTAATATTACCTGAAATATTAAAGGTGAGCATGGATGTGCTTGTGACCGGGGCATCTGGGTTCATAGGTGTTAGGCTAGTGAGGAGGCTTCTGGAGAGGGGGCATGAGGTTAGGTGCTTGGTGAGGAGGCAGGATGCAGCAAGCAGACTGACTGCCATGGGGGTGAGGCGGTGCGCCGTAGCAGATATAACCGATAGGGATGGTGTGATGAGGGCTGTGAAGCATATCACCGATGATATAGGCACGTATGCGCTCTTCCACCTTGCAGCACTGAACCCACTGATAAGGGATAGGAGGCTGCAGTACGCAGTCAACATCGATGGGGTGAGGAATGTTATGGATGCTGTAGTATGTGCGAAGGGTAGGGTGAGCAGGGTAGTGTACGCACAGGGTACCGGTGTGTTCGGTGATGTGCATGGCTCGGTGGTGGATGAGGGTAGCCCATACAGGCCAGGTACCTGGTTCGCGAGGCTCAGGAGTGATGCTGAGAATCTGCTCTGGGAAGCGAGCAGGAGGAACGGCTTCGCCCTGAGCGTTGCCATACTTGGGGATGTGTACGGGAATGGAGGATGGTTCACAAGCATACTGGTCGATGGGTTGAGGAGGGGTAGGCTGGGGTTCATGATCCCGGGCTCTGGGGATTACTACAGGTGCTTCGTCCATGTGGATGATGCTGTGGATGCACTAGCGCTCATGGTTGAGGTGGACTATCCAGGGGATGAGAGGTTCATAGTGTGCGATGATCAGCCATGTATGTTCAGGGACTTTGTGTACTACACAGCAGATATGCTTGGTGTCAGTAGACCATACAGGGTGCCACTGTGGCTTGCCAGGCTTATTCTAGGTAGCGATATTATAGATACATTGACAGCATCGGTGAGGGCAAGCAACACTAAGGTGAAGAGCATGCTGGGTCTGGGGCTCAGATACCCAGATTACAGGATGGGTGTGAGGGCGGTTATGGATGAGGTGAAGAGCGTGAGGAGGGGATAGCATCGCTGCAATGATACACCACCCACATATCATACCATATAGTATCATAACATGTAGTATCATAGCATGTCATATCATGCACACTAGCCCTTCCTTGCATAAACAACTGCTGCCGTATTGAATGTGAGGTTTACGCACCTTATATCCCTGAACCCGTTCCTCTTAAGAGCATCCATCAGCTCATCAACCCAGCCCCTCCTCTCCACTATAACCCTATCCAGTTCATTGAATGCTGGCCTCCACTCGCTCACGAAGACCCCAATGAACCTTAGAAGTGCAAAGTACGCATGCCACAGGTAGCGCATCACACCCCCTGGATAAGTGAAGTCGTGCATCACCATCACTCCTCCATCCCTCAGAACCCTCCTGCACTCCCTAACTACCCTCTCTATATCGCAGTACTTTGCGAGGTACGATGCCGTTATCACATCAACTGTGCAATCCCTCAACGGTATGAACTCTGCTGCAGCATTCATGAGCATCACATCAGAGTAGTTGAGACCCTTGGCCTTGCCATCCGCTATCACCAAGCTATCATGAATCAGATCCAGCCCATAGACAGTTGAGACCCTCTCCCTCAACGCAATGGTCAGTATACCTGTACCACATGCGAGATCGAGCGCAGTGTAATCGCCATGCGGGATGAGCCCAAGCATGAACCTCTTCCATGCACCATCCCTCCCGAACGTGGTCAGTCTCACAACCCTATCGTACGTGCCTGATGTGTGCCTGAAGAACCTCACCGCTATTCTGTGACCACTGTGCATGGATACACTCCAGCGATGGTAGATAAAAGTGTGATATCATGGATCATCCCCTCTGCCTCCCCCTCCTCGCATCTGCCATGGCATCCAGCCCTGCTAGCGCTGCACCATCCCTCATCACGCTCTGATCGTTCATAGCCCCACTTGTACCGGTCTTGGTATTAACATGCAGATCCATCATCCTGGTACTCCCGGATCTACGTATGAGGACTGCATCGCCACCATACACATCGACGCTCAACCTTGCAGCATCGAGCCAGTCGTTGCACTCCCTCGCAGTTATCCTCTTGCTCATGGCTACACCAGTGACCGGAGGGGAGGCATGTGAGTAGAATGCGAACTCGTGGAGAGATAGAGATAGGAGTTCATCCCTGCTCAGTGGCATGAGGTCCTTGAGCAGTGTAGCGGTTGGGATATCGCACTTGAAGCAGATTATGGTTCTGCATAGCGCAGGTATCTCCTTGGCTATGCTGCCTGGGAGCGAGTTGATGCTCTGCGTTGCTATCGTAACCTTCACATTGAACTTCCTGAGGGTATTCAACACCTCCCTTATAGCGAATGAGGGGAAGAGGTGGGCCTCGTCTATGAACAGGTCGAATGTACTCTTCTGCGATGATTGCGATCTCATGCTCCTCTTCGCCTCAACATATACAAGGTGTATGAGCAAAGAACCTAGGAATGCCACTATATCATCAGATACTACATCTGCAAGGTCAACGAGTATGAACCTCCCATCCCTCATGCACTGCCCGATATCTATGGTAGATCTTGAGCCGAGCATGACCATGGCCAGTGGTGTGGAGAGTACCTTATCGAGCTTGTTGTACACAACTCCAACAGCCTCCCTCTTGTAGTTCTTCTCGAATATATCGTACCAGAAGTGGAGCACATCAAGATCCGTAACATTCCTGAGCAGGGAGTCCCTGAACTCCGGATCTATTATGAAGGATCTGATATCCTTGAGCGTCACATCCCTGCTGCTATCTAATAGCACGTTCACCGCATTCCTCAGTATCGTCTCGAGCCTATCACCCCACGAGTCAGCATAGAGGTTCTTGAGCACGTTTATGAACGACATCATCACTACATGCTTCTCCTCCTCATCTCTATACGCCAGTGGGTTCACGCTGATCGCTCTGTTGAACCATAGGGCAGTCGCAGGGTTTATGTACACTGTGTTGCTCCACAGTTCTCTTGGCATCAGAGCGAGTACATCCCTGGCAAGCATGCCATGTGCATCTATCAGCATGAACCCCTGCCTGCGCTTTATACACTGCATGATCAGCAGCTTCATCGTCTCCGACTTTCCTGCACCGCTCTCACCGAATATAGCAGTATGTATCCTATCACTGCTCGGTATTCCGTATGCCTTGCCATCGCTACTGAACCCGATGACATCTATCATGCGATCACTTCTTCTTCCACTCATGCTTCAGATGTATCAGAGTGTATCAGCATCCACCACAACCCCTGTTGTGAATGTCCTTGTATCTGCCGCAACCAGTCTCAGCGTAGATGCATCCTTTGGTAGTGCCACTATGCTAGCCAACTCTACATCGCTCAGTATGCACCTCTTCAGCATGGATGAGCACTCAACCATGCTGGCCAGATCTGACTCATGGTCACCATCCCCTACACTCTTGTATGCAACTAGCCCATATGGAAGTGCACCCTCCAGCATATCCAGCACTCTAGCATCATCTGCCCCCAGCGCTATCACGGTGTGGAAGTGCTTGAGCCTCATCTTCCACCTAGCCTTCTCAACCAGGCTCTCAGTGAGCGGGGATAGCCTCCTGCTCTTCCCACTACTACTGGCACTGTGTGTAAACAGGCTCTTCAGTGCTTTTACAAGAGTATGCTCACCACCCTCCCTTTGCATTATCCACCTGCTTATCGAGTATGCCTCATCTCTGTACTTTGCATAGCATGCCATGATACACTCTACATCACCACTCCCATCCAACTCCTCCATGACACTGTAGATCGTGCTTGATCTTACCTCCTGCACTATTGGTAGTGCATGGTGCATCCTCAACCTGTAGTAACGGGCGAACCTATAGCGTAGAGATGGATACCACTCGAGCCTCTCAAGCCTGGCATTGCCTATCCCTGCAAAGTGTATGGCATTGATGTCATCCGCCCTCACAAGTATCCTTGTAGCATGACCCTTGCGTAGTATGAATACCGCAAACTCGTCTACCCTGTAGAGTAGGTTGAGCATCTCTTCCTCCCCGTCCTTGAAGTTGGGGTGCAGCCTCAACTCATACCATCCCATACCCATCCACTTCATCCCCATCCATAATAGCAAGGTGTACTTTTAAAGCGCAGGATTTGGTGTATGATGCTGGGAGAACTCACGGAAGAGGAGAGGGTGAGATGGCTCAGGATAGTTATAAGTGCTGTGATAGCAGGGCTCATAGTCTTCGCTGCACCAGAGATAACAGCGTGGATAACAGGGATAAGCATAGATAACCCCCAGGGCAACATACCGAGATCGCTGGTGGATAGGGTTGGCATGGTATTCATGCTGACTAGGTACTTTGGGGGAGCGATAATAACCATCGGGGTTATAGTGGGGGTGATCAAGCTCTGATGCCCATGCATGCAATAAGGAAGATAGATCTGGTTGCGGTGGCACTGGTACTGGTGTACTTCGCTGTACTTCCAAGTATAGAGCAGCCACTCATCACAACCTTCTTTATTTTCTGGATATTTGCATATGCATGTGATGCTATAAGCACCATACGCAGCAGGAACATATCACATGAGACCAATGGGTTCTTCGCAGTAATAGCCAGGGCTATAGGCCCAGTTCCAGCACTTGCAGTGCACTTCGCTGTAGAGGTAACGTTCATAGCATTCATACCGTTCGTGTTCTTGCGGATGCTGAGTGTTGAGGCCAGTGCGTTCATGGCCATGGTCACGGGGCTGCTCCATACATACGCTGCGATATCCAATAGCAGGTTCAGGTCAACGAACAGATCCATTTATTTTGGACTTTATCGTTTACACACATTATATATCTGCTGAGTGTTGTTGGTGATGGTTGAGGTACTGTGGTTTGAGGATATAGAGCCTCTGAGGCAGCCTGTGTTCGACTTCCCACTACTCGGAAGAATAAGCATGAAGCAGATGTGCATAATAGGATCAGCGCTTATCATATCGTTATCGAGTAGAGATATACTTGTGGCTATGGTATCGTTAACGGTAGCACTCTTCATAGCCATGTTCAGGTACAGGGCACTGGGCATGGATGAACTGATCTACTCGCTACTGCTGTATGCTATGAGATACAAGGTGTACCCTTATGTGGGAAGGTTTGTGGGCATCATAGCATCCAGGCTGCTCGATGGTAGGATGCCTAGGGTAATACAGGGGTTGAGAGTAAGGGTGCTGAATAGAGGTAGGGGTAGGGATAGGAGGAGGATGATGGTGAGGATCGCAGGTGATGGCAACGTTATCATACCCATGCATAACCCCGTGAGGTTGAGGCTGAGACTGCTGACCAGGGATGGCAGGGCTGTAGCCAACAGACTGGCTAGGATATACATGGATGATGCACTGCTCACGAGCATAACCTCAGACTCTAACGGGGAGCTGGATGTTATGCTGGCTCTGGATGATGGTGTCAAGGAGGGTACCCTGCGTGTGTATGTAGATGGCTACAGCAGACCACTGCTTGAGGAGCAGATCACTGTAAGGTAAGGTAAGATAAGGTAAGAATGGAGTGATCTGATTGGTATTCGGGCTGAGTGCTGGGCTGCTTACAGTGATAGCGGTACTTGCAGTAATAGCACTGATATCGTTGAGTATAGGAATAGTCAATACCATAGGCAGCACATTCGTTGATGTAGCCATAGTTGTACCGAAGTTGCATGATAACAGCATGAACATGACCATGTACGGGTTCTTCAGGGACACCTCGCTCTACATACTCGTGATGGTCATGACTCTGGCAGGTGTATCCCTGATGCTTGAGAACATAGCACTACTTCCAAGGCACACAGCATACTCCATGATATCGAAGGGCGTTCTGTTCGTTCTACTGCTCTTCGCATTCCCACTACTCTGGGACCCCATAGCATACAGTGTAGAGGAGTTCAGTCTGTACATACTCAGCCCAGAAGACCCATCCAATGCCACTGAGAGGATAAGATGGATATGGGAGAATATATCTGCTATAGGTTCACCAAGCATGCCAGATCCCATGGAACTGCTCGATCCTGCTAGGCTATCTGAGCGCCTGTTCGTAGATGTCTTCATGGGGGCATTCAAATCGTTCATAGCACTAGTGCTCATGATCAGCCTCTACCTCGTGGGTACCATAAGGCTCGTGCTCACTGCAGTGCTCATCATAGGCCTACCCCTAATACTGATGATATCACTTGTACCATTCCTGAAGAGGATAAGTGATATGCTGATCAACACGCTCATAGGCCTGAGCATATCCCCCATACTCTCAAGCCTCACCATCACCGCTGGCTCTGCGTACGTGATGAGTGCTGGACTGGAGCCTCTCCAGTTGTGGATAGCAAGTGTAGCTATAGCCTCGCTAGCAGTGTACTTCCCTACACTGCTGGCGCCCACACTAGGCTCGCTCGTCACATCCATAAGTGCATGGGTCACTGGTGCTGGTGTATCTGGGATACTGCTTGCAGGTGGCTCCATAGCAGGCGCAGCGAGGGGTGCCATGGCAGGTATAGGCACCATAGCATCTGGTCTAGAGTCTACGCTAGGGCGCTCACCATCTACACTGGAACTGGCAAGGGCTGCGATGAGCGCTCCAGCGATCAAGACCATAGGCAGGACTGCAGCAGCGGGGTTTGGTGCTGGTACACTGGGAGGGTTGCTGGCATCTATAAGGCCTGCTACTGAGGTTCTGAGCATACCAAGCGTGAGCAGGTTCACCGATAGCGCTGCGAGGAGCACGCTTGCAACTGCCAGCGATGAAGGTAGAGCGCATGGGATGGAGATAGTTAGGAACTTTGCTGGGTCGCTGATCGAGGGTGCCATAGCATACTATGCAGCCTTGAAGCCTAGCACTGCTGTAGATGCGAGTGCTGTGAACAGATGGTTCTACACTGTGAAGCACATGTACGATGATGGGGACTATGTAGCACTCGCAAGGTTTGCCAATGACTACTTCAAACTGCCAGATAGCATACTCCATGGCAAGGAGGAGCTGTTCGGCAGGGTATTTGGTGAGTATATAATGCATATAGGTAGCGATAGGAGACCTCTAACGAACCTGTACTACTGGCTGGAGCAGATGCGTGAGAGGGGAGGCATAAACAGGTTGGCAGATGCAAGCCTGTTGAAGGAGATGATAGGTAAGAGGGATGAGAACAGGGAGAAGGTTGAGGAGATGTACAATGTGAGGCTACCAAACCCGAACTTCGAGGTTATAGACCTTACAGTCTGGGTTGATGATGATTATGCTGAGGGAGATGCACAGGACAGCAGAGGTAGTAGGAGGGATGGCACCCCAATGTGATGTAGTAATGGCTACTCACGCTATCTTATTATTGTATGCATTATCCTGTTGATGAGCAGTGTTATTATGGGCTTGGTATACTTGCCCTGCATCTTCACACTATTCACCATTGTCATTGATATCCACAGCATACCATCATATGCCATGGATGCCTGTGAACTACATGCAGATATAACAGTCTCATCTGTATACTACAATGGTAGTTCAAGACAGAATCCAGATGGGACATACTATCCTGGCGATGCATTTGCATACAGGGTGGAGCATTGGTATGGAACTGCTCCCTATGGATCATGCATAGATTACTCATACTGGCTTGAGGTTGGTAGCGATGCCACAAGGTATGGTTCGAGCACATCTGGTGTGATTGAGATAAGTGATGGTGCAAGGATAGGCCAACATACCATCAGATTCCATCAGAGTATAGTGCATCTGATCTGCATACCTGTAGGAGAGGATAGCATCTGCTACAAGTTAAGATACTCAAAGAGCACATCCTATACGTATACTGTTGCAGATCCAGCGTTCAGAGTTCATCTGAGCAAGATCCAACTCATGGATGGCGATGGGTTCATGGCGATGAACAGGGATGGGACATACTACATAGGGGATCCAATTGCCATACTGCATGCCTCCCATTACAGATTCAAGGATGAGAGGATAGGCACACTGAGGGTAGTGGTTGAGAGTGAGTATGATGATATGCACGTTGCATACGAGCATAACTGCATGAGAGAGTCATGCGATCATAGCGTTGGGTATGAGGAGTATAGTTCCACCGTGGATCTTGGGTATGGTGATGGTGTAACCTTGTATGATACTAGCAGATCCTCTCCTGGCACACATACCATAGTGTACACCATCAGGCTCATGAACATAGACAAGGTCATAGCAACCTCTAGCGTTAGCATAGATGTAAAGATTGTTAGGTACATACCAGTATACCATCACTACGTATATCTCATGCTGAACGATGATGCGCCATGGTCATATAACAAGAGTATCGCTATAGCACTACACTATCATGGCAGTAGGGATGATCACGACGATACGCTCATACACCCCTTGAGGAGGAGCAAGATCAACCACTATGAGCATTACATCTACATGAATCATGATATGCAGGTGACACATCTAACGCTTGATGGTGTTGATGCCCATGGTTTCAATGCTGATACTGGAGCAGTGCTATTTGAACACGCAGGTTATGGAAAGATCGTATTCTCACCAGTGATAGAGGATGATATCAGACTACCATTATATAACCTAACGCTAGTAACAAGACTCTACTCGATCAACTTTGCTGGGCATGATACGATGGAGGTTATTAACACTGAATACGTATACCCTCTAGTCAGGTTCTCAACATCCATAGAGGTTACCGTTTATGGATCAGATGGTAACATAAGATATCTGCCGATCGAGGTTGTGATGCATCCTCTCTACGGTTACCTCCATGATTACATCAGAAGCAAGGTACTCCATGATACCCAGCATGAGATGTTCGCAGAGATGGTTATAGGGGATATGTATCCAAGGGAGAACCATGCCACTGGTTATGGGCACATGAGGATGCAGGTAAACTACACATCACATCATATACCTGCATATGTACTGGCTAGGTATGCACTGCTAGACATCCCGCTACACATAGCACTCGATACGCTGACACCATATAGGCTGAAGATCACTGCTGGGGATACCATGCATGTATACGACGAGTATACATTCTCATTCTACAGGGATTATAGGATAGTGATCAACATGGATCGTGATAACAGGATAGAGGATATCTCGCTAGTTGATGGTAAGATCGTATTCGATGTGGGTGAGAGGTTTGGAGAGGTTACAGGTATAGTTGTGAATGGAGTATCATATGATCCCCAGAGGTACTGCAGCAGTTCATGCATGATACCGTTTCATGGTAGGAGTGCCATGGTTGAGGTCTTCAATGGGTGGGGTGGCAGGGCATATGCAGAGGTTAGTGATGGTAGTAGTGATGGTGGTAAGAAGGATGGTCATGGTGATTATCGGGCGTTAGATAGGTATGTTGGTGAGTTCCTGCTCGTAGGCACTTTAGCACTCACACTCTTCACAGCATATACCATATTGGTAGGTAGGAGGAGGCATGATATGTAGATATGATATGATATGATATGATGGAATGCTTCACTGGTTCGGGTCTGTTGAGAACAGCCTCATCTCCTTCTCCCCTGCAACCATCTGGAGCCTGATCCTGTGCCCCTTCGTAAGCAGTAATGCCTCCCCTCTGTTGAATGTCGTGAGCATCTCCCTCTCCTTACTGGAGAGTTGCAGCGCCTCTGCTATCTTCATAGCTGCCAGTTCATTGTTCCTCAGCAGTACCTTTGTGTCAGCATTATCCAACAGTGCTCTACCATACTCATTCGCTATAACATCCTCTGGTCTCTGTGTTATGAAGATGAACAGTACGTTAAGCTTCCTCCCTACTCTGGCTATTAGATTCACGAATCTTGCAGCGGATGGGATGTTGAAGAGCATCCATCCCTCATCCACAAGTAGTATCTTCAGCGTGTTATCCTTGAGTGAGTTTATCTCATTCCATACCTTGGCGAGTGATAGCAGTAATAGCATCGATAATCCATTGGTAGAACTTATCCCCTTCAGCATCAGTACGCTCCTCCTGTCCATCCTGGCATCGCCTCTAAACACGTTGGCATGGTTGTTCACCACATCCATCAAGTACGGCTTTGCCCTATCGCTCAGCATATTATAGAGTGAGAAGATGCTATCGACCTTACCTGCATTAACCGCTATCTCCTTCCTAACCAGCAATGGCGCCATTGTTATATCCGCTATAACATCACCTGCCGTTACTGCATCAAATAGTTTCAATGGATCAAGTCCAATCTCACTGTTGTTAACTACATCTATGGTATCAGCGCTCATATAATCCGCTATCTTTGCGTACTCGCCCTGTGGATCTATTATGAAGGCGTAAGAATCAGGGATCTTCTCGAGGAGTCTATTGAGCATTATCTTTGCAGTCATTGACTTGCCAGCGCCAGAGGATGCCAGTATTATAACATTATAGTTATCCCTAAGCGAGTAATCGTATATCACTGGCGCATCGGTGTTGAGGTTTATACCAAGTACTATACCATTAGGTACCTCAAGCATATCACTACTCACGAATGGGTAGAGTATGCTCATGCTCCCAAGCTCCACTATGACACTCCTGATGTTACCCATGAGAAGGTCCAACTGCCTCCCCATCACTGGATCTAGTGATGCATGGTGCTTCACATCCCTAACGAACCTCCTGCTCTTCTCATTCAGTTCCCTTGTGCTTCTGGCCTTTATCACTGGTATTATGCATACTCTGAATAGTTTGGTCTCATGCTTCTCCAGCGCTTGCAGAGTCATCTCCGCTATGCCTGCCTTGTATGCTAGTGAGGAGTACTTCATGGAGGCAGCCTTCATCAGGCTCGTATATCTCTTCATCTTGCTCAGTGCAGCATCGTGCCTTAGAGGCATGACATCTATTATGGTCTCATCTGCGAGCCTTGCAATGCCATATATCCAGGCTATGTTTGCGTTGGTCGGTAGTCTATAGAGTATGAAGCACCTAGCGTATCTAGGCGAATCGCCCTCCTCATCCTCATCCTCATCCTCCTCCTCATCATCATCGTTGTTGTTGATGATGATATGGTTTAGGCCTTCGGTCAACCTTCTATGGCGCAGGCTTATATTCAGCAGCCCTCTATCCAGTATCCTGGAGTACTCGTAACCCAATGAGTCGAGTACATGCTCCATGGGTTCATGGCTCTCCAGGAACGTTCTCATAACTGGTAACGTAGCCCTCAACTCCCTTGTAGCTATGCTGAGGTGATCCTTGACCATGTATATCGACATTGGGCCATCGAGCCAGTTCAGCAGAGTCAGGAATCTATTCGTGACTATGCTCATCTGCCTCTCTTCTGGTAGTGAGAGAAGGTCTATGGGCCTAACTTCATACACATACTTCATAGCAATCAGCACTCCTCAGGTGTCTATACAGTGCGTATATATCGTCGTGCCACTGTTTGAGCATCTCATACGTAGCATCCTCCAGGATTATGCCATCCCTACCATAGCGCCTACACCAACCAATGGCACAGAGGGCCTTGGCCTGCTTCCATGCATACTCCCCATCGTACACCCTGTGCTCTACGGATAACCTCTCAACCTCCCTCCTTATCACAGGCACTATCCAGCCTAGGTTGCCAGCGATGGACCTATGATAGTTGTTGTACAATAATGCAAGTATGGCAAGTTGTACGGGCCTTATCCCAAGCGTGTAGCAGATCAGGAGCCACCTCCCGTACTGGGTCAGTGAGTATCTAGAACATGCATCATAGCTCAGGATGTTGCATCGCTTCAACCTATTCATTATCACAGACAGTTTATGCATATCATTGAACAGATGATGGAGATCGCTCTTGCTCTTTTGCCCTAGAGCAATGCACGTTACTATCTTCTCAACCAGTCTGGCGTTGTTTCTGAACCTCCACTTCAGCGCCTCCATATCAGCACACCACAGCCAGCAGGGCTATCCTTGTAGGATTCAGTGATTCGATCAATGAGTTTACACCTGAACGATCAGTTACATACCATCTGACATCATTCTCATCCAGTTCGAGTGCTTGTATAACCTCATCTGGCACTACATGCAATCTCCTGCTCTCGATATCCTTCAGGATTATCAGATCATCCCTCTCCTCTATCTTGCTTATGCTATGCATCATCGCATCTATCACGTATGAGGCTCCACATGAGCATCTAAGGTGCAGGAGATTCCCCTCTCTGCTCTTATCCCTACCCTTATCCCTCACCCTTCTCTTACCCATCACGCCATCTGCATGTGCATAGCCCTTTACAGCCTCAGCCCTTCTGTGACTCGACTTGAGCATCTTTATGAACGCTAGCATCCTATCGTAATCCTGGAATGAGAATACATCCTCTCTATCATCTACGTTGATGAACGCAAAGTCGACAGCCTTCTCCTGCAACTCCTCATCCTCCAGTTCAGATATCAGCACTATTATGTAGTAGGGGATCGGTGGAACCCTGTTGAATCTTGTAGTGATGCTGCTCATATACGTGCATATCTTTGCATATGCCCTACCCTTTATCCTCTCCAGCCTCTTCAGCAGTCTCACCATGGTTACGTCCATCCCATACCTACTACACACCTCAACCTCCCCGCTTCCATGGATATCATTCCTTATCGCTTCATAGAGCTTGAGTATATTGAGCGTAGATCTTATGTTGAGCCTTATGTGCCATCTCTGCGCATCCTCTCTGCTTGCCAGTTGCACTACATATGCCTTGATGCTCTTAACATCCGCCAGCCTACACGCCTGAACCCTCGCATAACCATCGAGTATGTAGTACTCGCCACCAACCTCTCCAACCATTATCGGTTGGATGGATGATATACCCCTCCTCAACGACTCTGCCATGCTCCTTATCATCGGCTGGGTGGATATGGTCACTATGCGATCCACACTCTTGAGCCTCTCAATCTCTACATCAATAAGCAATGTCAATCACCCTCCTCAGATCCACACCGTTTAGCAGGGATAGGATCCTCTTTGCCCTCCTCCTGCTCCTCTCATCCATCTCAAGGAACTCCATGTACAGTTCAGCCCTGTCAGCATCCCTGCATCTGTATACCTCGTCAGCGAAGTTGGATAGTATCCTCTCTATAGTTGGTATACACCTCCTCCCATATATCGATGCCACGGCATCCCTCACCTCCTCATAACTCCTCCGCATCGAGTACCTCTTGGATGCCATGTGGATCACGAGCAATGCGAGTTCAGCTGCACCCATCTCTGTGCATCTGAGCAGTCTGCGGTAGTTCCTCCAGCATTCGAGTGCTATGTGCCTTGGGAGAAAGAGCTTCTCACATAGGTTAGAGAAGAGCGAGAGGTGACGATCCCTCTCACGCATCAACTGCCTACCATCTGGTGGGTCATTCGCACTGCAACCCAGACGCACAGAGTTGTAGAGGTTCACATTGCCCCTCCAACCACTACCATTACTGCCATCGTAGTCATACCCCAGCACGGCTCCGCACCTGGAGCATACCACCTCGCTATCCACATGGTGGAGTGTGGTGTTGCTACAGAACGGGCACCTACCACCGTACTCCAATTGTACCAGCTTGTTCATACATACCATAATAATATAGTACTATTTAAATGTTCCATAATGTACCAGAATAAAGTATATGTATGGGACTGTTCTATAATGTACCATGCGAAAGGGGTACACGCAGATAGTGCTGAAGGAGGAGGAGGCTAGGAGGATAGAGGAGTTCATAAGGAGCGATGAGAGGTTCAAGGGCAGGACGTTCAGCAACGCAGCTAAGACCATACTCCTGGAGTACATAGAGTACCATGATTACCTGAGGAGGTACGGGCCATTCCTCAAGTTCATAGGAGCTGAGGGGAATCTCATCTTCATATACGATCACTTCATAGACAGGATAGTCGAGGTTGAGGTGCACGATAGGATGCTGTACTGCAGGTACCACGGCAACTCAGAGTGTGCTCATATAGGGTTCTGCTTCGCCGTACCAGAACTGTACAGGGTGTTGAGCGAGAGGGGCTTCAAGCAGCCGAAGAAGATAGTCGGGGATGAGAAGTGAAGTGATGCAGGTAGGTTGAGCAGATGCTCTAAACGTATTACCAACGCTGGATATGATAGAGGGTGCTGGTAGTGGTAAGGGTATGCTGGGTGATGAGGCGGAGGAGAGGGCGAGGGAGAGGCTCCTACTGCTCAGGAGGCTGCTCCCAGGGCTAGATAGGCCAGAGAACTATATGCTCAGGGCTAGGGTGGCCAACTACCTTAGGCAGGAGGGGCTCAGCATCGATGTAGATAGTAGGAGTATAGCGTACATGCTGGATGATGAGCATCTAGAGCGTATGCTCATGCTCACCTGCCCGGACACCAGTGCTGTATTCAGGGGGAGGTACTACACATTCACCGATGGGATGCTCCAGCATAGAGGCTCATGGGATGATGTCAGGAGCGATATCCACAGCTTCCTTGCATCCCATGGAAGGAAGGGTTACGCACTGCTCAGAGCACTTGCGGATATGGATGGCGATGACTCCACCATGGCGGTTATAGCGGCAAGGGCCAGCGAGGTGTACGGTGAGAGGATCAACCCCCTGAACCTGCTTATAGAGCTGAGGGATGTGTACAACCTCGTGTACAGTGCAGAGGTTGCTGAGGGTAGGAGGATTAGGAGGGTTGCATGGATGCTGTTGGAGGAGGTGAGGCCACTGCTCAGGGAGGTTCTCGATCGCATGCAGCATATTCCGAGGCTGAGCACCAGGGATGCGTATATGGAGTTCGAGTATGAGGTGAGGAGGATGGATGAGGAGTTCAGGTCCCACCTCGAGCACCTCATGGAGGAGAGGTATGAGGAGGCCATGGCATTCGGCAGGAGCCTCACGGTAGGCTACATGTTAAGATACCTCAGGGACCTCTTCGGGTCGCTCTACTTCGATCCCCTGCTTGCCATCGCACAGCAGTACTCCCTCACCGACTCGAGCATCATGAATGAGAAGAACCATAGCAGGGTCATGGGCACTGGCTTCAGCATAGCGCTCTTCGGTGACCCAGGTAGCGGTAAGACGTTCGCAGTGAAGGACCTCATACTCGGCTCAGATGGAGTGCCTGCTCATGGGCTGCCTGGGATGAACAGGTACTGTGGTGGCATAACCCCAGCCAAGTTCATCGCCATAGGAGAAGCATACGAGGGGAGATCGGTCAACTTCATAGTCACAGAGTTCAACGAGTGGTTCAAGTACAAGGGTATGGTCGAGCCACTGAAGATAGCGATGGAGAGGGGCATAATAAGGTATGAGACCAAGTCATACACCATAAGGCCTTACAGGTTCACATCGTTCTTCTCGGTCAACTACAATACGACGGTGCATGGTGATTGGGGCGTATATGAGGTGACCGTTAGGGATCCGAACTTCAGGGCATTGGAGGATAGGATGCTCTGCAGACTGCATATACTCACGAGGGAGAGGTATGGCGAACTTGCAAGGAGGCAGAGCAACCTCATGAAGGGTCTACTGCAGGAGAGCATGATGCACACAGCGAGCATGATAAGGGACCATGTGACACTGGTGTATGCCATACAGAGGGGCAATCCATCTATCAACGGCTTCAAGCCCAAACCCATCGTGGTCGATGATAAGGCTGTGGATAGGATAAGGGATGCTGTGGATCTCATGCTAGAGTGTATGAGCAGTGGGCATAGAGTACCATTCTCGGTGAGGCTTGAGAAGAAGGCACTCCAACTGGCCTCATCACTCTCACTCCTAAGGTTCTTCTCGGGCAGTGATGTGATCAGGATAGATGAGCAGGCTCTGGCACTTGCGTTGAGGTACCTTGTAGAGGAGGCCTGGATAAGGTCTGGTAGTGCATTCGATATGGCTGGTGTTACTAGCAGGCTGTCGTTAGAGATGTAGTTGGTTGGTTGGTTGGTGAGACTAGGTAATGCTGGAGCAATAATCATGCTGGAGTGATGATCCGCTCACATGCTATCAGCATGCCATTATATGCAGAGGAGGTGGGGAGGGGATTCGAACCCCTGTATACCCGCTCTGCAGGCGGGCGCATAGCCGCTCTGCCACCCCACCATGGTATATAAAGCGATGAGAAGGATTTAAACCATCTAACCTATCTTCAGCATCGACTTGGATGCGAGCCTTATATCCTCAGCCTTCACTGTCTTCCTACCTGCATGCTCTGCAAGCTCAACCGCATGCTTGGCCAGCATGCTCCCAACCTCCTCAAGCACCTTCCTCAGCTCATCTGCGGCATCATCGCTGACCCTCTCTGCACCAGCCTTCTTTATTATCCTGTACATAGGTGCAAGGCTCAACTCAACACCCTGCTCTGGCATCCCTAGGCATAGCGTGGATGCGGTATTAAAGTTTATTTACGATGCAGAGGGTCTACAGACAGGTATGCTGGTAGATGCCCATGTACACCTTACGGATAGGGAGTACGATGGGATGGAGGATGTGGTAGTAGGTATGCTCAGATCCATGGATATCAGGGCAGTATCTGTATCCATGGATCTGGAGACTGCGGAGAGGAACCTTGTACTGGCAGAGAAGTACGGGCATATCATCATACCATTCGCTGGACTACATCCATGGTGCGTTACGAGCGATGGCTATGCAGATACCCTAGATGGTATATGCTCGTTCATAGAGGCTAATATCGCTAGGATAAAGGGGATAGGGGAGATAGGGCTGGATAGAGCAATAGCGAGCGATAGCAGCAGTGATGGATTCAAGGCACAGGTTAGGGTCTTCGAGACCATGCTGGGCATAGCAGAGAAGCACTCAAAGCCAGTCTCCATACACTCAAGGCGTGCTGTTGATGATGTGATATCCATTCTAACCTCATACAACATAAGGGGTGTACTCCTGCACTGGTTCTCTGGGAGCAAGAAGCAACTGGCAACTGCAAATGGCAGGGGCTACTATGTATCATACGGGCCAGTGCTGGTGTACTCGAAGGATAAGCAGGTACTCCTCAGGCATACGGATAGGGAGTTGGTTCTTGTAGAGACCGATGGGCCAGTAAGGTATGGCTCATGCTTCTCAGACAGAACTGCCATGCCATCATTCCTTGCCAGCGTAGCCTATGCATTTGCCAATACACTCGACCTTAACTATGGTGATGCTGAAGCGCTACTGCTTGGGAACGCAGGGAGGTACCTGGGCCTTAACCTATAGATATGGTTGTGCACTAGTGTTGGGAGAGGGTATGCCTGCTACAGTGGTGGTCGGGGGGTTCTTCGGGGATGAGGGGAAGGGTAAGGTGATAGCGTATATGGCATTGAGGGATAGGCCTAGCATAGCGGTTAGAGGAGGAGTAGGCCCGAACGCTGGGCATACATTCACCATCGATGGCAGGGCATACAAGGTAAGGATGCTGCCTAGCGCTGTAGCATACAGGGGGTGCAGGCTCATGATAGGGGCTGGTGTGCTCGTGGACCCAGGGGTACTCCTGAAGGAGGTCGAGGAGTTCGATGCTAGAGCAAGGACTGTGGTGGATGCTAATGCAGGGGTGATAGAGCATAGGCATAAGGAGATGGACAGGAGTGAGCATGCTAGGGTTATAGGCACCACAGGCTCTGGTAGCGGACCAGCGAATGCAGAGAGGGTATCAAGGATGCTCAAGCTCGTGAGGGATCTGAGGGATGAAGGACTGGCAGGACTTGCTGGTGATGTCTCCCTACTCGTGAACGAGGCACTTGACAGGGGGGAGCATGTCCTAGTAGAGGGTACACAAGGCACATTCCTCTCGCTCTACCATGGCACGTATCCATTCGTAACATCGAAGGATGTAACAGCATCAGCCATATGCTCCGATGTGGGCATAGGCCCAAAGAGGGTCGATGATGTCTTGCTGGTATTCAAGGCCTACGTGACCAGGGTAGGCGCTGGTACGCTTGAGAACGAACTTGATAGGGAGGAGGCGAGGAGGAGAGGCTGGCTCGAGGTGGCAACAGTTACAGGGCGGGAGAGGAGGGCAGCGCCATTCAACATGGCACTGGCGAAGAGGGCGGTTATGCTGAACAGCGCAACACAGATAGCAGTGACCAAGATAGATGTGCTCTTCCCTGAGTGCAAGCATGCTAGGGCGTATGAGCAGTTGAGCACTGCTGCAAGGAGGTTCATAGAGAGTATAGAGGATGAGTTGAGGGTCAGTGTCACACTGATAGGCACTGGGGAGGATATATACGATATGGTGGATAGGAGGAGGGGAGGGTAAGATAGAGATGGGTAACAGCGACAGTGCAGGTAAGGGCAATGGAATGATATCTAGTGTGCAGTTACTGATATCACTATCTGCACTCCTCATCCTCATGCATGCGATGGATGCTTATGCAACGCATACCTCAGTACCGGTTATAGAGCCTCTAGAGCGTTACATTGCAGGCAAGGCATACGATCTGAGGGGGGTGATGCTGTACAATGGGCAGCCAACATCGGATATACTGGTGGAGGTGAGGATAGATACCCCTTATGGCTCGTATACAGAGTACGCAAGGAGCGCTGGTGATGGTAGGTTCACTATAGGATTCAAGCCAATGGCACAGGGGTACTACACGATAACCGCAACGAGCCACTGCAGGGATGTGCACAGAAATATATGCACGTATCAGAGCACCATGCTTGAGGTTGCTGTGTACGAGGAGGCCAGTGTAGACAGACTATGCCTAGTAGGTGGGGAGTGCATAAGCATATATCCACTTACAGTTATGAGCATAGACTCAAGGTTATCTGGAGAGCCCATCACAGTTGATGGCAGCAACAGATCCCTCACTATGATGTTCGTCGACGTTGGTGATAGGGCAGGTGCCATACTTGCACTCCCACGAGAGGTTATAGACTCTCCAGGGAGGTTGGCTGTGATGGTTGATGGTGTGGTGGTTGAGCATAGGGAGCATCAGGACTCTGCAGGTGCAAGGATACTCGAGTTCCCGCTCAGGGATGGTGGCGATGATGGCTCTGCAGTGGTTGAAATCTCTGGCACTTATGTGATACCAGAGTTTCCTCTAACTATAGTATCTGTATTTGCATCATCATTGCTTGCATCTCTAGCCATACGCAGGTTTATAGTTGGAGTAGAGCATTGATCTGAAGCGTAGAGCATCCTCATGCATATTTATGTTGTTGAACATAACAAAGACCTCATCGGCACAAAGTGCACCCACAACCTGCTTCAGTCTTGCTAGGTCATCATCACTGTACCTGTATGAGTACTCGTATGCTATTGTATCATATCTGCTAGAGAGCCTTCCATGCAACCTACAGTAGATCGAACCCTGCTCGACTGCTGGCATCCACGTGAATGGATCAACTATATGCATAACACCGATATCCAGTACTCTAAGCAATCTACTCCTATTCTCGTCCATCATCCATGATCTATGCCTGAACTCCATGCCTATCCTAATGCCATCCCTCTTTATGCTTGAGAAGAATGCTAGAGTGTTTGTAACGTTATCATCGCTACATATGAATGATGGGGGCAGTTGCACAACGCAGATGCGTGCGTTAGTTGCTCTACATATGGCTAGGGTTGCATCCCAGCAAGCAAAGTTCTCCTCCGTTGGCTTGAGGTGCCCATACCTATCAGTATTAACCTTTGGCCTCTGTACTCCTGCCCTCCTCCACGTTGGGCTGCTTATGGGATGGGTAATGCCTTGGAACGCCTTTATGCAGAAGATTACCCTGCCACCAGTACTCTCAGCCCATCGCCTTGCCGTCCCAACCCTGGGGAGCCTGTAGAATGTGCTGTCAACCTCTATCGCATCGAATAGCCTCGAGTACTCCTCCCATGCAACCCTTCTACCGCAGCACCCAACGTATCTCACCATTTATATATCTTAACCTTTTATATCTATAAATGTGAATAGGATTGGCGTAACATATGTAGTTATTGCCATCGCTAGCGCATTACTTGCACTATACATACTCAGATCCATCGAGGTTGATTCCAAGGATAGGGAGATAGCAGAACTCAACGATAGGATGAAGAGGCTCAACCCTGAACTGGTTGAGCAGATAAGGATGACCAACAGGCTCGTTGATGAACGTATAATGAGTAATATGCTGGGTGGATCTGAATCAAGGCATTACATGCTAGACGGTTCATACATTGCCATAGATAACCAGAACTACGATGGTGTGTATCCTATAGGTATATTCACTGATGGAGAGGGTAATGTGATAGTGGTAAGTGCAACAGGCAGAATAGTAAAGATGGATTCTAATGGAAGGGAGATGCTAACGATTGGGATAGGTGCAGATGTTGATACATTCCATCCATTATCGTTTGATGAGTATTCTGATGTTACTGCTGTTGATGGTAGCGGCAATATCTACTTACACGATCATAATGCCTACATGGTTGATTGGGAATATGTGAGTTTACTAAGCATATTTAATAGAAATGGAGACCTGATAGAGGTATGGACAACGCAAGTCTATGAGAAGTCATGTGATGAGGACTATTATTATGTTGAGGATTCATTTACTATAGTCAGGGAGATAGCAGCCTACAGCAATGGCGATATAGCAATTGCTGGCGATGATGTGATCAAGAGGTTCAGTAGAGATGGCAAGTTCATTGCAATGTATGTAGATCCATGCTATAGCGAGATTAGTTCAGTGATTGATATTGCAATGGATGAGGATGATAACCTATACGTGCTGGAGGCTGAGAGTTATAATGTATACAAGTTGGACGAGGAGGGGAGGATAACAGCAACTTGGAGTATGTATGAGTATTACATACAGAACAACTATCCAATGGAGATCAGGGTTCACAACGGTCATGTATATGTTCTTGATGTTGAAGGTACTATTCGTATATTCACCGATTCAGGTTCTCTTGTGGATAGGATAGATGTGGATGGCGGTATAGACTTTGCTGTTAGTAATGATGCCATCTACATAATGGATGATAGCTTTGGTGAGACACGTGCAATAAAGAAATACAGCAAGAATGGTCTTGAGGTGTGGAAGGTGTACAGGCAGATACTAGATTACAGTAAAGTACATGATATAACTGTGAGCAGGGATAACATATTCATAGCATTATACGATAGGGGTGAGATCAAGATATACAAGTATGATAAGCATAGTGGTGTTAAGGTTGGTGAATGGGTAGTAGTGCCAAAGGAAGAATACATTGAATGGGAGACTGCAAGAATAGCATATGGAGATGGAAAGGTTATCGTAGCTCTCTACAACGATAGAACTGTGAAGGTTTACGATGAGCATGGTAGCAAGTTAACAGAGTATACGCTAGACTCTACATTGGGCAGTCATGCTATAGATGTTGATATTTACTCTGATGGCTATGTATACGCTGCACTCAACGATGGTCTAGCAGTGATGAAGGATGGTACAGTAGTGAAGAGGATATGGATCACAGGCAAATGCACCATGTATGGTTATGTTATACCGCATTACAAGCCTGATTATGGTATGTATGGTCCTCTTCCAGGGGGCCCATTCGAGATCGAGTGGGAGGAGCCTGTACCTGCTGGCACTAACTGTAGTGATCCAGATGGTGATGACGGTCCATTGGAGGTTGGGGATGGGCAGTTCTTTGGAGTAGGCCATATTGCGGTAGATGCAGATGGGCACATACATGTGCTTGACGAAGCCAATAGAAGGATACAGGTATTCAACAGGGATCTGATGTTCATAGATAAACTGGATTTCATGAACCTCCCAAACCCTAATCGCCAGATAGATGCTGTAGTTGATATGGATGTGGATGATAATGGCTATATATACATAGCAACAACGAAGAGCATCATGGTTATAGATAACGATAGTGGCAGGTTGGTTGCATCATGGGGAGCATATGCCACCCAGCAGATCAGAGTGCATGCTCATCATACCCACTCTCACTAGTGTATGGCAATCCAGATATGCATATAATTGGGCTTGATATAGGAGATGATGGCAATGTATACGTTGCATACAACAACAAGATGGTGCTAGCATTCCGCTCATTACGATGATTATTATGGAGAGCAGGATATGCATATAGATAGATGGACAGAAGGACGGATAGATAGATAGATAGAAAGGGTTAATGGAGAGGGAAGCAAGACGATAACACGATGTAACCCTTTAATTACTCTTCCATGCTTATGTTGATGGTGAAGATACCCTACTACATGCCATTGGCCAGCATGAACGATCTTGCAAGGCTAGCATCTGCACTAGAAGTCGTACCATTACCAGTCTACTCATTCAGGCTCCAGAATACGGATGTGCTGGCAGTAGGCATCAACATAGGCTTGACAAGGCCACTATTCTGCTACATCAATGCTGAATGCACTGGGGAGTTCATAGCGTACAGGGTGTACATGGGCAGTGAGGAGGTGAGCATGGTCAATGCAGCGAGTAACCCTGCATACGCCTATGCCCCGATAATAAGGGTTACGGAGATGCCGAGGAGGTTCTTCAAGGGTAGAAGGGATATGCAGCCTGAGAGCATAGTGATGAGAGACCTTGCCAGTCTAGCCAAGTTGGTGCTCTACAGGTACATGAGGGAGGAGGTCCTAACACCGCTATTCCTGATGAGGAGGCATGGTATAGATGGCAAGACTGGTAGTGATAAGGGCAAGAAGGGTGATGGGGCAGATGCGATCACCATAGGCATGTTCATGCATGGCAATGAGGATGGCGTACCGTACTTCTGCTACACTCCTCTGGATCATATGCCAGAGGGTAACTTTGTGATGTACTCCAGCCAGAGCGGGGAAGAGCCAGAGTTCACTAACGATATAGATGGGCATGGATACGTATACATGAAGGTTATAAGGATGAAGGATCAGCAGGCATGAGCGGCAAGGGGATGGATGGGCTTGATGATGATGACGATGGTGATGAGGCACATAGTATGAGATCACATGCACCAGCATCTGCTCCACACAAGCAAGAGTCCGTATTCCTCGAGAGGCTCTATGCATCCGTTGGGGAGCATGATGGTAGCAGGGTGGTTCTTGCACTGGACTTCGCATGGGATGGTAGCGGTAGCGCAATGGTTGAGAGGGCATGCTCTACCATCGATGCCTTGGCAGGGTACATATGCAGCGTTAAGATCAACATGCACCTCCTCCTCCCATTGAGCATGGATGAGATAAAGCATATAAACGGATATGCACACTCGCACGGGCTACCAAGCATCGCAGATATCAAGTTGAACGATATCCCTAGCACTAACACAGTTGCCATATCACACCTAGCAGACTCCAACTTCGATGCGTTGACCATCAACCCCATAATCGGGCCAGATGCGCTCAACGATGCCATCTGCAATGCGCACAGCAGAGGTATGGGTGCGATAGCACTTGTGTACATGAGCCATAGGAGCGCTGAGGGTAGTTACGGGATGCAGGTTGGTAGGGTAGAAGGGAAGCATGGCTCATCCAGCAGACTGTACAGGGTATTCCTTGAATGGGCTCTGGCATCGCATGCGGATGGTGTAGTCGTGGGCGCAACTAGGCCAGAGACGATAAGGGAGTGCAAGTCCTACATGCTGGGAGCATATACGCATGGGTATAGACCTGCACTCTTCTCGCCTGGGAGTGGTGCACAGGGAGGCGATCCATCCCTTGCACTTAACAATGGGGCAGACTACATAATCGTTGGTAGGAGCATACTCTATGCAGATGATCCGGTGGATGAAGCCTCTAGACTGGCCAAGATATCATCCAGACCCACCACCAACAGATGAGTGAGCACATCAAGAGGAGGATTGGGACTATTAGGATGTGGATGATGAGGATAGTATGCCTCTGAGGAACGAGTCGGCATCCCTGAGTATCACCTTCGAGTTGGTGTAGGTGAGGAGGTTGAGGGCATCATCGAACCTGCTCCATCTGTAATCATTATGCTCATACGATAGCCTGACATCACCCCTGCTGGTCTTCGCCAGATAGAAGACTACCTCCTTGTGCACGAGCCTCCCAGCCCTCCTGTACATGTACCTAACTATCCTCCTGAACCCCTGCACCAACTCAACGTCATCTATACAAGTCTCCTCCCTTATCTCCCTCTTCACGGTACTCACCTCATCCTCCCCCTCCTCTATGTTGCCCTTGGGGAAGTCCCAATGCCCAGCATGGTAGTGCAGTATGAGGTATATGGGCTCTCTATCTTGGAGGCGGAAGAGCACTGCTCCCGCAGAACGCTCCTCTAACATATCTTATCTGCATACGTTACTTTTTATATATTTTATATGCGATGATGCCATCATGTAGGCTCCTACCCACCTATACCTAGCCCTTGGTATACACAGTATCCATACCTGCCTTTGGAATATCTACACCTCCCCTTCCCTCTTTCTCCATCCTTCACTCACTCTGCCTCCTCTAACTCTCATCATCCCTACCCTCTCCATCCCTCTCTCCAGCACCACTCTTACCCGTATCGGTCTTTGCCTTGCCTGCACCCATCTTCACCCTCTTCCTGTAGTACTCATAGACCAGTGTTGCTGCTATAAGCGTTACAGCAAACCCCAAGAGTAGCGATGAGACCAGGCTGAATGGGTTGGCATCGCCCTTGATCATGAGTATGAGCTGCTGCACTGGTATGTAGAAGAGCCCAAGCACAACGAGCCTCAATGCATCGCTCAGCACCCTTATGCTACTCCTGAACAGATCACTGAGTAGTTTGCCTCCGAATATCACCCCTATGCCTATCCAGAGCAGGGGGAGCATGTTGATCAGGAACACGGTTATTATGTCCTTGTTCAGCACTATGCCCAGCAGATCATGCCCTTCAAGCATGCCCTGCACATTCACATACCCAGTCTCTACAGATGCTATGATTATTATTATCCCTGCTATTATCGAGAATATCCTGACGAAGCTGGATGGGGTTGTGCTCTTGGTTATGCTCAGCAGCGTCCTATCCACATCGAATGCCCTTACAAGGAATATCGCCCCAAGTACTATGGCAAGTACTGGGAGAGCGTAATCGGCAAGGTTGAGTACTATGGAGAGCCCTCCTGCTACCAGTAGTGCCCCAGGTATGCCGAGGAAGAACTTGGAGTACCTTGGATCGTATATAAGGGATCTCAGGTACCTCCCAAGGACTGCGTATGAGTACTCCACACTCCTACTGTGCTTTATCACGACCCTCTGCACAGATATCACTGGCACTATACCCTGTATCACTGGGAGCACAGACTCATCATCGGAGCCATCGGATACCATAACAACCCCATCAGCGTTGAACCTCTTCAGCACGTTATGCAACTGGCCCACTATCCTCTCGTCAGCCTCCACACCCCTCTTGTATGAACCTGAGAGCAGCGCTATCTCGCTCCTGTACCCCTTGCTTGCCAGCTCCTCGTACACCTTCACCGCAGCGAATATAGCATTGGCATCTGCATCCTCTGGGTCCTCTATGGCAAGCCTTATCCCAGCGTTTATGCACTCATCCCTGCCTATGACTGGTGTGCCTATGCCTGCCTTTGAGCCTATATCATCATCCCTGTCTATGCAGAGCACGAGTATGCTCCTCCCTCCGCTTCCTCCTCCTTCAGTGCCTTCCATCTCCCTGGTGATCATCTGCTATACTGTGAAGAGAAAAGAGATATAACCTTATAGGGGTATAGTATGAGAGATGGATGCTGCTGGTGCTGGTTCTGATAGGGAGAGTACCAACAAGGGTAATCCAAACTACGCTGGTAACATAATATACATACTCGCTGGGCTCCCAGAGTTCCTCAGGAAGCCTATGATGAGGAACAGGCTGAACGAGTTCTTCACTATGGAGGATGGGGATAGGGTGGAGGTGATAAGGAGTGTGGTGGATGCGCTCCCCGGTATGGAGATGGGCACTGTAGCAAGGCTGTTCAAGACATGGCTCGAACTGCTCCACGAGTTTGGTGATGAGAAGAGGGACGCCATGTTCAGCATATACGCAAGGGTCATGGCAGGTGATACAGGTAGGGTTGCAAGGATAGACTTTGCCCCGCTACTGGATGTACTCAACTCCCTCGATGATGGTACAAGGAGCGCAACCATAGCAAGTATAAAGCGTGTGCTCCAGAGCATGGATGGGGAGAGTAGAGGTACCTTGATTAGGAGCATCCCAGAGGCTGTTCGGAGGAGCATAGGTCTGGTATGAGCATCTATGCAGATCAGGCCAATCACATTATATACACATACAACCATTTATATGCACAGTCATAGTAATCCTGGCCACCATCTGTAATATCATATCATCGCTACTACTACTACTGTTACTGTCATGCCAATGCTACTACTTGCTTTCCATGGTGGGTATCAGTTAGCATGTATGATCTGTTCTCCAGATCACTTCTTATCTGGAACCCTCTCGTCCTCCTTGCTCACATCCCTCATCCCCTGCCCTATCTGCTCCAGCCCAAAGAATATCCTCTCATACCTCTTGAGCATCTGCCTGTGCTCTGGTATAGACATATCCAGCCTCAGATCGTTTATCACCATTATGCTGTACTTCGTCCACTCATTCCAGCAGTTGCTGCAACTACCGTAGCTCTTTGCCCTAGCATTCCTCTCTATACTCTCATCTATCTCGGTACCACACTTGACACACCTTACCATATCAAGGCTTGATACCCATGATTATTATATATTGTTACCTCAGGAATCTGCACCCTACCATACTACGCAGATGCTCACCATCCATATAGTTGATTTAGCATAGCACTCCGCCAAAACCGTTATTAGTTTCCTTACATATTCTAACATATGCATGTTAAATGCCCCAGGTGTGGTTCGATAGCGGTGCTGGAGAACAACTTCTCCCGTGTGAGGTGTGATAAGTGCATGCTCGACGTAACTTATGGCGAGTACGTTAAGATCCTAGCCTATACGGATCCAAGGTACAGGGATGTACTCAACGACTACAAGTTGTAACAGCAGCAAGCACAGGATGAATGATGTATCGCTAGCAATGATCAGGTATGGATAGATGAATGGATGTATGGATAAGTGGATGGATGAGGAGGGTGGTGCTGCTGGATGGTTATAGTAGCAGAGATCTCGATCCATATCCTAGGGATGCTCCTAGGCCTATCCATAGGCTGGTTAACATACAGGGGCTATACGATAACCAGAAGCCCTACGATGCTAAGGCTAACCGTAGCATTCGTATCCATAGGCCTGGGCTTCATGGTAGATACCGTTGACCCCTACATCGATGGCTCCTACAGCATGCTATCGACCACGTTAAGTGCTGTAGGCTATGCGTTCATTGCGCTAGCATACAGCGTGCAGAAGGGGTTCAAGTACATGGTACCACTGCTGACCCTGCTGACATTCCTCATCTACCCCTTCTTCACGATCTCTGGCAACTCGCTCGAGTACGTAACCAAGGCCATAGCCTTCATGCTCATAGTTTATGGCTCAACGCAGTGCATGGTCATCTCACTGGCAGGTAGGAGGGCAGGTTCGCTGATGATAGCATCGGGCATAGGCCTTATGGCCGTAGCAGAGTTCATGGACTGGTACGGGATGATATTCTACAGTGCGCTCTACACATACTTGGCAGATCTCCTCAAGGTCTCTGGCATATCGCTCATACTCCTGACCATATACATGCTCATCAGGAGTATGGTGAGGGTCAACGCATAACATATCGGTTGCCTACAATGGTGTTAGTGTCATGTCGCCCTGCATTATATCAGTCAGCATATTGAAGTGCTGTAAATATAAAAATAGTGACCAGATCAGTACTCTTCCTCTCCCTCTTCCTCGTACTCGTAATCCTCCTCCTCAAAATCCTCCTCAAAATCCTCCTCGAACTCCTCCTCTTCTTCCATCTCCTCCTCTTCCAACATGACTCTTTACCAGCAAGCAATCTATTAATAAGTATTTTGTTGGTTAGAGATTGCATGCTGATACTACGGTGCGATGAGCAGGGTATAGCGAGGGCTGCTGCAGTGGTGAGGGATGGAGGAGTGGTAGCGTATCCTACAGATACAGTGTATGGCCTTGGATGCGATCCATACAACGATGATGCCGTGGAGAAGGTATTCAGGATAAAGGGTAGGGAGGAGGGCAAGGCCATGCCACTGCTCTGCTCTAGCGTTGAGGATGCAGTGAGGATAGCATACATGGATGAGAGGGCGTTGAGGCTTGCTGGGCACTTCTGGCCTGGTGCATTGACCATAGTTGCCAGGCTGAAGGACGTCAGGATATCAGGCAAGATCATCAAGGATGGTAAGGTTGGGGTCAGGGTACCTAGACACGATCACGCAAGGAGGCTGATAAGCCTGTGCGGTGGTGTGCTGGTTGGTACCAGTGCCAACCCGTCTGGGGTCAGCCCAGCAATAGATGCAGGGCAGGTCATATCCATGTTAAAGGGGCTGGATGCGGTGCTCGACTGTGGAGCAGCACAGATAGGTAGGGCATCAACTGTATACGATGTGGATGAGGGTAAGGTTATAAGGGAAGGGGCTATAGCAAGGGAGGAGATCGAGAGGTGCCTTATGCATCACTGAGTGGATGCAACACGGGTGTATGGGGATTGATGGATGTGATGTAATGGATGGATGATGGGAGGAAGAAGATGAGTGCCACTAGATTATGGATGGTAGATTCGGCATGAGATCTGACTTTAATATGCTGCTTACAACGTACAGGCATGAGGAGAGGAGCGCTAGGGATGAGGTCATGGCAGTGATGAACGAGTTGTATGGTGATAGCCATGGAGTATCTGATGCCATGATGGATGTATGGTATACAGGGATCTCGGGCCTACTTGCCTGTAGATCGAGCATAGATCCATTCAGCGTAATCAGATCGTTCAGGGATCTGGTCAGGGAGGAGCCGTGGAGGGTCAGGTACGTGCTCAGACTCATACCGATAGAGAAGGTTGTCAACACAAGCCTAGAGGAGATAAGCGATGCGTGCAGTGAGTTGGCATCCAAGAAGATATCCAAGGATGAGAGCTTCAGGATAACTGTTGAGAAGAGGATGCATACCATACACAGCATGGAGATCATAAGGGCGGTTGCATCAAGGATAGACAGGCGAGTGGATTTGGTGAACTATGACTGGTTGGTGCTTGTAGAGGTGGTCGGTCAGGTTACGGGGGTTGCGGTACTCAAGGATGATGATCTATTCAGCAGCATCAAGTTGAAGCGTTCAATCTGACTCGCTCACCTGTGTAGTATGTTGGCCCTCTCTGCCAGTATGCTCACGAGCCTGTTGCTACTTATGCATGAGTCCAGTTCCTGCTCACTCAGTCCATGGATGTGTGCTATACGTTCATACAGGTCATCTCCTGTATTGACCCCATCATCGCCATCCAACACCCTGATCACCCCATCAACCTCCTTCAACCTATCTCTGAGTATCAAGAGGATGCTCTGGTGATCCATCTCTCGCTCACCACTCTTCCTACCTCCATCCCTATCAACATTACCACCAACATCAACAGCATCATCCAGCCCTCCTCTACCATAACCACTACCACCACCATCATCATCGTCATACACTACCGCTACAAGCGCAGCCCTCCTGCTACCGCTCTTCAACCCAACCCTCTCTATGGCCTCTGATATCTGCCTAGTACATGCAAGTCTCAGCATCATATCCACCTCAACCATCCTTGCTAGCATGCATGATCTCCTCTCAGCCTCAAGTGATTGGGTAAGGATCTCCAGGAGATGCTCCACTCCAGCGATGCTATGCGCATCCACCATCTGCACCATCGTTCTCCTGTGCAGTCCCTCAGCAACACTCCTGACACTCCTCACGAACTCCTCTGGATCATCCAGCGAGACATCCATGTAGAGGAGCATAGCATGATATATGCGCCCATCGTTACTCAACTTCACCATCATAGCGCAGGCAACCCCCATGCACAACAGTTAGTATGCTAACCCGATCCCCATCGTTGATCACTGCATCAAGCCCTCCTAGGAGCGATGCCTCCCTTCCGTTTATAACGATTATGAGGTTGCTCGGGTTCATTATGCCATGGGCATCACTGCTCATGGATGCCAGATGTGCAAGCAGGTCCCTGAGGCGGATCAACTCTCCATCAACCTCCACATCCATAGCCTCCTTCCCGAATACCCTCTTAACCCCTCCGAGCAGTCTTAGTCTAACCCTTACCATGCCCAATCATGAGCCTACTATCACCCATCCATGCCATACTAACTAACATCACTCCTCTACAGCGCTCTCAGCCTTGACCTGCTCCACATCCTCACCCATGCTCGCAGTATCTGTTGTAGTGGGTTGACCTGCGTGGGACCTCCTCATTATATGCCTTGTTATGTACCCTGCAACCTCGTTCCTCAACTCCTTCGATCTGAATACGGCTATCTTATCGAGCAACTCCTTGTTGCTCTCAAAGTCTGCAGTGAACATACCATCATACCTCTCTAGCAACTGCATGGCTATCCTCCTTATCCTATTCATATGGGTAAAGACTCACCAGGATAGTCTATTTATCTCTTTATAGTATAGTTGTGATTGCTAGCAGCAAAGTTATAAATAAAGAGCATACACATCTGCAGTAACGTTAGCCTGCTTGCGCTTGCGGTGGTCGTCTAGCATGGTCTAGGACAGCAGCCTGCCACGCTGCTGACCCGGGTTCAAATCCCGGCCACCGCACCATATATGATCGGATCTGATGTGTATTAGCATGACCAGATTAGTATACTAGCGTGAGGACTCAACCATAGCATAAGCAGAAGTGATGTTGGAGTGGGTCCTAGGATCATACTGCTACGTATACAGAGATGCTCATCTAGTTGCTAGATATGTACTGTCTATTCATACAATCCCATGGTCAGACAATCCATCCATCCATCCATCCCTCAGCACCCTTGGTTTCAATATCCTTTTATATCCATGAAGGTGCAGTAGAGCGGAGCGATGAGGCTGGAGGAGTACCCCTATGTATGGTTAGATGGTAAGATCATAGAGTATGAGAATGCTAAGGTACCGCTCATGACACATGCACTCCACTACGGTACAAGCGTCATAGAGGGTGTAAGGGCATATGCATCTAAGGGCAACCTCTACATATTCAGGTTAGAGGATCACGTGAAGAGGCTCTTCAGGTCAGCAGGCATACACTCCATCCCGCTCAAGCACACTGTGAGGGATGTGATGGATGGCGTAGTAGAACTCCTCAGGAGGAACAATGCCAGAGACTCCTGCTACATAAGGCCGATAGCATTCGTTGGTTTACATGGCATAGACCTGTACGTTAGGGAGGACTCTCCATCGCACATAGCCATACTTGCATTCAGGTTCGACCAGTACTTCAACTCCAAGGGTATAAGGGCATGCATCTCATCATGGAGGAGGATAAACGACCTCTCATTACCACCGCTAGCAAAGGCTGGTGCGAACTACCTCAACTCAGTCCTTGCAACACAGGAATGCAGGAGGAGAGGTTACGATGAGGCCATACTCCTGGATAGCAGTGGCATGGTGAGCGAGGCGCCAGGGGAGAACGTCTTCATCGTGAGGAATGGCACGCTTGTTACACCCTCGCTCGCATCATGCGTCCTTGAAGGTATAACCAGGGATACCGCAATGAGGATAGCGAGGGATATGGGTTACCGTGTGGAGGAGAGGAATGTGCCGAGGAGCGAACTGTACGTTGCCGACGAGGTATTCCTCACTGGTACAGCAGCAGAGATAACCCCCGTGGTGAGCATAGATGATCACATCATAGGTGATGGGAGCGAGGGCAGGGTCACAAGGAGCATAAGGGAGATGTACGCAAAGACCGTCAGGGCAGAGGTCAAGGCATACATGGACTGGCTCACTCCAGTCTGGTGATACCGTATCCATGGTAAGGGTCTGCGTTGTAGGTGCAGAGGATGGTTATGAGTATGCTAGAGTACTGAGCAGATTGAGTGCTCTAGCAGGTATATATGATCCAGATGCACAGAAGGCAAGGGAGTATGGAGCAGCATATGGAGTACCACACTACACCTTGCTCCATGAGATGCTTGAATCACTTAGGCCAGATGGGTTGGTGGTTGCCACACCAGCAGATACACACCTAGCCATGGTATCTGCTGCGGTGGAGCATGGGATGAGGGGTGTATTCGTTGCTAGGCCATTGGGGAGTTCGTTCAGGGAGTGCAGGGAGATCTATGCTATGGCTGAGAGGAGCAGGCTCATACTCATGCCAGGGTACCTCGATAGGTTCAGCCCCATACTCGGGAGGGCTAGAGAGTTGATCTCCAATGGCAGGTGTGGCAGGATGCTCATGCTAGAGGTCCATAACGGTTACGATAGAGGCCCTTCAGATGCAAGAGAGTTCATGTATTCTACTGCAGTGGATGGTGTAGATTCTGTGCTACACATACTCTCCACCTATCCAGATCTCGTATCTGCTATCGATGGTGTGGATGGTAGCGCAGTTGCCATCCTGCTTGGATTCAGGGATAGGAGGATCGCATGCATAACCTCAACCAGGGCCAAGACGTTCAAGAGGATAGATATGGTGATGGAGAGGTGTATCGTGAGGTGTGACCTTGTGAGGCAGGAGATGAGCGTGGAGGGCGAGGATACCGTAACCGTAAGGATTGATGCTGAGCCCATCTCACTTGCATTGAGCAACTTCATAGATGCGGTTGAGGGTAGGGATAAGCCAAGGATCACTGCTAGGGATGCCCTTGTGACTGAGAGCGTAGCAGATGCAGCACTACTCTCGATCAGGATAGGGTCACAGGTGTACGTACATGCACCAGATTGACTGCTGCAGGTGAGCAGAGTTGAGGCGCTGGCTCCTAGACATACTCGTATGCCCTATGGACAAGAGCGTACTGCAGTTGAGGGTATTCGAGGAGAGGGATGATGAGATAGTTGAAGGCTTGCTGACATGCACAGAATGCAAGAGGCTGTATCCTATAACAAAGGGCATACCAGTCCTCCTTCCAGATGAGTTGAGGGATAAGAAGATGGAGCAGGAGTTCTTCAACAGGTGGAGGGATAGACTTGACGCATGATCTGCCTATTGATATTGCTATGTCAGTCTACTCCTTAGTACCAATGTGAGTATGATTAAGAGCAGAGATATGAGAAGGGCGGTTAGAAATATCATATCATATGCTAAAGCCGACGGAAATATGTTACCCATTTCATCACCTACACTGAATATCTGCATCAGAACCCCGGCAATAACTGGGCCTATAGATGAGCCTATTATCCTTATCAGACTTACCATACCAAGCAAGGTCCCGCTCTGCTCACTGGGTACTCTAAGTATTATAATATTCATTGTACCGATGTTGATAAATGATAATCCAACTGCAACAAGCATCAAGGTAGATGCCAAGAGAAATTGTGAGGAGTGATAGAGTAACATTGCTAGGAACGCTAGTGCTGTAACAATACTCCCAAATATCACTGGTCTGATAGAGCCCAATCTAGATATCATAAATCCAGATAGTGGACCAAACACTAGTAGTACTAGGGAGAATGGTAACTGTATACTTGCTACATCCAACTCATCTCCTCCAAAACCGAATGGGATGGGACTCTTCACTAATATAGGAATGGTCTGGAATACCATAAACATGGAAAGCCCTACAAGCATGATCATGATCGCAGAGGCAAGGACAGATCTATCAAGTAGTAGGTTGAGGTTCAGCAGGGGGTTCTCAGTCCTCTTCTCTATCAGTATCAGTAGTATCATCGAGATGGCACTTAACGAGAACATGATCCAGCGGATATCTGCGAGGCTAGAGTCCTCAAGGGATGTTAGTGCCAATAGGAATGATACAATCAATACTGCAAGCATTATGCTACCCTTTACATCTATACCTTGCTTGACATCAACACGCTTAATGTCGATGAATCTCCATATCATGAGTATGAGGAGTATTGTTACTGGCATTATGGAGAGGAATGCCGCTCTCCAACCAAAGTGATGTATGATGCTTGCACCTATCAACAGGCCTAGCATTGAGCCAGTAGCAAACATGGAGCTGATTATGCCCTGACCAATGGCCATCTTCTCCCTTGGGAATTGCTCTCTAACTATACTGAATGCCACAGGGAAGATCGCTATGCCTACGCCTTGCATACTTCTAGCGAGTAGGAGCATACGTATATCAACTGAAGAGAGTCCTATCAAAAGACCCACGAAGTATATCAGTAGTATGAGGAGTAACATCCTCTTCCTGCCATACATATCTGCCAACCTTCCACAGATAGGGGTTATCACTGCTCCAGTTATGAGGTATATCGTAAGTATCCAAGGTGCTATACTGTATGATAGTCTGAACTCCTCTATGAGATCTGGTATAGCAGGGATGAGCATTGTCTCAGCGTACATGGCCATAGTTGCTATGGAACTCAATATTGCAAGGGTCTTCCATACAGATCTATCCATTCCCATCTGTAACTGGTGCATCTTATAAGTTAATTAATGTATGGTCTTCAGATAGATGTGATAAGCATAACTGAGGTTAGGTACATTATAGTGGGGGCACAGTATAGGTGCTGTTATATTCTAAATATATGAATTAAACAGATGGGATGATGAATAATAGATTAACATAAACAGCTCGTAATAACTAACCATCTCAATCCTTTATATAATCTCCATCCATCTCCCTATTCAATAGTATTCTCGACCCTTCTATTATCTTGGATGCTAGAGTCTGTCCTATACCTCTTACAGCGGTCAGCGTGGACTCTGATGCATCTGCTATGCTCTTCAGATCATGGAAGCCAGCATTGTAGAGTGCCCTTGCCCTGACCCTTCCTATGCCCTCAAGCCTAACGAGTTCAAGCAACTCCTCCTTAACACCATATCTAACCCTTGCCCTTAGAGTATCCACTGCATGGATTAGATGCCTCTTACCTAGAAGCAATGCGAGTTCCCTCATAGCATAGAGCAACCAATCGGCACTCTCAACCATCCTGTACATATCTCCAGGCTCAACACCAAGGTTCTCGAGCAGGTGCCTATCACTGTACTCCTCTATCCAAGCATACAGTGCTAGGAGGCTTCTGGATATGCTATGCTCATCAGCATCATATATGAAAGCATCTGCATACTCATCTATAAGCAGTTTAACCTCATCAACATCGCTGCTCCTCAACTGCAGTCTAGGATAGAAGTCAGGGCACTCAGTTACTATGTGGAGTAGTGCTAGTGTTAGGTTCCCATCTTCTTCCCCTTTCCTTACCCTACTTACCCTACTTACCCTACTTAACCTGCTCAGTGCATCCCTCATGAGTACTGCTGTATCTGGGTCTATGTAGAGCATAGCAACCCTTCGGCCGAATCTGGTTGCCTTCAGCCTATCACTGCTTGGACCACTTGCACTCCCATCGGACTCCTCAACTAGCCCCTCAACCACAAGGTACTCTAGTGCAGACTCGAACTTTGGGGTTATGTACCTTGCACTGTACTGCCTTGCCAGAAGTGTATGTGCAAAGAGATCGTGCAGATTCTTCATGCTCATGCTCTCACTCATCGCTATGGATGCAAGTATGTGCCTCCTGAGCATCCTATCATCCGCAAGTGTGGATCTCAAGGGCTCTGGCTCCCCATGTATGTAGTGCTCCATCAACTCCTCAACATCATACGAACCAGCGACTATTATAGCCTCTCCATAGGCGTCATACCTTGGCCTTCCTGCTCTACCACACATCTGCTTGTATTCGTTGATGCTTATCCTCATGTTTGCACCATACTCCTGATCGTACCTGCTTATGCTAGATACTATGACCCTCCTTGCTGGGAGGTTTACTCCAGCAGCAAGGGTTGGGGTAGCCGTCAGTATCTTGAGCGCTCTATCCCTGAATGCCCTCTCAACGATCCTCCTTGCTGTAGGGCTCAGACCAGCATGGTGGAATGCTACGCACATGCCCATGACCCCTGCGAGGGTCCTTGCAAGCTCGCTCTCATCCCTCTCCACTAGCATATCTATGTAAGGCTTGACCCTCTCCCTATCCCTCTCTCCTACTATCGACCTTAATGCCTCTGATGCCTTTAAGGCAAGTGATACAGCCCTCTTCCTGCTCTCGGCAAATACAAGTGCCTGACCATCATCCCTGAGCGCATCTATGGCAAGGTCTATAGGCGCACCGTAACTGCTGGTTGCTATCTTCACAGTACTGCCATCGCTATAGTGTATCAGGCCATGTGAGTACACACCCTCAACCAGCCTCGTTGGCCTCCATCTAGTGTTTATAAGCATGCAGTTGAGCCATGATGCTATCTCCTCAGCGTTGCTGACTGTAGCACTGAGGGCAAGTATCTGTGCACTGCTCATAGCTGCCCTAGCAAGCATCATCTCTAGAGTTGCACCCCTCTCCCTATCTGATAGCAGATGCACCTCATCGAATACAAATAGCCCAACGCTGCCTATCCACGATGCTCCATGCCTGAAGAGTGAGTCCATCTTCTCGTTGGTAGTTATTATAACATCTGCATCACCCAACTCCTCCCCACTTGAGTCATAGTCTCCAGTTGAGATAGTAATACTGACCCTTCTCCCATTGTACTCAAGCTTCTCAAGCAACCTGAACTCCTCATACTTCTCACTTGCAAGTGCTCTAAGAGGGGTCATGTACACGACCTTGCTCCCATACTCCAGTGCTTTAACAGATGCGATCATGGCTATGAGGGTCTTGCCACTCGCAGTAGGTGTTGCTATGAGCATGCTCCTACCATCGAGCAGCCCTGCCTCTATCGCATCCTGCTGTGGAGGGTAGAGTGTAGAGTATCCCAGACCCTCAAGCAGCTCCCTGAACCCTCTGCTTACTGGTAGGTCCTTTATGGGCATACTGCCCATAGGCCGATCTGCATGCCCCATGACCATCAACAACTCCTCATGTGCAAACTTGTATGATCAGGCCCTCTTGTAGAAGCCCTGCCTGACCTCATATATCATGCCATTGGCGTTGGCCTTCCTTATCCACTCCCTTGCCTCATCCTCCGTGAACTTGCCAGTCTTGACGAGTTCTGCTACGAGTGCCTGCTCCTCAACTGGGTTCTGGTCCTTGCCTGATAGCGCATTGAAGACATCCAGGAAGAGCTGCATCTTGCTCCTCTCGCTAGATGGCATCCCATGCAACACACCCAGATCAACCTTGCCAGTCTTCACATCTATCCCGACCTTGTTGAGCATAACATTGAATATGTATATGGCCCTCTCTGCATCCTCTGCAGTCACAGTGTTCCTGAGCATCAGCCTTGCCCTTGCCGTTGCCAGCCTTATGAGCGCTTCGAGCTGTCTAGCGGTTATGGTTATGGCATCTGGGCTTGCATTTGCCCTCATCTGCATGTAGTACTCGAATATCCTATCCTCAGCCTCCTTGCTCAATACAGGGTTGAACCTCTTGGCATATGCTAGGTACTTGCGCAGAAGGTCTATGGGGATGGGTGGGAGGTGCTCATAGCCTATACGCCTGTGTATTCCAAGTATATGCCTAGCAAGGTTGGCATCACCCTCTTTGCTGGGCTCATCCCTTATTGCGAATATGAGATCGAACCTTGTGAGTAGTGGTATTGGTAGGTTGACATTCTCAGTTATATTCCTGTAGGGGTCGTACTTGCCGAGTATCGGGTTCGCTGCTGCGAGTATGCTGGTTCTGGCATTGAGCGTTGCTACTATACCACCCTTTGCTACTGAGCATGTCTGCTGCTCCATGACCTCATGCAGGGCACTCCTATCCTCTGCCCTCATCTTGTCGAGTTCGTCTATGCAGTTGTGTATGTACACTAGAGCAGCCTCGTAGTTGTGATACTTGCCAACGCTAAGATCATACACGTAACCCTCGTAGTGCATGGTCTCAACACTAACGACCTTCTCAACACCCCTACTCGGGCTCTTCCTATCCACTGCTATACTCTCAACAGGTACACGCTTCACCTTCGCGCTGTATCCCCTTATCCCTTCAATGAAGTCAACCAGGTCCCTGCCAGTTATCTGTATCATTGGAAGCCCATCCACCTCATGTATCCTTGCATATATGCCCAGCCTTCTCAGGGCATACAGGAGGACCCTCAACTCATGCTCAGAGCGTGTTGGGTAGAGTCTAGCAGAGTACGCCTTGCCATGAACCATGTTAACATCCCCATCCGTATCGAAGATACCAGCAAGGAAGGCCCAGAGCGCATCATCTGATAGCATCAGTATACCATCTATGGATGGGTTACGTATGAGCATTCTGGTCTTCCTTAACATCGCTTTATCAGATGTGTAGAGTTGGAACATCCTAGACACAAGCATGTAATCATTAACCTCTCTGACCCTCTCGCCCTTATCGTACGGGGAGAATATGCCAGATGCCCTCGCCTGTATGTTATCCACAACCTCCCTGTTGGCCTTGGACTGGCTTATGGTTATACTGTATGTATTGATATGCCCGTCCCCATATACGCAGCCTACAACATATGCCTCATCTGGGCTTACATCGAGAGTATGTACTGGTTTGAAGACCCTTGTTGGAGACCTCAGCCTCTCTCCAGGCTTGATATCACGGGCCCTTATCCATCTCCTCTTCTTACTCCTAGCAAGCATGAGCAGATGCTCTGGCGTAACCTTGAGTGTTAGGCCAGATGCGAAGGTTATCTTTACTATCTCACCAGAATACCATCTCCTCATTACTGCAAATGCATAGCCAGAGATATCCCCTTCACTACTACCATCGTATATGGTCACGGGTACGAGCTCCTGCTTCGCCTCCCTGCCAGACCTCGTCATGTATACCTTGCCATCTATCCTCTCCCATAACCTACCAACCTGTACTAGCGCATCTCCTGTATAGATCTCCGTATCCTCTGTTATGCATACTAAACCTTGATCCCCAAGCACGACCGCACCAGCCTCCAGCATCATCATGCCACTCTTATCCCTTATCACAGCAGCGGTGAGCCCAGCTGCCGTACTCCCTCTCCCAGATGTGTAGAGCCCCCTTGGTGCTATCCTTGCTGCGTACTTGAGCAACTCGCTCTTCGCAGTACCAGGGTCACCAACGAGCAGTATATTTATATCCCCTCTAAGCTTCGTAGAATCCTCCAACTCCCTCTGTGGTGAACCCACTATCTGGAGCAGTATGGCCTCCTTTATTATCTCATGCCCGTATATGTGGGGAGCGAATGAGGAGATGAGTATGCTGTACACCTCTGGCCTTGATGCCAGCCTCCTTATCTCCCTCTCATCATCCTCGCTTATAACGAACCTGCCATTGCTCCTTGCCCCTCCATCCTTGTTGCCCTCCCTGCTCGCAAGGAACTCTATGTTATTACCCTCTATCCTTATCCTGAACAATGGTACATCTAGCCTACTACCCTCCACATCCCTCTCAACATCCACTATACCCGTGAGTATTATCCTATCACCAGGTCTAGCGTAATCGACCAGATCATGCACGAGTATAACATCTATGTGATATGGCAACTGCCCAGGGGGTAGGTCCTCCGGGAGCTCCTGCATCCTTATCATCTGCATGTTGCTGAACCTGCTCCTCTCTATCTCCACGCTTATCTCCTCTCCACACTTCTTGCATACGAGCCTCCTCTCGCTACCCTTCTCCCCTCTATCATCCTCCCTGGCATCATTACCTGTGCTGCGAGCGAAGCCTCCTCTCCTCCCCCTATGGTAGTCTACCCTGCTTATGTAGCCATCGTGCCCATTCACACACCTGTAGTAGTACCTAGAGATGAATGGCTTCACCTCGGATGCTCTAACCACCATGCCAGCCGTGCTTATCATCCTCCCTATGAGATCGGCATCTATATCACGCATCTTCACCTGGTAGGGGTAGTTGGATATCCTGACCATCAACTCATCCCTGATGCTATCTGCATACCCTGCATCTATCTCCCTTAGAACCTCGTATACTGCATTGTTGAACTCCCTCATCATGCTCCGTGGGTCCCTCGCAAGCCTACTCACCATCTCCTGACTATGCATGGCCAGATCGTTGTGATCTATGGTTATGGATCTGGCATCGTTGACCTTGAGCATCTCAACCTGCTCCCTGTACCTGTATGCGCCAGTGGCATCCCTGAATCCCTTGATGAACTCTACTATCCCATCGTATACGCTCCTGCTCACTGCATCATCGTTGAGCATCACGCTCACCCCCCAACCCCGGCCTCTTCACCTCATCACCATCGAGCAGGTACTCCCTGAACTCCCTCACAGCATCATGCAGTGATCTGAAGAGTACCCTCTCCTCAACACTCAACCTCTGCTCCACCTCTGCCATGGTATCTGCACCCATCAACCTAGAGTAATCCATCATCTTCTTGAGCCTGAGCGTTATCACATCATGGAGCGATACCATGAGCCTATCCCTGCTCTGACCCTGCTGCCTCGAGATGAACTCCTTCAGGCTTATGTAAAAGTCACCCTTGAGCGAGGTCAACTGCTCACCTGCTATCCTCTCCCTGCTCAACGCTCTAACCAGCTCTATACCCATATCCTGCTCCTGAACCTCCACCATACCATTGGTGTGGAGTATCCTTGCAAGCCACCTTGGGACCATCCTGCTCTCATCCTCTGCTGCATCAAGCCTAACATCCAGAAGGTTTATCCTCACACCCTTCCTGAACCTCACCTTCACGGGTTCGAGCATGTAGCCGATGGCATGAACCCTAGCCATCATCCCTATACCCATACACATCCACTACCATAACCAAGTATATGAACTATTGAGTTAGCATTTTATTCATCCCTGCTCTAGAGCAGGTATGAGCATAGAGCATCTTATGTGGGTAGAGAAGTACAGGCCGAAGAGGCTGGATGAGGTTGTGAACCAGAGGGAGATAGTAGAGGGGTTGAAGAGGATAATGGGATCTGCAGGGGGGATGCCCAACATGCTCTTCGCTGGCCCTGCAGGGGTGGGCAAGACAACAGTTGCACTGTGCATAGCAAGGGAGGTGTTGGGTGAGTACTGGAGGGATTACACGCTTGAGTTGAACGCATCGGATGAGAGGGGCATAAACATGGTCAGGGAGAAGGTGAAGATGTTCACCAGGTACACAAGCATAGGGAGCATACCATTCAAGATAGTTATACTGGATGAGGCTGATGAGATGACCCCTGAGGCACAGACAGCGCTGAGGAGGATAATGGAGGATAGTGCTGGTACCAGCAGGTTCATACTGATATGCAACTACATCTCCCAGATAATAGAGCCCATACAGAGTAGATGCGTGATATTCAGGTTCAAGAGCCTTGCAAGGGAGGATGTCGTGAACCACCTCGCAAACATATGCAGGCGTGAAGGCGTCAAGTATGAGGATAAGGCGCTTGAGATGGTATATGAGTTCACCTCAGGTGACCTTAGGCATGCGATAAACGTGCTCCAGGCAGCAGCGAGCCATGGTGCTGTGAACGATTCCAGCGTTAGATCTGCACTAGGCATATCCTACAAGGCTAGGGTTGGAGAGGTCATAAGGGCTGCGCTGGAGGGGAACTTCAACGATGCCAGACTGAAGATGCTTGAACTTACCAGGGTTTATGGGTTATCCGAGAGGGACTTCATCAAGTTCGCAGGTGAGGAGATAATGAGGGATAGCAGTAGTGCAAAGAGCGCAGAACTGCTGAGGGTACTTGCAGAGTACGATTACAGGCTAGTGGCTGGTGCACACCCAGATATACAGCTTACAGCACTCCTCGCAGAGTTGGCGAGGATAGGCAAGGCAGGCAAGGTAAGCAAGTGAGTGGGCAAGTAGTGGAGCCATGATAGAGTACGCAAGAAGGGTATCATTTGTAACATCGAACGAGCATAAGTTCAGAGAGGTCAAGGCGATACTTGAAGGGTATGGCATCTACGTAGATCACTCTCCTCTAGATATAGTAGAGATACAGGCATCTAGTATAGAGGAGATAGCGGTAGCAAAGGTCAGGAGCGCTTACGAGAGGCTGCGTAGGGGTGTCATCGTTGAGGATGATGCACTATCCATACATGCACTGAAGGGCTTCCCTGGACCATACTCATCCTATGTCTTCAGGACGATAGGCAATGAGGGTATATTAAGGCTCATGTATGGTATAGAGGAGAGGAGTGCATACTTCATATCTGTTGTGGCATACTGTAGCGATATAGTTGAGCCTGTAACGTTCACTGGTAGAGTAGATGGTACTATAGCATACACCATGAGAGGCGATGGATGGGGCTACGATCCAATATTCATACCAAAGGGTAGCAGTAGAACATACGCTGAGATGAGGGATGATAAGAGTAGGGTATCGCATAGGAGGCTGGCACTGGATGGTTTTGCTAAATGGTTCAATCCATAGTTGTGGTAGTAGGTTGGTTAGTGTATTACAGGATCCACATACCTCCTCCTATTCTGCAGTACAGCAACCCTTGAGGGTACGCTCCAGTCATATAGCGAGTAGCCATCGAGGTTGTACTCTAGTGCCTTGGTGAATGCAAGAACCTCATCCATGCTTAGCATCTCATCTGCAGGTAACCTGTTTATGGAGTTGCCAACATGCATATAGGACTTCACCTCTATGAAGTGTGGGTTCCCCAAGCCTATTATATCTGCAAACTCCCTTGCCAGATCGAGCCCATAGTTGTAGCCCCTGATGAGGGTTATCCTCACCACCGTCCTTGCCCTGGTACCTGCAAGGAACTCCATGCTCCTCAGCCACCTCTCCCAGGCATCCCTCAGCCTCGGCCTGTTTATGAGGTAGTAGAGCCTCTTGTTGGGTGCATTAGTAGACAGGTATATCTGTGTTGGTAGCGCATCCTCCTCCTCCAGCCTGTAGAGCATCTCCGGCTCCTGCCCATTAGTGACCAGGAATATCGATCTTGTATCCTTGAGGCCCTTCAGGTACCTTATCAGCTCTGGTAACCTTGGGTACATGGTTGGTTCTCCAGAGAGCGATATTGCGTAGTGCGTTGGCCTCATAGCCTCCTTCAGCTTCGCCTTGTTTGCATTGGCGTTCCCAAAGTACCCGCTCATGAGCCTGAACCTCTCCCTCATCAGGTTATCCACTATAGCCCTGGGCTCATCAACAGCGCTCATGGGCATCTCCACATGCTCGTAGAACTCCATGGGCCTCCAGCAGTATACGCACCTGTTCTCACAGAACATACCCGCTGGGGAGAACTCCATGCACCTGTGCGTATCTATCCCGTAGAACCTGTGCTTGTAGCATGAGCCCCCATCCATGAAAGACTTCTTGGTCCAGTGGCACAACTCTACAGTGGAGTGGTTATACACGCCATACTTTGCGTTCCTCAGCTGCTCTGCTATCAATGGCCTTATCTGTATAAGATCGTGTGTATGCTCATCCGAGCAACTCATAGACCCCTGATGAACAAATAAAAATATTAACCTTTGGTGGATAGGCCTGGATCTACCCTCCCTCTACCCTACGCTATACCTACGCCTACTTTACCTCACTCCTGCCCCTCACCATCTCCCTTATCATCACTACTATACCAGCAACTATCAGCCCTGCACTAAGTATCCCAAGCATGAGGTTGAATACAGGCACCATCATTATCTCTGGTACCACCTGACCAGTGACGCTTATGTACGGCTCCCATCTTACGTTCATCACATTGTATACCAGCAGTGCTATACCTCCAGCGAGTAGACCCAAGCCTACCCTGAACCACCTACCCACGGGGAGTGCTAGTGCGATCCTCATACCCATCACCAGTACTCATTATGGTGGAGAGATTATTTACGTTTTTCGGAAAATACTAAGGTTGAGAATACGACACAAGCATCTATAACCTTATCTCCCACCAGCATGATGCTATCATATGGAGTTCTCTGAGCTGGTTAGGAGGCGTGGGATGGTGAGGAGGTTCAAGGATAGGCCAGTTGAGCATGAGAAACTACTCAAGATACTTGCCAATGCCGTTAGAGCGCCAAGCGCTGGCCATCTTCAGCCATGGGAGTTTGTAGTGGTCAAGGATGGGGATGTGAAGAGGAGGCTTGCAGAGGCAGCACTCAAGCAGATGTTCATAGCAGATGCCCCAGTCGTGATAGTCACATGCGCAGATACGGAGCGCTCAGCATCAAGGTATGGTGATAGGGGTAGGGGGTTCTACAGCATCATAGATGCTGCATACGCTTCCCTGCTGATACTGCTCACTGCGAGGGACCTAGGGCTTGGAGCGTGCTTCGTAGGTGCATACAGGGATGACGAGGTATCAAGGATACTTGCACTGCCCAGGCATGTCAGGCCCATAGGCATAATCCCAATAGGCTACCCTGATGAGAGGCCCCCAATGTATGAGAGGCTACCGCTGGAGCAGTTGGTGCACCTGAACAGGTATGGTAATAGGGTAGGCTTGGGCGGGCTGTAAAAGATGTAAAAATTATGGTTATGGTTTACTACTAGCGTATCTGACTGGTTACTGCCTCCTCATCAACCTTCTCATCGCCAGTATAGAGATGCTTGTTCCCGCCACGCCTAGAGCACCTATCACGCTCTCTGGAACCACCTGGAATTTGACATCTAACGTTGTTATAAGTATAGTACCGTTGTTGAACTCTGCTATGATCTGCCATGTCCCAACGGCGTTAGGTATGAAGGTATCACTAGCCTTGTACGTATCCGTAAGACCATCATATACGGTGCTTACGGTCTGGGTTCTAACCTCCGTGCCGAATGGATCGAACCATCTGAACCTCACTGTATCGTTGGTGTAGTCGTTGGTCTCAGTGAATGCGGTCATAGGGTCGCCAATGTTTATCGTTGCATCAGGGTCGGAGAGCGTCAGCGTGTAAAACGATGGCTCAAAGTCATAAGTTATGCTCTCACCGTTCACCCTTATGGTGAGCTTGTCAGCGTTGCCATCGAAGAAGGCCCAGCCGCTACCAGCCTTCAGTATTACAGCACCGAATGTATTGTGTATACCTATGTTGGGGAATGCTGTGATTATATCATTCCAGAAGCATGGGGTATGGATGGTGCATGATGTTCCAATGATTGCAGGATGTGTGAACCACCACTTACCAGCCTTTGCATCCCATTCCTGCCATGTATTATCTGGCAGTGCACCCGCTGTGTAGTATGGCTCGAAGACTAGTCTACCTTGGGGAATATTGACTGCATCTGTGACATCCTTGTCTATGACGAACTGGAGGCTGACAGCTAGGAACGGGTTTGAGCCTGCTGTCCTATACGTCCAGTACCTCAACTCCTCTATATCTGCAAGTTTAACACCGTTGTACCCTTGGAGGCCCAGTAGCATACCATCGGATGCGGCATTGACCTTCAGGTTGAGACTCCCCTTGCCCGCTGGTGGTGTACCAGGGCCTAGGACCATGGAGCCCGTACCTGTACCAGTGCCTACGGGCTCCTGCAGGAAAGTCCAGCCATGCATAGCTCCGGGACCTACCACTATGGTTGTTGAAGCTGCATATGCCCTCTCAATGAACTGGAATGGATTCAGTATAAGTACAGCCATCAAACCTGCTAGTATGGGTAGTGCCTTGTTGGGCAGCATTACCAGAGCAATTGTACGTGAGTATATAAATATGCGTGTAATATGAGATATATGATAGGGGATAGATAATACCAATTACATAATTTTAGATGCGATGGCATACGAATAAGCAGATACCCTCAGTATGGGCTATCGAGCATAGTCAGTGCACCAGGGTTCTCTATGCTCGACGTATCGCCCAGTGGCATACCAGTGGCCTTTGCCCGCACAAGCCTCCTCATCACCTTCCCGCTCCTGGTCTTCGGTAGGTCATCTACGAAGAGTATGCTATCTGGCCTTGCTATCTTGCCCAAGGTAGCCTCGATATGCCTCTTCAACTCATCCCTGAGTATGTTATGCATGGCCCTGCGAGATGGCTTGAGCACAACGTATGCTATGATCCTCTCACCCTTCAACTCATCTGGCACACCTATCACTGCGGACTCTGCTACTGCATCATGCATAGCAAGCACTGCTTCAAGCTCTGCGCTCGAGAACCTGTGCCCTGCAACCTTGATCACATCATCCACCCTGCCATGCAGATACCATAGCCCATCCCCATCTATTGAAGCATAGTCTCCATGGAACCATACACCCTTGAACCTCGACCAGTACGCCTCTATGTACCTTGCAGGATCGTTCCATATCCCTCTGGTCATAGCAGGCCATGGCCTCCTAACTATAAGGTAGCCCTTGCTCCCCCTGACAGGGTTGCATGCATCATCTACAACATCAGCATCGAACCCTGGTACAGGTAAGCCTACAGTACACGGCTTGAGGGGCATGACTGGAAGAACGCTAAGTATTGCCCCACCGGCCTCTGTCCCTCCAGATAGGTTCACCACTGGAGAGCATCCACGCCCGAGCCTGAAGTACCAGAACCACTCATCCTCATGTATAACCTCGCCAGTGCATGCGAGTATCCTGAGCGTATCCAACCTGTACCCATCGATGACCTCATCTGGTAGAGAGCGCATGATCAATCGCAGTGCAGTAGGTGCCATGCCTAGTATGGTAACGCCATACTCATCGACCATCCTCAGTATCCTATCTGCAGATGGGTAGTCTATGGCCCCATCGTATATTACGGAGGTTCCATGCATAATCAGCGAGCCATATACACCCCATGTCTGCCCAGTTATCCACCCTATATCCGCTGGCCAGAGTAGCACATCATCCTCCCTCATATCTATTAGGTACGCTGCCTGCTGCGCAGCGAAGACCATGAACCCCCCATGCACATGTACAGTACCTTTAGGCTTCCCTGTGGTGCCAGAGGTGTAGAGGATGAATAGCCTATCCTCTGCATCCATCTCTACACAATCAGAGTGCGATGACTCTTGCTTCATCACACCGCTCATCATCACATCCCTTCTGCCCTCATTGAAGTCTATGCCAGAGTACTCATGCACTATAACCTTCTCCACAGTACCATTCATGCTCATGCTCAGAGCCTCATCTGCACAATCCTTCAGCCTCACGACTCTACCCCTCCTGTAGTAGCCATCTGCGGTTATCAGCACCCTAGCCCTAGAGTCGTCCAGCCTATCTGCCAGTGCCTTCGCACTGAAGCCAGAGAAGACTACTGAGTGCACCGCACCTATCCTTGAACATGCAAGCATGGATGCTATGGCCTCGGGTACCATGGGCATGTATATGCACACTACATCCCCCTTGCTGACCATGCTGGCTAGGGCATTGGCTATCCTGCAACTCATGCTGTAGAGCTCACTGTAGGTTACCCTCCGCCTTGAACCATGCTCATCCTCCCATATAAGTGCGGTCTTGTCCCCATCCCCAGCCTTCACATACCTGTCGAGGCAGTTGTATGCTATATTGCACCTTCCATCCACGAACCACCTCGCCCATTCCATACCATTGGATGTATCGAGTATCCTATCGCTAGAGTATCGCCTGAACCACTCTATACCCAGGTCTGTGCATACCGCATCCCAGTACCACTCTACGTTGGATGCTGCGTACTTGATGAGTTCCCTGTGATCCTTGATCCCATGGTTGGCCATGAACCTCGCTATGTTGCTGTTAACCGTCAAGTCATCAGATGGCTTGAATACGTAATCCATGGCTCTGCTTGGGAAAGGTTATTATTGAATGCATCGCCACTCCATTTATGCTACTGAGTGGTATAGGCATGGATGAGGCTCGCATGCTTGCCTACGGGTCAGATCATGAACTCATCCATAGGGCATCCATGCTCAGGGATGCCATCAAGGGCAGGGTAGTGACCTACTCGAGGAAGGTCTTCATACCAGTAACATATCTCTGCAGGGATCACTGCTCCTACTGCACGTACAGGAAGGAGCCATCAGATGTAGATGAGGTGATGCTCAAGCCTGAGCATATACTTGCTATAGCGGAGCAGGGCAGGAGGGCAGGGTGCACCGAAGCGCTCTTCATGGCTGGTGAGAGGCCAGAGCAGCGCTATGCAGAGGCCAGGGCATGGCTGAGGGAGAGGGGTTATGCAAGTACCATAGAGTACATAGCGGATATGAGCAGAATGGTGCTGGAGAGGGTTGGGCTGCTGCCACACACAAACGCTGGTAACCTAACGCTGGATGAGATAAGTATGCTCAGGGAGTACAATGCGAGCATAGGCCTCATGCTTGAGAACGCAAGTGCTAGGCTGATGGGTAGAGGCATGGCTCATGAGCATGCCCCAAGCAAGCATCCATCGCTCAGGCTGAGCACTATGGAGAGTGCTGGTAAGGCAAGGGTAGCCTTCACCACTGGCCTGTTGATAGGCATAGGGGAGAGTATGGATGAGGTGCTGGACTCGCTCGAAGCGATAATGCATGTGCATAAGAGGTACGGGCATATACAGGAGATCATAGTACAGAACTTCAACCCAAAGCCACACACACCCATGGCAGGGCATCCAAGGCCAGAGAGGCGGTACATGCTCAGGATAGTAGCATTGGCTAGGCTCATGATGCCTTATATGAACATACAGGCGCCCCCAAACCTGAACCCTGCATTTGGAGCATTCCTGGACGCTGGGATAAACGACTGGGGAGGAATCTCTCCAGTGACCATAGACCATGTTAACCCAGAGGCCCCATGGCCAGAGATAGAGCATCTAAGGCGCATAACAGAGGGCAAGGGTTTCAGGCTCAGGGCAAGGTTCCCAGTCTACCCTGAGTACATAAGGGATGAGTACCTATCGAGCAGGGTGATGGAGGTTATAAATAGGATGAGGGATGAGCATGGGCTGGTGAAGGGTTATTGATCGACAGATCGATTGGTGGTGCGATCGATAGTGCGCTGGATAGGATGCTGCATAGCATAGACCCTGTCATCGCTGGTGTACTGAACAGGGCCATAGATGGAAAGGATGTAGAGGTTGAGGAGGCATGCGAACTCTTCGAGTGCAGTAGAGAGGACGAGGTTGATGCCATGGTTATGGTTGCTGATATGCTGAGAAGAACTAGGGTTGGGGATCATGTCACCTATGTTGTGAACAGGAACATAAACTTCACCAACGTATGCATAAAGCGCTGTGGGTTCTGTGCATTCTCCAGGGACTTCAGGGAGGATGAGGGCTACCTTCTACCGGTTGAGGAGATAGTTAGGAGGGCTGAAGAGGCCTACAGGCTTGGCGCTACAGAGGTATGCATACAGGCTGGGCTGATGCCCAGGATGGATGGGATGCTCTACATAGACATATGCAGGGCCATAAAGCGTGCCATTCCAGATATGCACATACATGCATTCTCGCCCGAGGAGATAAAGTATGGGGCTTTGAGGGCAGGCATGAGTGTGGAGGAGTACCTTAAGGCGCTGAAGGATGCTGGGCTTGGTAGCATACCTGGTACAGCTGCTGAGATACTCGTCCAGGAGGTCAGGGATACCATATCCCCTGGCAGGATCAAGGTCAGGGACTGGGTGAGTATAGTGAAGATGGCGCATAGGCTAGGCATACCCTCTACATCCACCATAATGTATGGGCATGTGGAGAGTTCAATGCACAAGGCAATGCATCTAGCACTGATAAGGGATATACAGAGGGAGACCCATGGGTTCACAGAGTTCGTGCCATTGAGCTTCGTTTACAGGGAAGCGCCAATGTACAGGTATGGGCTTGTGAAGGGCGTGAGGGCAGGGCCCAGCAGGGATGAGGTGCTGAAGATGCACTCCATAGCAAGGATCATGCTCAATAACCACATCCCCAACATACAGGTATCATGGGTCAAGGAGGGGCTGGACATGTGCAGGGTGCTGCTGAATGCTGGTGCGAATGACATGGGAGGTACGCTCATAAACGAGAGCATATCGACTGCAGCAGGAGCAATGAATGGGCAGATGCTCAGGCCAAGGGAGATCAGAGCGCTGATAAGGGGAATAGGCAGGGTACCAGTGCAGAGGGATACACTGTACAGGAGGTTGAGGGTCTTCGATGGTAAGGAAGAGCATCATCAGGACCCTCTCGATACGGTTGAGGATACATCTATCTTCGGATCCTATCATGAACTCATCAGGCTTGATAGATTTAAGTACAAGCGTTCCCATCCATACTCGTGAGGGTCCTTGTACGTGAACCAGCAGGGTTCAGGATAGCAGAATCTTCCAGCATGAGGAATGAGGAGGAATTAAGAACCTCATAGCAGAGTATCCATCTATAATACCGTTCAAGGACATGGTTGAGGATTCATCGGAGTTAGCGTTTGCAGTAAGCGAGTTCCCAGTGCATGGCTCTGGTTCTGCTGATATCCTTGCATTCGACTTTGGCGAGATAGCGATAATAGAGTGCAAGCTCTCAAGTAACCCAGAGAGCAGGAGAGAGGTCATTGGGCATGTAGTACACTTAATGCATACTAGCCTAACAGCATGCGAGAACCTACCGAGCATTGCTACCTTCCTATAAGATAGACCAGCTGGTAGATCGGTGCTGCTATCTATCACCCTTATATCCAGTACCGTTACGCTTGAAGAGTCCATGCTCCTTCTTTAGCCATTGCAAATGCTATCTATCATGCTTATCTAGATAGAGGTTAGCAATATGCTGATTGACAAGGCATAAGTTCTTGTCTTGACATAATCGTTTGGTTTATTCGTAAAGTATTTATATATACATAATCAGAAGATTGCTATGCCACAATATAATAATAGTAAGAATATGGAGGTGGTTAAAGAGATGTTTTATAGATTATATAATAAGGAGATCTATGATAATGACCTATTACAATTCTCAATGTCTTACCTTAATTATGTAGGTAGGAAGCGGAATTACATCACCCGTGTGGTTAGTGATGAACTAGAGCGGTGGTCTAGCGATGTTCGTAGCGAACTATGGCGGTTTACTCTACAAGACGTACGATGGTCAAATATCACACGTTATATCGCATTCATGACATTAGGTCCATTAACAGCAGAAGG
>JANWZS010000011.1:13003-61885 GCA_025054855.1 Candidatus Nitrosocaldus sp. | reverse complement strand
GGTCTCCATGTGTCTTGATCATTACTACAGTCATCCGTATTGTACAACCTAGGACCTGTACCTACCTTATCCACCAACCTGTTGCCAGGAGCATCGCTGTACTTTGCAAGCATATCCAGTACATAGCCTCCAGTGCTTGAGCACTTGTAGTTATCGCTAGTGCTTAAGAATCTCCAATCCCTTATATTCCAGTCATAGAACTTAAGCTGATCGAATAGTCCTGGCATATCACTAACACCCTGTACGTACAGTTCTTTTGCTCTAGCAACACTCCCAGCTGCTGTACCCCTGGTCAAGAGTGGATCAAAGCACCAGTTGTACGTCTGCCCATACGATGATGCTGTCCAGCAGTTACTGTTGACCGCATTCTGCGTCACTCTAGCAGTGATCGAGGTTCTGGAGGATACATCAACAGTTAGATTGTGCACTGCTGCTGGGTAACGTGAGTGAGTCACCAACATATACAAGCGATAACTTCCTTATTGTATTGCTGCTATCCTTATATGCGAACCAGCCAGCACCAATGGTACCAACTTTATCCCCCTCTCTGGTAGAAGCTACTAAGTACACATACACCATGTAATCCCTATGCCCGTTAAAACCCTGAGTATTTATATATGGTGATGTTATGCTGATCGTACCCTCTGCACCTCCTACTCCTGGAGAGCCAGTGGATACAGCGTTGGATGAGTCATACGATACTGCATGAACAGTTACCATACCTCCTGCTACTACTGCCATGATAACACTTATCACTGCTACTTTTATTAAATCTTCCCTCATTAAACGCCAAATGTAGAAGGTACTATATATATAGTAGATTAGCAAATTATACAGATAGGTGGATGAAATTGGACTATTACCGGTTATGCGCTTTGGTTGCTATACGAATTGGTTTTTAACCAACCCTCCCCTCTACCTGCCCTATGGATAAGCATGACCTGAGCGATAGGCTATTCTGGATCGCTAGGGAGGATGAGATACTGCAGGGCAAGACTACGGATGTCTACTTCCTATACACGCAGCAGGTACTCAAGCATGCTGGGAGGAACCCAAGGGTTGCCATAGAGGTATTCGCCAGGAGCCTTCCAGTGCCCGATAACTGGGGTGTAGTGCTTGGCATATACGAGGTGGCGAAGCTCCTTGAAGGGAGGAAGGGTGTGAATGTAAAGGCCATGGATGAGGGCGAGATCTTCCAGGTATCCCCAACGGTGTATGAACCAGTACTCCAGGTAGAGGCTGATTATGCTGATATCGCTACTCTAGAGAACCCCATACTGGGCTTCCTATGCTCAGCATCTGGGATAGCGAGCAGGGCAGCAAGGATGAGGTTGGCAGCAGGGGATAGGGTGCTCTTCTCCTTCGGCACAAGGAGGGCTCATCCCGCACTGGCACCCATGATAGAGAGGGCCATATACATAGCAGGGTTCGATGCCGTATCCAATGTACTTGCTGCTCAACTAATGAACATAGAGCCCATAGGTACGATGCCACATGCCCTCATACTCGCATTCGGGAGCCAGCAGGAGGCATGGAAGGCTTTTGATGATGCAATGCCTGAGCGTGTGAGGAGGATAATCCTTGTAGACACACTGTACGATGAGAAGGCTGAATCGATGATGGCGCTTGAGCAGTTTGGGAGTAGGCTGTATGGCGTGAGACTGGATACACCTTCGAGCAGGAGGGGGAATAGGAGGAGGATAGTGGAGGAGGTGAGGTGGGAGTTGAGTATAAGGGGTGGCAAACACGTGAAGGTCTTCGTATCTGGAGGGCTGGATGAGCAGGAGATAGCAGAGTTGAGGGACATCGTTGATGGGTTCGGTGTTGGTACTAGTGTAAGTGCTGCTCCTCCAGTGGACTTTTCGTTCAAGGTTGTAGAGGTTGATGGTAGGGCAGTGGCAAAGAGAGGCGATATGGCGGGGAGGAAGCAGGTGTACAGGATGGGCTACAGGGATGTTGTCACACTCGCTGGCTCTGAGGCAGCAGGGAGGCTGGAGCAGGAGGGCTACAGGCCACTGCTGAAGGACCTCATCGTGGATGGGAGGATGGTGCAGGGGTTCAAGGGCATAGAGGAGTTGAGGGCAGATCTCATGGCCAGGCTGAAGGGGCTCTCTAATGCGGAGAGGGGTGTCACATGGCTCATCTGACTCACTCATGCGTAGTGTGCCCTCATGTGTAAGTTGAGGATATCCTCGTACTCTGTCGTGTAGTTGCAGTGGGGGCAGATGAGGACTGTAGTGGTTGCATGCTCCCCATCCCCTACATCATGCCCCTCATCCTCGCCCTTGCCCTTATCCTCACCCTCACCCCTATCCTTATCCCCTGCTCCATCCCTATCCCTACTGCCCTTGCCATGGCTACCCCCGTACAGGGTTATCCTCCTCCCTTCATGATCCACGTGCATGATGTATGCAAGACCACTACTTGCTAGAAACGATTCTATGCTAGAGCATACATCCTGAACGTCCACACTTACAAGCTCATCCAGCACTATCCTGTCATGCTTGAGCACTGGGATGACGTGGTGGTGCTCTGCTATGTACGAAGCAAGGTCAAGCATCAACCTCCTATCCTTGGATGTGAGTACGATGCTGATCATCATCATCACCCTCCTCTCCTACTCCTGACCATGACAGATTATATACTAGACCTCAACGTACACGTATATATCCCCATCCCTGACCTCAACCCTGTAGGTCTCGAGCCTCACACCCCTGATATGATCCAGCAGCCTCCCATCCCTGATATCGTAGTGCCATCTGTGCATGAAGCACTCGAGCACGTGACCATGGAGTATGCCATCAGCAAGTGGTGCATCCTGATGCCTGCAGTAGGCCTCAGTAGCATAGTACCTGCCATCTACATTGAATACCGCTATATCCCTGCCATTGACGCTGAACTGCTTACCTCTATTCAATGGCACCTCATCCCTGCCCGCTACCCTGAACCATGGCATATGAAAGGTTTAATACTGCAGTACTAAAACCATTCGCATGCCAAAGGTTGCAGATCCAAGGTTAGCGGACAAGGGCAGGTTAGCGTACGAGTGGGCAAGGAAGCATATGCCCATACTGGTTAAGAGCATAGAGAGGCTTGAGCGTGATAGGCCACTGCATGGTATAAGGGCAGGGTTCTGCCTCCATGTGACCAAGGAGACTTCTGTACTAGTAATGGGTGCGAGGATGCTAGGAGCAGATGTGGGCCTATGTGCAGCGAACCCCTTGACCACACAGGATGATGTTGCAGCATTCCTCGCCTCTCAGGGTATAGATGTTTATGCCTGGAGGAACGAGAGCATGGATGAGTACTACTCCTGCATAAGATCGGTTCTCAGCAGTAGACCTGCTACTCTTACGGATGATGGCTCAGATATGCATGTGCTCTACCACAGGGAGTTCAAAGGTGTCTACACCCCGATAGGAGGGACGGAGGAGACCACCACTGGGGTCACCAGGCTGAGGGCACTTGCCAGGGATGGTATACTTGCATACCCTATAATAGCGGTTAACGATGCATACACGAAGCACCTCTTCGATAACAGGTACGGTACTGGGCAGAGCACCATAGACGGTATACTTAGGGCAACGAGCATGCTCCTCGCTGGCAAGACCATGGTGGTTGCTGGCTACGGCTGGGTGGGCAAGGGTATAGCATCCAGGGCAAGGGGCATGGGTGCCAAGGTGGTGGTTACGGAGGTGGATCCGATAAGGGCGCTAGAGGCGCACATGGATGGATTTGCTGTGATGCCCATGGATGAGGCATGCAGGTACGCAGATGTGATAGTCACAGCAACTGGGCAGATCAACGTGGTGAGGGGTGAGCATATCAGGGCCATGAAGGATGGTGTAGTGCTTGCAAATGCTGGGCACTTTGATGTGGAGATAGATGTGAGGTGGCTCGAGCGCAATGCAAGGGGTAAGAGGTTAGTCAGGGAGAACCTCGAGGAGTACATACTGGATGGGAGGAGCATCTACCTCATCGCTAGAGGTAGGATAGCCAACCTGGTAGCTGCAGAGGGGCATCCGCCAGAGGTCATGGCCCTATCATTCGCAAACCAGCTGCTCTCCATAGTGTACCTGGTGAGGAACCATGCCAGTATGGAGAGGAAGGTGTATGGTGTGCCAGGGGAGATAGATAGGCAGGTGGCGCTCAACGCACTCGATGCCATGGGCATAAGGATAGATGAGCCTACCGAGGAGCAGGTAGCGTATGCTGGAAGGTGGATGTAGTGGTGATAGCAGGCAGCGTGAGGCTGGATGAGTGCAGAGTATACGTTATAGACACTCTAGCCCTAGGCAGTGCCAGAGCGGTAGCATGCTACCTCATACTTGCAGATGATGGTAGGAGCGTTCTGGTGGATACTGGTTACGCATCTAGTGTGGAGGAGGTTAGGCGTACTCTCGCTGAGCTGAGGATCAGCCACCTGGACTACATAGTGCCCACACACCTCCACCTAGACCATGCTGGTGCAGCAGGGTACCTAGCAAGGGACCATGGCTCTCCCATCATTGCGCATGAGAGGGCTGTGAGGCACCTCATCGATCCTACCAGGCTGGTTGAGAGCGTGAGGCAGGTCTTCGGTGCCCAGGCAGATCTCTTCGGCTACCCCATGGCTATTGACCCAGCGAGGAGTACCATAACTGGAGTGAGGAGCGCTGGGGAGCATACCCTCAGCATAGGAGGCATGGAGCTTAGGTTCATGGGCACGGAAGGGCATGCACCACATCAGATATCCGTGTACGTGAATTCATCCAAGCCAGTGCTCATAACCGCAGATGCGGTGAGCATGCTCTACCCAGACTACCCGTACTGCTACATACCCACCACACCCCTTCCCGCATTCGATGCAGAGCAGGCACTGGCTACGGTGGAGAGGCTGAGGAGGGTTGATGTCGAAGCGCTACTGATGCCACACTTTGGTGTGAGCCATGAGCCAGACTCTGTATTCGATGCTACCACTGCGAGCATAAAGGAGTGGCTGGGCATGATAAAGGGTCTGCTGGATGATGGCTACTCCAGTGATGCTGTAGAGGATGAGATGGTAGGGTATGTGAGGAGCAAGGGTAAGGGTAAGGGTAATGATGCCCCACCACAGTACGTGCTGAACTCGGTGAGGAACAGCGTGAAGGGTATCATAGGGTACCTGAAGAGGGGAGGGTGAGCCTGTATGGTTTATTTAGCCTCCTAGGGAAAGATGAACCATGGATACCAGTGAAAGGGATGGTGGTGATGCTAGCGGTAGGGGTGTAGGGGGTAGGGGGAGGATAATAATAACCAGTGCGCTACCATACGCAAACGGCGAGATCCATCTGGGGCATGTGGCCTCAACATACCTGCCAGCGGATATACTGACCAGGTACTATAGGCTGAAGGGCTACGAAGCATACCATGTATGTGCGAGTGATGACTTTGGCACTCCAATACTCATCAAGGCTGAGCAGGAGGGCAAGACCCCTGAGGAGTACGTGAGGTACTGGCATGATAGGGATGAGCAGGACTTTAGGGCATTCGGTATCTCCTTCGATATATTCCATAGCACGAGTTCGAGGGAGAATGTTGAGTTCGTGCAAGATTTCTTCATGAGCCTCTACAGGAAGGGCTACATATACGAGAGGGAGGTTGTGCAGTACTACTGCCCCTACGATGGGAAGTTCCTCCCTGACAGGTATGTAATAGGTAGATGTCCTTACTGCAACGCTGATAACCAGTACTCCGACTCGTGCGAGAGCTGTGGCAGGGTGCCAGAGCAGATACTCGAGCCCAGATGCGCAATATGCAGGAGGGAGCCCGTGAAGAGGGCTAGCAGGCACTACTTCTTCAGGCTATCCGCATTCTCTGACAGGCTTAAGGAGTGGTTGAGCACCAACACAAACTTGCAGCAGGATGTGAGGAACTACGTGCTTAGATGGATAGAGCAGGGGCTACAGGACTGGGATATAACCAGGGATATAAGGTGGGGTGTTAGAATACCTGTGGATGAGGAGGGGAAGGTACTCTACGGCTGGTTCGATAACCACCTCTGCTACATATCTACAGCACTGCTCCTGGCAAGGATGAACGGCCTGATAGGTGATGGGGGTAAGAGTAGAGATGGTAGGAGCAGAGGTGGTGATGGTGATAATGATGGTAATGGTGTTGGTAATGGTGATGGTAGCATGGATGATACATGCAAGTTCTGGAACTCAAGCGTGATATACCACTTCATAGGCAAGGATATAGTCTACCATCACTACCTCTTCCTCCCTGCCATGAGGCTCGGTGATGGCAGGTACAAGCTGCCAGACCACATACCCACCAGGGGGCACCTCATGCTCCAGGGCCAGAAGATATCCAAGAGCAGGAACTGGTACATAAGCCTCAGGGAGTTCATGAGCGCATTCGATCCAGACTATCTGAGGTTCTACCTTGCACTGATAACTCCATACAGCCAGGAGGATCTGAACTTCGACTGGGATGAGTTCGCATCTAGGGTCAACGCTGAGCTGATAGATAACGTGGGGAACTTCATAAACAGGGCACTGAACTTTGCAAGCAGGTACGGTATAGTTGGTGGTGGTAGTAGTAGTAGCGGTGCAGTAGAGCACTACGATGATAGGGACAGGGAGAGCATAAGGGAGATAGAGAGGATAGCGGGAGAGGTTGGTGCGCTGATAGAGAGCAATGAACTTGACAGAGGCTTGAGGAGGATACTCGCATTCTCATCCTACTTCAACCAGTACTTCCAGAGCAAGGAGCCATGGTCTAGGATCAAGAGCGCTAGCGGTGATGAGAGGAGTAGTGCGTACAACTGCATATACATATCTGTAAACGCTGTTGCATCTCTAGCGATACTGCTTGAGCCATACATACCATTCTCAGCGGAGAGGATATGGATGCAGTTGAATATGCAAGGCTCAGTCCATGAGCAGCGCTGGGAGAACGCATCTAGGCTGATGATAGGTGCAGGGCACAGGGTCGGGAGCATCAAGCCACTCTTCAGGAAGATAGGCAGGGAGGAGGTGGAGGCCCAGAAGGGTAGGCTTGGTAGGCAGATAGCAGGATAGCATCAGTTGGTTGGTTGGTTATGGTTATGGTTAGGCTATTGGCTAGTGGCTGGTCTACTGGTTGTTGGCGACTGGTTGATGGTACATCACCTGAACCAGAAGGAGAGCAGGCTGTGTGTATGGAGATTGAAGGAGGAGGAGAGGGGATGGGGAGAGAGCGGGATGGTCGGTCGATCTGTTGGATCTGGTGGATGGATCAGAACTCTAGCTGCTTCATGACGGACCCACACACTGGGCACTCCCTTCTTGCTGTATACACATGGTGGCAGTGGAGGCAGCGGTACCTCAGCGCCACCTTCCCCCTTGATGGTAGCAATGAGTGCATGCCTACACCCCTTGATGTTGATGTACCCTCTCCTCCTACCAATGAGTTCATGACCCTCTGGAAGTACCATACAACACCGAATGCCAGTACTCCTCCCATCAGAAGGCCGAAGAGATTCACGAGTGTGTAGGCGGTGAACATACCCATCATCACTAGCAGGAGGAACCTTGCCATAGCCTGAAGGCTATCGCTATCCTTCCACCATCTGCCATGACCATTGCCCTTGCCTATCATCCCAACCACTGTATATAGCCTCTGGGCAGGATAAAAGGCGTATCCTGTGTTGGTCCCGTGCTTATTGAAACCCATAACATCTTCCAGAGCATATGTATGCGGTATCAGGCATCTATCCCAAGCCTCATAGAGTCCTCATCGTAAACCTTATCCTTCATCATACCCTTCACCCTCTCCAGGTTGCTGATATGCTCAGCACTGATCACATGCTCCTCAACCATCCTCTCATCTACATCAATATTGCAGATGTTGCACCTCACTAGCATGTATGGCTACAGTGCAAGGGGTAATGAATTTGTATCCTCCATCCATTCAGTTATGTATGCAGAGAGCACTAATCATAGGCAGGTTCCAGCCATTCCACAACGGGCACCTTATGCTTGCCAGGGAGGCCCTGAGGGAGAGTGATGAACTGATAATAGCTGTTACGAGTGCGCAGTTCAACTACCTTGACAAGGATCCGTTCACTGCTGGCGAGAGGGTGTGGATGATACATGAGGCGTTGAGGGATGAGCCTATGGATGGGAGGAGCATGCTCGAGAGGTGCTACGTCCTTGCGGTGCAGAATGATGAGAACAATGCAAGGTGGTATGCGCACATAAGATCTTACCTACCCCCATTCCATGTGGTGTACACTGGGAATGAGTACGTATCCATGCTCCTATCTAGAGAGGGGATCAGGGTCAAGGCACCAGTGCTGTACAGGAGGGATGAGTACAGTGCTAGCAGGATAAGGGCTCTCATGGTCGAGGGTAGGGAGTGGAGGCATCTTGTACCTAGGGCAGTAGCCAGGATAATAGATGAGATAGATGGTGTAAGTAGGATGAGGATAATAGCGAGGGCAGAGAGCAGGCCTCAGGAATGGTAATTAATGGCTATACGTATACAACGCTGTGGATAGGGTTAGGGCGTGCCCTGTATGCCCTGTATGCGCTGGTAGGAAGTTCAGGATAGTCGCCAATCAAGGTGATGGTATGGTTGTGCTTGAATGCCTGAGATGCTCAAACAGGATAATTGTATGATCTTAACTTTGCTATCAGTTGCTCTTGACAGCTCATAGGTACAATCCTCCCCGGAGCAATTTTATCAACCTAGCAGTGCTGGAATCTGTATTAGTGTAGTGTAGCACCTTTATTGTGGTATCACTGGTGATGTTACTCAAGCGTTGTCTGAAGAACTCTATCGTAGGTTCGAACTTACCCATCTTCTGAACGGACCTTACCTTTCTAGTCATCTCGACGAATATGTGAAGTATACCATCCACTACTACTATCAATGCACCACAATGGGTTTGTGTGCCTATATCCTTCAACTCTGGCTTGCTACCATAATCATGTACAACATACCTCATCCCTGCTCGCATCAGCATCTTCTCACACATCTGCTTCACATGCCTGTAATCATCAGAGTTAGGATCTTCAAGTATGTATACTTCTGCACTACTCGTCATTTACCTTCAGCTATATGGCTTATCCTTGCGTGAGTCTCTCCCATCTCAAATGCTACCTTGGTAAGATCCTCCTCTGGTATACCTTCATCCTCAGTTATCCTCAACTCCTCAGTTATGTAACCCTGCTTATTCTCATCATACTTGAATAGGTAGACAGCAACATCACTAACATTCAGATACTCATCCTCCCCATAGCCCAGTCCTCTCCTCTTCTCCCTGCTTATATTGTTAAGACGCATGGGTATGTTGAACTCCTCAAGGAGTAGATCGCTATGAGTCGTCACCAGCACTCTTACACCGCTTCTAGCAAGCATTGCCAGTACTCTTGCCATCTTCCTCTGCAGTTCTGGATGCAGATGGGCTTCAGGCTCCTCAAGTATGAGTAGGCTATTCGGTCTAACTACATACTTAAGGTAGAGTGCTAGGGGAGCAAGTTCTGCTATGCCAGATGCTGCCCTTACAACTGGCAATGATAGATTGAATCTCTTGTTCTTGTACATGAACTCTGTTACTATACCCTTCCTATCCTTAACATCGGTATCTATGATGCCTTCAAGGATCTGGCTTTCAAGCAGGTCTATTATATTATGAAACCTCTCATATCTAGCCTTGTCCATACGCCTAGCAACCTCTATGGGTATCGATCTATCTGGTATTGATATGAGCTTTGATATGAAATCGGCTGCTACGCCAGTGAGTCTTGGTATCTCTTCATGAGATAGAGGTAATCTAGGTGCAGACTCTTATCTTGCTTGCTATTATCCTGTGTGCTTGCATTAGACCAGAACGTGCAGCAGGCATGTGATCTATGACGAAGTAATACTCTACGAAGAAGATGTTCTCTCAGTAGAATGGATTAGAATAATATTTCTTTAGCCAACTCCTCATCAAGTTCTTTTGCGAATCTTGTGATGAATTCCCTCCCTGTCTCCTCTAATCGCATATACTTTTCTATTAATGATAAAAAATTATGCTCCTCAGGCAGTTCTACTATTATCTTACCATCTCTCACAGTTATGCTGTATTCGATATAACCTGTTGATACTCTATTAACATTCATTATATGGTCTATACCGCCAAACACGGTTACTAGACCCTCACGCACGTCATCTTTCAGGGTTCTCTTCCACTTACAGTATATGTATCTGTAGTAATCCTTCTTACTCCTAGGTTTACCAATTCTCTAATCTCTCTCCAAATCCTGAATACTGTAAGTGAAATATTCCCTTCTCATGCCCTTGTACAACGCATAGAGCAACATAGCAGTGTATGACTTGCCAGAGCCATTCGGGCCTATGAACACTGTTAACGGCTTAACCTCAACACTGCCCTTAACTATTGGGCCAAGACCCTCAAACTCAAGCCTCACGTTACCACTGCTGGATTTCATTCAAGGTATCCACAGCAGAACTCCTACTACCTTCCTTGAATTCTTTCAGGCCATCTATGAATGATCGTAGCAGTGCTGCTATAAGCAATTTATTAATAGGCTCTACTTGTATGCTATGGACATGGCAAAGGCTACAGGCACTACTACAGCAACAGCACCATCCAGCAGGGTAACAAGGCAGTGGACAGATGAGCAGGTATCACTTGACCCTATAAGGAGGGAGACCGTAGCGGTTCTGGGCTATGGCATACAGGGTAATGCACAGGCTAACAACCTGAGGGACTCTGGCATAAGGGTCATAGTAGGAGTGAGGAAGGGCAGGAGTTACGAGCAGGCTGTGAAGGATGGGCATGATGTGAGATCCGTGAGCGAGGCTGTCAAGGCCTCAGATATAATCATGGTCCTCATCCCAGATATGGAGCAGGCTAGGGTGTACAGGGAGGAGATAGAGCCTTATCTGAAGGGTGGCAAGGCACTCTGCTTCGCACACGGCGCTGCCATACACTGGAGGTGGATAGTGCCACCAAGGGATGTGGATGTGTTCATGGTTGCACCAAAGGCACCAGGGCAGAGGCTGAGAGAACTCTACCTTGAGAACTTTGGTACACCAGCACTGGTGGCGGTGGAGCAGGATGCTACGGAGAGGGCATGGGAGCGATGCCTAGCAGTGGCAAAGGGTATAGGATGTACTAGGGCAGGGGTTATAGAGACTACGTTCAAGGAGGAGGTGGAGACAGATTGGTTCGGGGAGCAGGTGAATCTATGCGGAGGGGCACACTCGCTCATACTCGCTGCATTCGAGACCCTGGTTGAGGCAGGGTACAGGCCAGAGGTTGCGTACTTTGAGTGCCTACATGAACTGAAGCTCATAGTCGATCTGATCCAGCGCTACGGGATAACTGGGATGTATGAGAGGGTGAGTGAGACTGCAAGGTATGGAGGGCTAACGAGAGGACCTTATGTAATAGATGCAAGTGTGAAGGCAAGGATGAGGGATGTGCTCAAGGATATACAGCAGGGCAAGTTTGCAGAGGAGTGGGTCAATGCATACACCAGGGAGGGCAAGGACTCCTTCGGTAAGTATATGAGGGCACTCGAGGGGCATGAGATAGAGAGGGTCGGGAAGAGGATAAGGGCTATGATATGGAAGGAGTGATGATGATGGCATATAGACCATGCCCATCTGCCTATTTGTTTGCCCACTAATTTTATTCAGCGTGACGATTGTAGGTATCTTTACTGCATCAAGGGCCAGTGTTCAGATACACCCAATTCAGAAGCCCCTGTATCATTACGATACATACCTTGGTGAGTGTATCGCTCCTGCTGGCAGCCCTCTCTGCAGCGTCGCAGAGTTCATCCCATACCCTGCTGATACGCTCCCCATACTCCTCTACGTGCAAAACGATCTCGAGCGTCACATCCCCAGGGTCCTCAACATCCTCACTCGCCCTTATCTCCATACCCTTCAGTCCGCTCAACCCCCTCCTCCTCTCAACACCATCTATCACAGCCTGTATTACTGGTACGGTATCTAGGTTAGTGATTATGCAGCTCAGTGCCTTCTCATCTGCGATATATCTACCGTATCGCCTCAGGAATCTTGATAACTCATCCCCTACGTGGATAGAAATATCAGGGGGATAGTAGGGATTCATCGTAGTCCTTACATCTGAACCATAACTGATACCGCTATGGTAGGTAGCACTGTTCATGCCTTAGCATGAGCATAAAAATCTTGTGTATCATGCCTTGACCACTGCCTTGAACTTACTCCAGAGAGCCCTGAACTCATCCTCGCTTATCCTGTCATCGTATAGCGCATCATCGAGCGTGTCTATGAACCTCCTTATGGCACGGAGCCTCCTCTTGAACGAGTAGTATGCATAGGCACCCATGCCTATGAGCGTGAGTAGGGGGAACATCATGTATGCCAAGGCATAGAGCATGGAATCGGTGAGTGCATCCTCGACCATACGGTATCTCCATCATGCTAGCTATAAGTCAATTGTGCTATGCTTACCCTACCAGCATGCATAGATAGCATGAACGTGATGAGCACTGCTCAGTGAAGGATGGGCGCATGAGTTGAGCCGAGGTGCACGTCTACAGCACTTGCCATCTACCAGTGGTTACCTTCCTCTCACTCTCCTCTTCGATACCTCATCCCTTATGAACTCTATTATCCTGCTCAGAGGTGTCCCAGGGCCGAAGTTTCCAAGTATACCCTCCTTCTCAAGCAAGGGCTTATCCTGCTCAGGTATTATCCCCCCTCCCACAAGTAGTATATCATCCCTGCCCTTCTCCCTCAGCAGTCTGGCAACCCTGGGGAAGAGTGTGAGATGTGCACCGTTCAGTAGGCTCATCGCAACAGCATCAACATCCTCATCTAGAGCCATCTTCGCTACCTGCTCTGGCGTGCAGAATAGGCCAGAGTATATCACCTCCATGCCAGCATCCCTGAATGCCCTGGCAAGCACTAGGGCACCCCTGTCATGCCCATCCAGGCCAAGTTTGGCCACAAGTATCCTTATGGGCTTACTCCCCTGCTCCTGCCTCTGCATACAGGAGATGCACTATAAATAATATATATCTCTTTGTCGTAGGATGAGCTTACTTACCATCCGTATGCGGATAAATAAACTTATATCATAAACATGTGTATGGTTGGTATGCTCTACATGGTGATAGACAGGGTGAGGATAAACTTCGAGCCAGTGGATGTATCGCTTGCACAGTTGAAGATGCTTGCCCAGACGTTCAGGATGTACGAGGATTACAAGGCTGCAGGGAAGCTCAAGGCTGCATACGCATTTGCAGATACCCCTGGGGGGATAAGCATATGGGATGTTGAGAGCAACGAGGAGCTGCAGAGGATACTCTTCCTCCTCCCCAGCATGTCGTTCATGGAGAGGGAGGTCAGGCCGTTGACTAGCATGGAGAGTGTTGATTCCATTGTACGGGAGCTGACGGAGATAGTCAAGAGCATGCCGAGCAAGCCGAAGGGATAGACCGATAGGTAGATAGGCGCAGTATGTTATTCATTTATACGGATGTGTATAATCGCTCTACTTGCAGGGTAAGTTGCACAATCCAGTTCACGCCTCTACAGCTACTGCTGCAATGGCGTATCAATCAGTAGTTCAGGCAGTGGCAGTAGCAATTGCAGTAGTTAGTATTCTAAGGCAATGAACCATTATACCCAGTTATACATGCCTAGTTAGGTTACTTGCATGGGATAACCTGTCAGGAATGTTAATATCATTAACCAATCGATCCAGGCATGCAAGAGTGCTCATCGAGTCAGTAACGCTGCACGCCCTTGCTGCTCTCCTGATATCATGCTTGAGTATTGCCATCCTGATATCTATGTAGGAGTACTTTGCACCACACCTCTTCCTACAGCACATGGCCACACCCACCCATCTTATGATCATCTGCTTATCCCATCGTAGAATCTGTTGCACTCCATTATCCTGTTCTGCATATCGGAGCAGAGGTACGATGTCCAAGAGAGGGCATCGTTGATGAGCATGCTTGTACGTGGATCAGATGATGCTCTCGCAAGGTATCTCAGTATAGATTGTAGATGGAGTAGTGCGTTGTTCCATCTTACCAGTTGTGATCTTGGTACAGTTGCTATATGCTCCTTCATACACATAATCAATTATGCAATCATACATAATTATTGTATGGCAGTCTTGAAGAAGTAGGTAAGGGAGGAAGTGGGAAGGAAGTGGGAAGGAAGTGATGGTACTGGTCTACCTCCCAGCATATACCCTCCATCTACAATTCTCTCTTCTGCTCATACTACCCCTGCTGCTGCTACTACTGCTACTGCTACTCCTGCCACTACTACTGGTGCTGTTATCATTGTTGCTATCACCGTTACTTGCCATACTCCTGATTCTGATAGCCCAGGCAGCCGCCTTCTTCCTCCTCTCGAACTCCCTTGCCCTCTTGCTGTTGTACTCTAGTGCTGAGATCCTCGCATCGAACTCGCTCGTATTGGCCTGAATGTACATGTAAGCCTCAAAGAATGGATTACCGTCTATGCTGGTGAATCTGATACCCATATGGTTAAATTACATGCGTATTATTATTATTAGAATCATATCTGCTCATGAGTGCACTTGCGATGATCCATCCTCTGGATACGCTAGATGATCATGCTCTCCACTGACCTTGGCCCTAGCCTCACTGATCTCCCTTGAGCTTATCAGGCCCAGCATCTCGAGTAACCTGCCATACACAAGCACATCCCTATCATGCCATGCATCATCCCTGCCCTTCCTCCTGAAGAGTGCACCGCAGCCCTTGCAGTGTGCATGCCATATGCTATCCACGGCTATGCTGTGCCTGCAGGTGAGCATGTTGTTCCTGACCAGAAGGAACCTAACGAGTGCGAGGATGCTGGATGCAGTGCTTATACTCTGGTAATCCGTATCCTCCTCGCCCATCTGCCTTATCATATGCCTTATCGCATCCACCACCGCCTGGGGGACCGCAACGTATGTTGTCATGGATGGATTATAGTATATTAATAATAAATGATGTATTATTAATGATGGCCATCATCAGTGTAGAATGGTTGATTAATGGCTTGAGCATACTAGTAGTAGCGATGATGAGACCTGGGGTAGCAGAGCATGGCGAGCGATGATGCAGTACACGATGGTCTCCTGAGCATTATACTATACCAAACTAAACGACTGGGAGATGATATTGCCTTATTATGCTTCCTCATGATTCATACATCGATTCATCTACACACTGTCCACATCACTCACTCACTCACTCACTCACTCACTCAAACTCCTTCCTTGCAAGCTCCGTACCCTTGACCATCACCCTCAACTTCTCTACAGCGATGCTCCTGCTCCTGGTCCTTAACCCGCAGTCAGGGTTCACGTATATACTCTCTGCACCGAGCAGGTTCGCTGCATAGACTATCCTATCCCTGACCAGCTCTGGGCTCTCAATATCGTCTACATGCACATCTATAACCCCTAAACCGATCTCCTTGCTGTAGCCGTACTCCTTGAACTCCCTGAGTACCCTGTAGCCCCTCCTCGAGTCATCATCGAGGCCGAGGTTCCATGTATCCCTGTTGGCGAACTCCAGTGCGAACTGGTGAGCATCTATCTCCATCGCATAGGGTATCAGTGCTCTATACTCATTCCCGCTATAGCATATATGCACTACGAACTTTGCATCTATTCCCCTTGTGCACTCGTTTATTGCATCTACAGCTATCCTCATCTCCGCTGGATGGGTGGTCATCGCAGGCTCATCTATCTGGATGATCCTTGCGCCATGCCTCACAAGTTCCTGTATGAGCGGCCTTATCATCTCCCTTGCAATATCCATCACGAACTCCTCCTTGCTGCTGTAGAACTCGTTGTATGACCAGTCAGCAAGGGTGTATGGCCCAGTTATGGGTACCTTCACATCCCTCCTTGCGTTCGCCCTGACGAAGAGGAACTCGTTGAGGTGGTAGTTGCTCTTCAGCGCTACCTTCGTCACACACCTAGCCTTCTTGTAGTACCTGTTATCGAAGCTCCTAACCTCCCCAGCGAATATGAACCCCTTTGCATGCCTTATGGGATACTCGTACATCTCGACCCTCCTCACCTCCCCATCGTACACTATATCAAGCCCTGCATCCTCGAGCAGCCTTATGTTCAGATAGGCAGCATCGTTCCTGGCCCTCTCCTTATCCTCCTCACTTACCCCGTTGTGCTTGACGTAGTCGAGTAGCCATGATGGCTTCTTGAGCGAGCCTATCTCCTGGCATGGGAAGAGCATGGATGCATCTCTCCCATGCCAGAAAATAAACTTATTGCCAGTAGTGCTGGCAATAAATAACTATTTCAATACCTTCAGCGTAGTATACTGGATGATACTCTTCGGGAGAAGGGGTGACGGGAAGGGGAGGGAGGGTGAAGTTGATGATGGTGATAAGGGGGAGAGTGCACAGCACCAACCCAAGCCAGACTCCCAGCCTCGATCCAGCATGGAGGTCAGCCTTGAAGAGTTCATGACCATGGTAGATAGGCTAGATACCAGCAGGGACTCCACCCCCAAGGTCAGGGAGGCCATACATATAACGAGGAGGCTCAACCAGCATATGGATGCACTGAACGGGGTAGCGGAGGCGCTCCTGAAGAGGAAGATCAGCACTGATCTCACCCCACAGATGAGGGGCATGGTGGAGAGGGCAAGGAGCACTGTAGCATCCGTCATAGTCGAGGTGAGCAGGCCAATACCAGAGCCAGCAGGTCTGGGTGAGATAGCGCTCGTGCAGGAGAGGGCCAGCAGGGTACTTAACAGGATAGGCGATATACTGGGCTCGCATAGGAGGATACTCTACGAGTTCTTCCCTGGAGATGCTAGGGCACTCAAGGATACCCTCATGGCCATGAAGAGGGATGTAGATACTCTAGATGGTATGGTGAAGGGGATAGATGAGGAGGCATCGTTGCACTCAAGGTTCAGGGATAGAGTGGCAAGGCTGGTACAGGCTGAGCGGGAGATCAAGGTCCACAGCGCAAAGATCAGGGAGTTGAAGGGTATGCTGGATGCTCTGGAGGCGAGGAGGGCTACCATAGAGAGGAGGAGGGATGAGGTGAGCAAGGCCCAGGGGTACGCTGAGCTCAAGGGTATGCTCTCCAAGGCCAGGAGTGAGTACGATGCACTGCTCTCAGATATAGCAAGGGAGTTCTCCAGGTTGAGCAGGGTGATAAGCAAGTACGCATACGAGGTTGGGTTCGAGAGGGAGCAGTACTCAGCGCTCAAGGCTGTGATGGATGAGCCATCTAGGTTGGGCCATGTGAGCATATATGCTGTAAGGGATGCCCTAGCAAGGTTGAGGGATGGTATAGCCTCTGGGAGGCTGCATATGAAGAACCCAGAGAAGGATATGGAGAATGTACAGGATCTAATGGAGAGGCTTGAGGCATATGCGGTAAAGTGCAGGGAGTATGAGAGGGTGATTGCCTCGTACAGTGAGAGGATAGCGCCACACGAGGAGATGCTCAGGGGTATAGATGCTGATCTTGAGCATATAGACAGGGAGATTAGGGATGCAAGGGATATGCTTGATGATTACAGCAGTAGGATCGATGCGCTGAGATCGACTCTGAGTGAAGAGGTTGAACGACTGATGGATGATGCATACGGGCTTTATGGGCTGAATGTGAGGATAAGGATTGGCGATGACCATTCATGTTGATCATGCACCATCCATCCAATGGGATGATCATTCACACCAATATTCACACCAATGATGGATTGATTAATGAGTAGATTGATGGATTGATGGATGGAGGGAGGGATGGAGGGATGGACTATCAGGTTCTATTGACCTTGACTATATCCCCGATCCTGCTGATCAACTCATCCTTTGCTATCCTTGTGAGCCGGAAGAGATCGAGTATGTTTGATGGTGTTATGCCACTCACCCATAATCCCCTGCTGAACCTATCCTCACCTGTCACCTCATCGATCCAGCGGAGTGCCCTAGCGCCCACTGGCCTGACGAAGTGCCTCCTAGTCCCCTTGTCTATGTAATGGAAGTACTGCAGTGCATAAAAGTCTATCTCACCTCCCTTTATCTCGTACCTGAGGCTGGATCTCAGTGCTCCAGTCTTGACTGGTGTCCTACTCCTTATCTCCTCCAGTATCCTCTGTGCCATGGCATCCTTTACACCAGAATCCATATCAAGCCTGATCTCCACCACCATACGTATCACCACTACTCGCCTATACTCTACTATGGCTCATCCATAACTAGAGAGGTTATCACACCATAAGCACTGTGGCTCTTGAGGTATGTATCCTCTCTGAGCACGAGTGTAAATCTATAGATCGTACTGCTGTTATCGTATACAACCTTAAGCGTCTTATCCGTACTCATGTAACCTGCACCATTAAGCCTCACTATACTGTTGTTGTGCTCGATGTACAGCACTGGAGTAGGGGCGTTGATGTAGCCCTTGATCAGGCATGTCACACCCTTCCTTCCCTCGATCTGCCATGTAGGGACTATCAGGAATGGTGTGTATACTATGTACATATAATCAAGTACTACCCCCGTGCTGAATGGGTTGTGTATGTGCACACTCATTGTGCTCACATCCCTGCCATAGGACTCGATGGTCATGTACCTGTGCAGTGCATGGTAGTAGTTTGTGCCTGAGACGTACGTGTGTGCATGATGCCCCTGCCTCAGGCTCCTGCTCATCTTCGTACTGGTTAGAGGTATGAGTGTGGATTGGTTGTAGTATGTCTCGAGCGGTAGTTGGCTCCCCTGGTACTGTATCATCTTGTTCATCAGTATAAGGTAGTACTTGAGGGTCAGGGATTCGGATACTCCGTTGTTCAATGCACTCATCTCTACATTCATCGTGTTGAACCCAGTCACAAGACTTGGTTGGCTCCTCATCAGATAGCACATATCCCCCCTCTTCGGTAATACGGTCATGACCCTGCTGCTCGATCCAGCACCCGAGTTGCCCTCAACCAGATCGAGTAACGGGTTGTTTGCACTGCTGAGCCTATTATCCAGCACATACACCAGGTTAGGGTTGGTCATGCTCACATTTGTGCCGTACAGCTCAGGGAACCTGAGTATGGTCTTCACCATAACACATCGCCCTCATTCCAACAGGTTCACATCTGTCAGCCATAGCAGCAGTTTTCGTGACTGATTAGATGATGCACTGCTCTGCCACTGAACCCTCTGCCCCGCCTCGAGTGTGATGCTGTAGGTAGATAGTTGCGAGTCTGATGTGCTGAACGTCTTCTCCATCGCATCATCCACCATGAGGCTCCCCGTATCCCCTGACTCAAGGTGTATGAACCTGAACGTCAACTGTGTCCTGTACTTAGCCTCAAGTATGATAGGTTGGCTACTGGCGAGTAGTGGGAATGCTACCATAGCCAACTCGTACACCTGCTCCGTGGAGTACCTCTTCAGATGAACCCCATAACTCAGCGTTGGACCAGTCTTATGCCTCTGGTACATGAAGATGCCCCCAGCGTACCCGCTCAGCCCATAGCCGTAACTGAAGATGTTTGCATCGCCGTTGATCGCTACACCACCATGCTCTGCTCTTATATCCTGTAGTGGTTGCAGTGTAACTGGTACGCTGCTGGTTGGTGAGTCAGCATTGTCCATTGGGTGGTTGGTAGAGGCGAATACCATGACGCCATAGTTCATGCTCACGATATTGAATAGGTCGAAGAGGTTGCAGTTATAGATGGTGTTGTATGCCTGGAAGGCAGGGGCAGTGTATCTGTTGATCTGCATGAGACCCTTCATATGCGAACTCATGGTGATGGTGAAGTTAGGTGTGGTGCTGGTGGATGAGTTTGCGCTAGCATTGCTATGGTATATCTGGCTCAACGGTCTATCAGGGAGGAAGCAGGGGAGGAGGATGGGGATGTGGTTGGTTGTGCTGGAGTTGCCCCTACCGATGGCATAGACCCCCCCTCCATTGCTGGAGTTGTTCATGTACTGTATACCATAGGTCTGTGGGTACGCTGATGTATTCCTGTAGAGCATGTAGAGGAAGTCCATACCATATACAGTGTGCATATCACCCACCAGATGCCTTGGCACGTTACCATCCCATGTGGTGAAGAGGCCAGTATCAGGGTTGTACCGTGCAAGTATGTATAATGCTCTCCTCATACACTTATTTATCTAGCCTAAATATAGATATGCCCATACCGACTATATTCCTCATCCAGATGCTTGGGGAGTTGGAGCAGAGGAAGAAGCATAGCCTTGCCTCTTACCTAGAGGGTGTCTATGAGCTCATAGCACTCGATAGGAACATCGCGGTGGAGCAGGTCAAGTCCATGGGCGAGGATGAACTCATCAGGGCATACAAGGAGATAACCGAGAGGCTCAACCAATCCAACATAGATAGGATAATGAAGTTTTTTCAGCCTCGACAGGATGAGTAGAACCAGACTCCTGGCCAATATAGATAGGCTTGCAGAGAAGTACGGCAGGCTCCCCCACGAGATACTCGCACTGGACAGGTATGCGTTGGACATACTCCTAGCATGCAATAGGGCAAGGTTAGAAGAAGAAGAAGAGGAGGAGGAAGGTGAAGGGGATGGCGAGGAGGATGGGAAGGGTGGTGGTGATGGTGGTGATGATGATGTACGGAGAGGGTACTCACAGCAGGAGGAGTACAACAGGAGCATCCTGCTCAAGTACGGACTATTACCAGAACCAGAGATAAGGGTCATCGCTTAGATCGTTGAGTTATGCCAGCTGGTAACTAGATTGGATCAGATCAATCGGATGAGGTTAGGTCACTGTGCTTACCTCAACGATATCAACATTATCGTCCACATCCACCTCTTCATCTCCACCCTCATCCGAGTCCGTACTCGAATCGGCACCATTACTCCCACCCTGCACGTTGGGGACTACCTCGACTATTACACCCCGATTTATCTCCGTTGCCAACCTTATAATATGCTGATACCTCTCAGCATCACTCTCATATACCCTTATCCTCCTTATCCTGCTCAATATGCTCAGGCTTATATCCTCCCTGTAGAATGTTACTCTATCATACTCTAGCAGATGGGATACTATAGCATCTATCTCCGATCTCACCCTCCCCTGTGTAACCCTATCTATCTCCCTGAGTGTATTCAGGTACCCTGATACCATGCTTACATGGTTGCAGTTGGCGTTATGCTCATGCGTAAGGTCTAGCACATGCTCCATACACCTATTTACCCTAAAAAACCATATGTGCAGAGCCTGCTATAACCTTGCCCTCAAGATAGCTGATCTGCACACTATATCACTATTCGATTACCAGAGAGCGATACTGCAGGCCAAAGGGAACACGATAGTCTTGGGAGGCAGGCAGATAGGCAAGACTACGGTAACAGCACTGAAGGCCTTATCCCATGCTGTTGTGCATCCAAGGAGTACGATTCTCATAGTCTCCCCATCGCTCAGGCAGTCCCTGCACCTCTTCAGTTACATTGCAAGGTTTGTATCTACTGAGCCTCTTGATCTCCTCATCGAATCACTGACCAGAACGGAGTTGAGGCTCGTCAATGACTCAAGGATATTATCGCTACCATCATCCCCAAACACCATAAGGGGTTACACCGCAAACCTGGTCATAGTGGATGAGGCCAACTTTATAGATGAGGAACTAATCACCACTGTACTCTTCCCAACACTATCGACCACTGGAGGGTATCTATGGCTCATCTCAACTCCATGCTCGAAGGAGCATATCTTCTACAGGATATACGAATCTGGCAAGGATTGGAGTAGGTTCAGGATACCCTCAACCATGAACCCCCTCATCAGCAGGAACTTCTTGGAGAGCCAGAGGAGCATCCTAGGGGTCTACTACAGGCAGGAGTATGAGGCTGAGTATATAGATGAGGTGTATGGCATCTTCAATACTGCCAATCTGCTAGCAGATGAGCCGATAAGTAAGCAGGTTAACCTGGTGCTGGTTGATGTTGGAGGTTACTCAGACTCCATGGGAGTCCTGTACTGTCACATGGATGGCGAGAGGCTCTACGTACTGGATGAGTATGAGGGTAGGGGTGCCTATCTTGAGCAGATGAATTCTATGATACCGAGATTACATGGTAGCACAACGATCGTCATAGACTCGACCGGTGTAGGCAAAGGGGTGGAGGAGTATCTTGCAGGGAGGGGTTATGGTGTTAGAGGTATAGTATGGAGTAGGGAGAGGGAGAGGGATGCCATCGTAAGACTGATGCATACAATACAGAGCAATAACATCCTCATCTCTCCATCGTGTACAAGACTCATCAGGCAGTTAAAAGAGTCTACAATAAAGAATGGTAGGTTAACAACCATATCTGGAGAAGATGATCTGCTATATGCACTTATGCTTGCATATGCAGATAGCAAGAGAAAGGCACAGGTAATCAGGTTATAGCTAGCAGTATTCATTACGTTAACCATATCAAGAGATCGAGCGAGCGATCAATGGTTAACAAGGGCGATCAGTCGATCTGCTCATTATGTCTACATGACTCCATAACTTCCTTCAACAATGCATTCAGCCTCTCCTGTCTTGCATCGTTACCAATCCTGCTCAACTCAATCTCCAGCTTGAGCTGATTCTGCAAGATCTTTATAACATCCTTGAGGAGAGTCTTCGACCTATTATTATTCTTCTTCTTTGCCTCCTCTATGATCATATTGATAAAAAAATATAACTCTTCTCTCAGTTCATCCATATTCATATCAGCATCAATCTCATCTACTCTGCGGCTGGATTGTTATTATGCATCTCAAACACTAGCAAATCTCCTAGATACCTGGTCTTATAGCTGATTACGTCACCTGCCTTTACAGGCAATGAAGTTACAGCATAGGCATCCTTCAACTTGAACCAGAGACCGTAATGCCATGCACCAAGCGTATCACCAGTAAGACTGCACTCAACCACATCCAACCTGCTATTATCCCTTGAATTGGTGAATGTTGAACTGTTACTACTCTCAGTCTCAAGAGTCAACTCATACATCCCTATACCTATAGTCTTTGATTCGCCATTGATGCTGTATACTGGCTTATGGTTGGCATTGATGCTGATCGTTGCCTTTGATACCTGTGTTAAGCCTTCTATTCTATACAATGGTCTTATTGTATCGGTGTTGATTGTAGTTGGTACATCTGTTATATATCTGCCGATTGCCTCTAGACTGTAGGTTGCTATACCAGTGCCCTCAATACTTATCTTTATGTTCTTAACCACTGCCTGATCTATACTTATTGTACTGCCTTCATTCTCAACATATATCTGGCAGACCCGTACAGGATCTTCAGGGGCATACAGGGTATACTTGTGTGAATATCTTACACCAACATCGTTAACACTTGACATAGTATGCTTGAATATTCCCTTCAACAGCCCATTCATTGCCCTTGATGGTTCAAAGACACCGTTAATGCTGACCTCGACATCATCAAATAGCCCCCTCCTGATAAGTGCTGGCCTCCTCGTTGCTATATCATCTATTGATACTATATTCTCTGGCAACTTGACCTCTACACTCTGCACGCCATTGAGCTGGTTCATCGTGTTGATCCATGAACCTCCTAATGCCTTTGATATCACTGCTACCCTTCTAGGCATATTCATATTTACCCCCTATCATACTACATGCATGCTTGCTAGCCAGTATGCTGACTCTCTATCACTATCCTCGCATGTGTTATGACTCTATTATCCTCAACGTTACCCTCAGCCTGATACGAAGTATACTTGTACTGAATTCCATACGTCTTGTATGTGCCTGTAGCATCCAGCTGATCAATTATAGCATCAACAAGATTCAGAATGCTCTCCAGATCTGTTGATGAGTAGGTGAATTTAAGAACATCTATCCAGAACTTCAACCTGTAATTTGTAGAGTCAACTGCACTCCTATGCTCAGCCTCATCTACAAGGGAGAGGATGACCATGTTATCTGTTATCGGGGCGTTCTCCAGTGCCTCGACGAACCTGTACCCTCTGCTCACTGCGACGTTCTTGAGAAGGTCCCTTAGGGCAATATAGTTCGCATATCTTCCCATGTATATCAACCTCTACGATGCAATGATGAACCTGCTAAGCAACCCTCTGAGATGCTCTAACAGCCCCTCATGCATGACCTTGGGGAATGTGCCTATCAGCCTCGCAACCTTGTAAGCGCTTGCATACTTGACTATCTCATCCTTCTGCTCCGCAGTTGCACCAAGGGCATCAAGATAGCCATAGACCGTATACGTTGCATTGACCACAGACTGTATGTATGCATCGAACGCTGTATTCGATGCATCCATCTTCAGTATCTCCTTGACCTGGGCAACAGTGACTACCATATCTGTATTTAGTAGGCATACATGCCCCCGGTGAACTGCCCCAGACTACTCCTTGAGCCTGCTGTGTTTATGCTCATGGAAGTCTTTGGCTTCGATGGATGGCTCTCTATCTTGTTGCTTGCACTAGCACTACCTATCGATGGCGCAGCTATGCTCAACGGCTGTGGCATAGACCTGGCTCTCTCTACCTCCCTCTCAAGTTCCCTCCTCAACGATGCTATGGTGTTCATGAACTTGCTCAATGCTGTGTTCGCTCCAATGACCTCATCCCTCAGCCTGCTGTACATGTTTGCCTGCTCTGTGAGTGCTACATTCTGTTCCTCCGTGAGTGAGTTGATCCTCTCTCTCAACATTATCTCAACCTTCAGTCTTGCATCATCTGCAAGTTGTGATGGCAGTCCCTTGGCCCTCAACAGCTCCATGACATTGGCTACTATGGTCCTCTCTGGTATGAGCCCAGCCTTATGCATGGCTAGAACCCTCATGAACTCATCCGTCTTGAAGAGCTCCCCTATCAGTACCTCAGGCTTGCTTATGAGCAGCCTCTTGCCTATATCCTTGCCAACGAGCCTCTCAAACTCCTTGCCCAGCCCTCCTACTCCAGTTATATCCATGAACCCCTCCTTGAGCCTGTTGAACCTCGCTTCTGTGTCCTCCACAGTCTTGCCTAGGTCCTCGACCGCTGCAGTGACATCCTTAACCTCCATGCTGAGGGCATCCAGCCTGACACTGCTGAGGGCATCGACTGGCTTGAATGCATCGCTGAACTTGAATGGGAGGAAGCCGAGGGCCTCATTGAGTGCTAGCACAGCACCAGTTATGCCCATCAGTGCAAGACCAACAGGGTTGGTTATGAATGTAGTGATCAACCCTGTCCTGACAACAGATAGAGCGCTGGAGAGTCTGCCCAGGTTTGCGATGAGTAATGGCAGGGTCGAGCCTCCTAACTGGATATACGACTGGATGAGGTTTATCATATCGTTGTTAAGCTCCTTCTTCTTGATGCTCAACTCCTCCTCTGTAATCTGTATCTGCCTCTGTAACTCCTGATACCTCTCCAGTACCTTAGGATCATGCGCCTCGTTCAGCCTATCCTGCAACTCCACCAACTCCCTCCTCTGCCTAGCCAGCTCCTCCTCCTTCTTCCTGACCTCCAGTACACCCTTCTCATACCTCGTGAGTGCTTGGTTGCCCTTCTCCACTATATCCAGCGCATTCTTGAAGACCACTGCTATACCCAGTGCCTTCAGGTTCTTGTCTATAGACTGAATCTTCTGGCTCATCTTATCGAAGTTCGAGTTCACCCTATCAAGATGTGCGCTAGCATTATCATCGAGTTGTAACTTCAGGATTATCGAGTCCTCAACCATTCACATCACCTTGGTACATGTGATCAATCCAGGCCTAGCATCTGCCTGGCCTCTTCCTTAGTTATGAGCCCAGTCCTGAACATATCCATGACCTCACCGAATGTATACTCCTTCCTCTCAACCGCAAGTATATCTATGTTGAAGTGTGTCTCCAATGCGCTTATGGCTACGGTCTTGTACTGGTTTATCCTCTCATCGATGAGGGACTTGGTCACCTTGGCACTGGACTCTGTGAAGTCCTGACTTATGAGCAGGAGGCTGAACGAGTTCTGTGATGCTATGTTGAGTATCTTGATCACTGCATCGAAGAGTTCTCCATACTGCTTCCCCTCAACATGGCTCATCCTCTTTATATCCTTGAGGCTATCCATGAGGATGAGGTCGCTATTTGAGTTGGTCAGATCCTCCAACTGTGCCTTGACTGCAGATAGGTCTGTATCTGGCTCGAATAGCAGGAAGTGCTTGCTGTGCATACCCTTGACCAGGCCTTGGAGTGCAGAGTACTCCACGGCCTTGATCAGATCTATTACCCTGTAGGAGTAAGTCTTCCCCCTGTACGTGAACGTCTGCAGGGCTAGGAGTGGATACAGGAGGGAGTTCTTGTTCGTGACGAGATCATTGAACTTGGTTGAGTTTATGACTATGAGGTTTGGATAGTCCTTGAGCATCAGCCTCTGGCTTGAGTACTGGAATCCTATAACCTTGTTCCCATCATATATAGGGTACTGGATATCTGCCATATTAACGCTCTCGAGTCTGGACTTGCCCTTGTTGTAGAACTGTACAGAGTACCCGTATACTATGAACTCCTTGAGTATATTCTCTATGTTGAAGTCTATGTCAGATGGCTTTATCTCCCCAGTCTTCCCGTCCCTTATCTTTATCCCTATATCTGATATGCTAGATGCCATGTAATCTATGTTAGCCCTGACTATGCTGTTTCCTATGTACAGATCGTACAGGGCCCTATTGGATATACCTGTGAACGTATCCCATGCGAATGGGGTCACTACGCCCTCAACGAGTCTCTTGCTCTGTCTTGAAACACCAGCATTAAATATACTCCTCAAAGCCTCCAGTATGGCCATAACTATATTTACCTAGGCATCAACCGGTTATACTACAAGACCTCGATCAACTCGACCGAGATAAGTCTCAACGCCCCCTTGTCGGTGTTGGTGTACTGCACGGTTGGAGGGGTGTATACCTTGACCGTTACTGCTCCTAGGTTATGAAATGCAAAGTCACACACGAAGGTGAGGGTTGTGTTGTTCTTGTATGCATTCATGAGATCATTGTAGACGCTGTTGGCAAGTGCTATAGCTGATGCATTCTCGACCATGGATAATGCCCATATCCTCATGTTGAGGCTCCTGGATACCTGGTATACCCATTTAAAGCTGGTGTTGTCCCATTCCACAACATTCTCACCGCCCTTGAGCATCCTCTCAGATAGCGAGGTCAGGAATATGGTCTTGCCTGCTATACTTGGCATACTCTTATTTAGTCTAGAATGAGTTGAGAGTTAGTTTATGTAGAAAGAAAAGATGTGTTTGGATGAGGTTATTCACTATCCTCCGATCAGCCAGATCTTATCTTCACGCACTGATCAGGCAGCAGGTACTTCAAGGCGAAGGGCTTCTTCACCGTTATAACATCCTTGAGCGCATTGCCATCCCTGAATATCTCTACCTCTAGACTGCCAAGTGCAAGGCCTACAGCTCCCACTGGGAACATTATGCTCACGTACTTGTCTGTGCCATCAACCTCCTCTGTAACCTCCTTGCTCGTCATCCTCACCCTTATGCCGTATATGAAGAACTCGTTTATCCCCTCTCTTGCCCCTAATGCATTCCCATCTCCGTACTCTAGGAACTTGCTCACCTCCTGCGAGCCCATCAGGTCATGGAATACCTTTGGAGGGCATACCAGCACTATATCATTCATGTTACCAGTAGCCCTTATCTGCCTTATCGCAGTGAGCACATCACCTGGCTCGAGCATGGCGGTAGCAGAGTCCAGGGTATTGGTTATCTCTGCCCTCTGATCGAAGAGTGCCTTGTCGATCTCGTACTGCAGCATCTCCCTCTCGAGTGCTACAAGCTCACCTATCAGATCCACTGGGGCAGATATCTTCGCAAGATCAGTTATGCTCTGCCTGTACCCCCTGTACTCTACCGCCTTGGATGCCTCTGTTATGGACTGTGCTGCATCTGCTGGTGCACTACCATCTGCGAACGTAGACCACTCCACCACAGGCACGACTGTCCACACTGCGTTCTTGCCCTCCACTCTGCCCTTGACCATGAACTCCTCAAGCCTTGCACTTATCCTCTGAGGTTTTGGAACCAAGCCATTCTCTCCCCTGGAGCCGAATGGCGATGCATCTATAGCGTTTACAACGAACTTGATGTGTCCCTTCGTCCTCGATATGTACGAGTTCACTGCCTCAACTATCGGATTCTCTCCTGAGTTTGTTATAACTGGCTTCTCCTCTGCCATATCTATATTTATCTTGTGTGTATACTGTGCAGTTGCGTTGTTATCGCACCCTAACCTCATCCTTATGCATCCAGCCCCATCACATATCCTGTTCCTGAGCATGAGTATGCGCTTCTGCACACTCTTCCCATCACCAACCATCTCTATCCTCCTTGCGTTCTGCATGTAGAGCGTGGTGAGGGGGAACGCTGGATTCTTCACTATGCTCAACTCAAAGGGCCTTATGGAGTGGATGAGTATGAACTCCTCATCACTGCCAGATGAGACGTGATGGTATACATAGTACTCGTTGACCTCCACACCTATGCTGACCCTGTAGAGACCCTTCTCTAGATCCCTCATAACATCCTCCGTTATGCTAGCCTCATCTATCTCACCATCATAGTTGATGTATGTGCCATCCTCGGAGGTGTACAGTCTAACCTGTCCTATCTGCCTATCGTAGTTATGCTCGTGGTACAATGGAACCACCGTATCTATACCCTGCAAGGACTCGTACGTGAAGTAGTACCCATTGAGGCTGTAGCCAGCATACACTGCTATGCCAGAGACTCTGATGGTCATATCCATATTTACCCACGCCCTAAAAATCGATATGCGGAGAGGTACTCCGCTTCACACCTACATAGCGTTGATAGTATCTTTGATACTATACACACTGCTGAAGGTATTTGGGATGGAGGATGAGGTAATCAAGCATGTGATAACCTATCTGATAATACTACTCTTCATCACCCACAAGAGCAGATACCTAAGATCAGGATCTGGATCTGGATCTGGATCAGGATCTCATGGGTCATGAAGGCTATCATTGTTATAGCATGAATGTGAGTATACCAATATAGAGCATAGATAGTAGATAGATCAGATCTTCGATAAGCACGGCATGGCTTACCAATCTCTTCTTCGACTCTTCCATACACTTGTTTACATCGTATGGGCTTACCTCATCTTGTCATTGACCTTCTACTCCTTCCCATATTACTGCATTGATGCCTGTTCTTATGTAATATTGCCCAGTTGACCTGATAGACCTCATCCACCAGCATCTTATCCTGCTCATTGATTATCCTCTCTCGCTTTAGCCTCTTGACAAACTCTCTTACATATGCCCTATGCTCCCTCTTGCAGATAAGCAGTAGATCATACAACCAGTATAGAGGTATGTTGAACCTCTCCGAGTATATCTTGACCAATCTATAGAGCGATATGTCCCTAGCCTCATACTTGCTCCTCTGATCCAGCCTAATGAGCCTTCTATTCCTCCTATTTATATGCAGGTAACCGTATACCTGATCCATCTCGTTGAGGTGCATCCCGCCCATGTATACGGTCCCCAGCGTGATGCTCTTGTTCAAGGGGTGTATGTATCCCTCATGTGTCAACTCAAGCCTATCATGCCTATCCTCCTCATCATCTATGCTCATCCTCAGATCAAGCGATGGATCCCTTTCAAGTCTATCCTGAATGACTATGCCACAGTTACAGCATACTATCTCTCCTCTCTCCTCATCCATTATTGTATTGATATGCTCACAGGGATCTGATCTCTCATTCATATATCAGGTTCCTCCCGTGGATGCGTGATGCAAGTAACTTATTGATATGCAAGAGTTGCTGTATGATGTGATCAGTATGGTACTACCCTTCTAGGGTCAGTGGTGATGTGGGTGTAATAACTGGACTGCACGTTCCAGTAGATCTGGCACGGGTAAGCGATGCATGGGGCATACATAATACATGGATAAAAGTTCATCTCCATCACCGCAAGTACACTGCATCTACTGGTTAGATATGCATATGTACCAAACTTAATACGATACATATCATAATGATCGCATAACAAGTCATATATGCTTACGGCTACAGATGTGTAACACTGATTGATAAGTGAGCGGGTGAGTGAGCAAGTGACATGCTGCCTTTCACCATCTTGTACAGATGTATTTATTACCAACTATTAACATTCCAGGGTCCAAACATATCTTCCCATGAGGTATGCAGAGGCTGGTAGCATACTGCAAGGATGCATCTGCATGACCCTGAATGCTCATGCGACCCATTACAGAATCTAGGATATGCAGTTGATACACTATCTACATGAGCATTGAGTCGATCTCTCATACAATATAGTATTAAATAAGAAAATGAGGTATCGATGATGGGGCATAAATAAGAATATGATGACATACACAAGGGATCTCTACACGCATATACAGGGATATGTTAGTAGAGTGATTGGGTTATTGCGTAGCATTAGCGGTAGACTCACGATTGAACTACAGGTAAAGATCGACAATAAGCTCGTGAGGGTTGAACTCACCCATGGGCATATGCGGTTCACCGCTGGGCACAGGACGTATATACACATCGATAAGGTTGAGATAGATACTATTCTATTGATGCTTGAGAGAGGGAGGTATGCAGAGGCTGTAGAGAAGATCGAGAGGATCTATAGATCTATTCTGAGATCTAAGCGAAGTGATCGTCATGGATGAGGTGACTGCCTACCTGCCTGATCTGTGCAACTGATACGATACATAGGCATCGATATGCATCCTCAACCTATCTCTCATACTGAATACCTCATCTCTTGTTATAACCCTCCTCTCGTATCTAAGTTCTGCTATCTTCATCCCTTGCAGTGTATATGTGTAGAGCAGTAGTGTTAGATAGTGTAGTGGGGGTATGAACTGGTTTAGTGCTTGATACCTCTCATACAACTCTGCGTAAAACGCAAGTTGGAGGTGGACCATCTCTGGATACTGCACAAAATAAGAGATGCTCTTGATCTCATAAATTATACCTCGATCTATGTTTATCGCATCTATATGCCCTGAGAGTATGACCTTCCTACCATCTGTAGCCTCTCCATACGGAGCAATGAGGTTGACCTCCCTCACGATGCCTGCTTCGCTACTCTGCAACTCCTCCTCGATCATGCCGTGTATCCTCCTCCCTCTATCCAGCACATCCTGCTCAGGTAGATCTGAGGTGTAGAAGTGGTTCCTTATGGCAGTGAAGGAGACTATGATGTACCTCTGGCTATTCATGTATCTCTTATTCATCATAGACACCAGTATGGAGCAGACAGAATGCAGATACGGTCTTGTATACAGAGGTAGAGAATATCATCCAATGCTTGTACCTCGCCTGCTTCTATCCCATCTGGTTCTCGCTGGTAATCATCCTGATCCTGTATGAGGTTGCATTGTACGGTTCCAGCAGATATGCCATTAGCCGATCGCATGATGAGCATGGATCGTAACCATATACCACCAGATGGTCGGGCTGGTGGGACAGCAGTTAAGCATATCGAGCATGATACATACACCTCTATCCAACAAGGGGTGGAGCTGTGCCTGCGTGGTGATGTGCTGGATGATGGGTTAACATACGTGTAGATATGGGTCAGTGTGTACATAGTATATAGGATTAAAAATTAGGAGTAGACACCGTAATTCCATGCTACTCACCTGCTTTGGTTTGACATGTATATCACACATGTATTATCTGCCAATGGCTATTATACACTGTATAGTCACATCAATACAATAACCAGTCATGCTATCATCCGTATACAGGTGGTAACAGAGAGAGGTGCATGCGTGATGGCTTGGCATTGGGATGGTTAATCGATCCAGATTCACCTGCTCCTTCTAAACCACCAGAGAATACTACCCCTGCACCAGCCAGCAGGGTTACTAACTATCCCAGCATATGTTACTGTGGATTATAGTTAGTCACATCCATCTTGGCAGGAGAGATCATATCACGATCAGGAAGGATGCAGTATCTCTTGCACGAGTATACTATGCTATGGTGCTGAACTCAGCATGACCATCGGGGTTGCCTTCCATCTTCTCCCGCCTTATACTTTTGGTCTAGGTTCAGAGAATACAAGGTACTTGACATCACTACCACGCTGAGTATCCGAGCGATCTATATATCTCCCTTCCTTCCATTCTGCTGTATAACGAAATCGTACTTGAGATGCTGCTTCACGTACCGCTGATATCAAAGAGGTCGTTTATGAATGCGATCCTCTCACCAGTCTCTATGAATGGTGGTGCCCAAGCTGTACCGGCGTGGTACCTTCTGTCTGATGTAACGGTCATAATAGACAGTCTCAGCATGTTACCATCTGCATCGTGAGGATGATCGGGATCTGCTGCTCAGGCTCAACCACCACAGCGCCTACCATCATGATGTATGGTGCAGAAGTACGTGAACACACCTGCCCCATCGAATATGTAAGACCATCTCTTCCCTACCCTATCAGCCCGCTAGATATCCCGCCTGGAGTAACTAACCTGCCAGTGATACCCCTCATACCTGCTCACACCGCTCCCGCCAGTTACCGAGTGCTGTACCGAATCATTGTTGATCCATGTCACCGTATCCCCGATAGCAACCCTGAGATTCATGGTATATACCATTCCACAGGCCTGGGTAACTGTGGGGGTCGAACGATGGATCTGCAGCCATCTTGGGTATGATCAACACCCTCCCTCTCTCGGCATACATAGCAACAATGGGAGATGCTATAACTACTAACATCGCTATAGTTATCGAGTGTATCACCACGAGTATCACTACTATTATGGATATCAGCAGCTCCTATATGAACTGTATTGTGCAATGTATGCCGTAACCTGAAGGGTCAAGGATGTACTCTACACTCCGTATCATCAGATGCAGGCCATCGAGCATTGTGCATCCTGTAACCTACTGAACAGGTTGCTGTATCACTCTAGCATACACAATTGTACCATTCTGTTAACTATTATTGAAGGTAAGCTTTAGATAAAAGCATTTAATAGTAAGGGGAATAACACGGGGGTAGTAAGGATGGAATTGGAGAGGGTAGGGGGTGTTTATGTGGATGGTTCAGTTCAGGAAGGATAACATACTGGATAGGCTGGTCATAGTTAATGATAGCAGCAGTGAGGTGGAGGGTGAGGGTAACAGGGATGATCATAATGTAGGCACATGCATCTACTGCCCTGGCAATGAACATCTGACCAAACCAGCAGTGCTTGTACTCGTGCAGAAGGAGGGGATAGTGAGGAGGCTCTCCGATACAGAGGATAACCGTATAGATGACTGGTGTGTCAGGGTAGTGCCAAGCAGCAACCCCCTGGTCAGCATATCTGCAAATGGCACGTACAGCAACAAGCCATTCTACAGCGAACCTGCATACGGCTACCACTATCTGCTCGTAGCAAGCAGGGAGCACTGCAGACCATCATACATACCTGCGGAGCAGTGGTCCAATGTGCTTGTTGCACTGCAGGACAGGGTCAAGTGGCTCTACATGCAGAAGGGTGTGAGTTACGTTGCAGTGTACATGGACTACGATGCTAGCAGTGGGTGGCATCCAAACCTCAACATAGTGACATTCCCCTACATGCCCCCGCTGATAGAGCAGGAGGTAGAGTCCATAAACAGGTACATAAATGAGGCTGGTCTATGCCCTATATGCAACATAGTCAGCATGGAGGATAAGAGCCCAAGGCACCTAGTCAGTATAGAGAACTTCACGGCGTTATGCCCCTGGGCCCCAACCTATCCATACGAGTTCTGGATAGTGCCCAAGAGGCATGGCATACAGTTGCTCAGGATGACCCAGAAGGAGATAGATGAACTAGCTACGATGCTAAGAGTTATGCTTGGGGGGCTCTACACTGCTCTAGGGGATGTGAGGTTCAGCATGATAGTCCATGCATCATCGGAGAAGAGCAGGAAGCAACTACACTGGCATATAGAGGTTCATCCCAGGCTCGTGGATAAGCATGGGCTTGAGGATGGGTTCGGTGTGCACTTCCTCAGCGTATCGCCAGAGTATGCTGCATCCAAGCTGAGCGTTGCCTCAAGGAGGGAACTCGCAAAGCTTGTAGGTATAACCTGATGGTATGTCATCAGCACACGGGATATTTATTTGGCCCATCTACCTCCACCCAACATGTATAGTGCACTGTGTGGCATAATGGCATTTCACCAGCAAACAATTTATTCCACGTGTGGAGAGTATACTCATGCGATACGATACCTGGATGGCCATAGCGTCTCTAGCATTGCATGCGATGTTCGTACTCTACATCAACTCACTCTACATGGCACTAACCAGGCCACTAGCAATAGGTGCCACCATAGCCCAGCCATGGAACATGATGCTGATAGGGATGTTCCTATTCGGCATACCTGGCTTTGGACTGGCAGGTGTGGCGTACCTACTAGCCAAAGGGCTGGCAAGGAAGTCTGGGGTCAGGAAGGCTGCAAGCACCATCATAATAGTGCAGGGTATAGTGCTCCTGATAGGCATGATCAATGCAAGTAGCATAGAGAAGGCCATGGATGGGTACTATGTAGAGACCCTGGCCAACAGGGGAGAGACCTGGCTCTTCAATACCATACCCCAGATCTTCATGGTAGCATCTGTACCATTGATCGGTGTTGGTGCACACCTCTACACCATCAAGCCCAAGCAGCAGAGGTTCAAGAGCAGCCTCTAGCCCACTGCACTGCATTTATATATTTAGTTGGTGTAGATTGTTGTAGGTAGGGCAATGGTAGGAGTAGTAGCAGTAGGAGGAGGAGATGCATGATAACGGTGAAGAGGAGGGCTCCAGAGTTCATACTCTCATTCCTAGCAGGGCTGATAATACTGGCTCAGGGACTGACCTTCATAGCAGGGATATTCATAGGCCTCCCACAGGATGAGATGCTGGATAACCTGAGGAGCATGCTCGGAGATGAGGAGTTCAGGTTCATGCTCATTAGGGCTGGTGTGGCAGGGGTCTCCACTGGGGCGATGATAATGCTTCTGGCTGTTATGATAGAGAGGAGGAGGGAGGAGAGCAAGAGATGGGGAGTGATGATAATCATCCTCTGCATAATAAGTGTGCTTGGTGTTGGGTTCATAAACATAGGGATGCTCCCTGGCATAATACTTGGGCTGATAGGCGGTGCGCTGGCAGTGAGGAAGGGCAAGGGTAGCATATTCGCAGAGGGTACGGGCAGGGGTGAGCCTGCACCTGAAGGCGGGGGTGGTGGGGGTGTCGGTGGAACAGGGGAGGTTACGAGCACTACTAATGCTGCTGGTGCTGGAGGAGGGGGAGGAGCAGGTGCTGGTATGATATACACATGCCAGGAGTGCAACCTCGAGTTTGCGAGTGATGAGGAGCTGAGGAGGCATGCGATGAGCAGGCATATGACATACTGACAATCCAGATGAGCTAGAGTTGCTAGGGGCTCTAGTCATAGCATCTTATAGGCGAGGATGGTGATGGTGGGCAAGGGCGTTATGAATGTGACGGTTAGGGAGATGGTAGAGCAGGATATCCCCTACGTAGCAGGGATATACTTGGAGAACTTCAAGGGCATGAGGGACCATGCTGATGTTGTTAGATGGGTTGAGAGTAAGCATAGGAGCAAGCCAGTATGCATGTACTACGTAGCAACCCTCATGGACCAGCCGATAGGGTACATACTCTGGACGGAGCATGGGGGGTTCAGGAGCAAGGCCGTGATAGAACTGGAGCAGGTGGCAGTTGCCAGAATGTATCAGGGCATGGGTGTGGGGAGCATGCTTGTGGTGGAGTCGCTCAGGCATGTATGCAGGTACCTCCATGGGAGGGGCTCCGAACTCAAACTCGTACTGGTCACAACATCAACAGCAAACGTGAATGCGAGGAGGCTGTACGAGAAGACCATAAATGCCAGGGAGCATGCACTGCTGCACGACATATACGGTGGGGATGAGCTCGTGATGGTAGCGAGGAGGGAGGATATACCCTTTCTTGATGGATGGGATCACTTGTAGAGGAAGCAGCTCACGTGATGCCCCTTCTTGACCTCAACCAGTGCAGGCTCGTCCCTGCACACATCCATGGCATATGGGCACCTTGCGTAGAACCTGCACCCCCTATCATCCACCTCCTCGCCTGGATGGGATCTTATCCTTATCACCTTCTCCCTCAACCTGCTCGATGGATCTGGTTCTGGTATGGCATCTATGAGCGCCTGGGTGTATGGGTGCAGTGGGTCGTGGAGCACATCATCTATGCTACCCATCTCGACTATCCTACCCCTGTAGAGTATGGCTATGGTATCGCCGAAGTACCTGGCGGTTGAGAGGTCGTGCGTTATGTAGATGTAGGTTATGTTGTGCCTGACCTTCAGGCTCTGCATGAGTTCCAGTATCTCCGCCCTCACCGATAGGTCGAGCATGGATACTGGCTCATCTGCCACTATGAGCATGGGCTTGAGTACCAGTGCCCTGGCTATGGCAACCCTCTGCCTCTGTCCCCCAGAGAGCATGTGGGGGTACCTGTACGCTATCTCCTCCACAGGCTCTAGCCTCACCTCTTGAAGCGCCCTGAGTACCATCTCCTCCCTCTCCACCTTGCCTACACCATGTACCTCCAGAGGCTCTCCAACTATGGAGATTACCCTCATCCTTGGGTTGAGCGAGGAGTATGGATCTTGGTGTATCATCTGGGCATTCCTCCTAAACCACCTCATCCCAGCCTTGTCCAGAGAGAGCACATCCCTGCCAGCGAACACTATCCTGCCATCATCTGGCTCTATAGCCCTCAGTATGAGCCTTGCTATGGTGCTCTTCCCAGAGCCAGACTCACCAGCGAGCACGAATGTCGAGCCCTGCTTCACCGTGAAGCTCACACCATCCACAGCCTTGACCACATGCTCATCCCTCCCCTGGAGCACCTCGAGTATGGACCTCTTAGCCCTGAACCACTTCCTCAGCCTGTAGACCTCGAGCAGGTCAGTGCTTTGCGTAGAGCCAGCATCTGACATAGCCATCACCAACATCCACTGCTGGAGGATCGTCCCTGCACACATCCATGGCATATGGGCACCTTGCGTAGAACCTGCACCCTCTAGGGATATTGAGCAGGTCTATGGGGCTACCCTTGATGTACGTGAGCCTCTTCTCGCCTTTCATCCTAGGTATGCTTGCTAGCAGTGCCTGTGTGTACGGATGCTTGGGCTCCCTGTACACCTGATCCGTGCTCCCAAACTCCACCATCTGACCTGCATACATGATCCCTATCCTATCCGCTATCTCCGCTATTATCGAGAGGTCGTGGGTTATGAGCATGAGCATCAGCCCAGCATCCTTGAGCCCCTTGAGCATGTTTATTATCTGTGCCTGCACAAGCACATCCAGTGCAGTGGTGGGCTCATCGGCTATGAGAAGTGATGGTCTTAGGAGCAGGGCCATGGCTATCACGACCCTCTGCTTCATACCACCTGAGAGCTCGTGGGGGTAGCGCCTCAGCACACCCTCATCGAGCCCGACCTGCCTCACAGCGCTGCTCATCAACTCACGTGCATCCCCTGCCCCGTATGCATGGTACCTCAGCAGCTCCTCCATCTGCTCCTCTACCCTGTACACAGGGTCCAGGGCGTTCATAGCCGCCTGGAACACCATGGATACCCTCTTCCACCTCACCCTTGTGTTGAACTCATGCTCGCTCATAGCAAGTATGTCCATACCATCCAGCACTATGCTGCCAGAGACCACCCTACCAGGGGGCTGTAGCATCCTCATTATGGATAGGCCCAGTGTGCTCTTGCCAGATCCAGACTCCCCTGCTATCCCTATTGACTCGCTCGCCCTGAAGGTAACACCATCCACAGCCTTGACTACGCCCCTGCTGGTGAAGTAGTATGCCTTTAGATCGCTCACCTCCAGCCTAGTCATCCCTTAACATGAATTGGATCGTCTGTACCCTTTAAAGGTTAGCAGTTGGTTCATCGATCAGTACATCTATACCGTATGCCTGCTTCAGTTAGAGTATGCATGAGTGATAGATGATGTCATGCTGTAGTGGTGCTCAACCTCGCCTCGTTAGGGCATACAGGTTACGAATCAGTGGAGGGAGGATTGAGACTTGAGACTTGAGATGTAATGCTGTACAAGTAGGCATATCCATACTAGATGTCTCTAGAGGGGCTAGAGAGATGCCATCTACTCTAGGTTGGGTAGCATAGAAAAACTCTCGAGATTCAGCCTCAACTCGGCCTCACTGGACTCCCAGTCTAGCATGCACTCCCTAGGGAGTATGCTCAGTGGATCGTATGAGTCGAACTTCCTCACACCAGTTACCCCCGATAGCAGTACTGCACCATACGCACCAATGCCACCACCACTACTACTACCACCATCCACGCTAGATCCAGTACCGCCTATGCTGACCACACCATGTACACTCTCATCATCACTACCGTTACTGCCACCACCTTCCTCCTTACACCTCTCTTCAGACCAGCGTGAGACCCTGACCATCACATGCTCCGCATACCTGCCCAGCATGCTCCTCATCCGCTTCACCAGAGAGTCTATGAGCCCTATACTCACCCCTCCTGCGCTTGCACCCTCGACTATGTACAGCATTGCGCTACTTACCCCCTCTGGCTCGTTGCTGTAGAGCATGCGCAGGGCATCCTTCACCGCAGCATCCACACCATCGCCCATGCCTGCAGATACCATGTTCAGGCCCTCGACATCGCTGCTCATCACAGCCCTGAATACCTCTACCAGCATAACATTGGCTATCCTGTAGCAGTCATCTGGGCTGAGATTGTGGTTGTTTGCTAGGAATGAGTCGTTATCCACAACGATAGTGCAGTCGCTCCTCTCCGATAACCTCTTGAGCGCAACCCCTGCCCTGAACAGTCTGTCATGCTCGAATCCAAATGGCATTATGGCGAATGTGATGAGTCTCCTTCTACCTGCGTCATCAGCCTTGATCATCTCAGCGAGCAGTGGTGCAACTGCCACGCCGTTCCTACCAGCGAGGTTCGCCACCATTATGAACGTACCGTAATCCATCAACCTGGCATGTATGTTCTTCTCTAATGCCAGTAAAGACCCCCTTATGGTGTAAGGGGATGGGTTGAGCACACCCGTATCGAGTAGTACGCTATCTACCCTTGCTGTGCATCCATACTTGCGCCCATCACCACCATAGTTGCTACTCTCCCCATCATCTATCACAGCAAGGTCATTCGCTGTGCTGCTTATGAGCAAGGTATCCAGGTTATATGCATGTCTCATAACCCTTGCTATCCTTGCACCAGCACCCCCTATGCCTATTATCATAGCAGGTAAAGGAAGCTCCATCCTTCCATAGATAGAAGGTGTATGTTAAGAATATTTTGCTTCTACATGAATCAACATCTGGTCTAAAAAATTTGATATGACTATCCTATACATGCTAACCCTACCACCACTACTACCACCACTACTACCACCACTACCACTACTACCACCACCATCACCCTCCTACTATCCTACCAACCAGTGAGTGCGTTGTGACCCTCTCAACCATAACCCTAGTCCATGATCCCAGTAGCCCTCTGGCACTTCCCACATCAGCAGGAGCCACTGCACCTTCATCCCCTCCTCTCAGGTGTATGTATATGGGCTTGTAGGCATAGTTCCTACCCTGCACCCCTCCATCCACCAACTCATCCACCAGTACCCTACCCTCCCAGCCCTTCCACTGCATGTTCCTTGCATGGCATATCCTACTCACTACATCATGCATGATCCTGCTCCTCTCATTTATGACCTGCCTGCTCAGCTGCTCCATCCTGCTGGCTTCAGTGCCTGGTCTGGCACTGTACCTCGATACGTTCACCACATCTGGCTCCACTTCAAGCAGCATATCTACTGTGGAGTTGAAGTCCTCCTCGCTCTCACCAGGGAACCCAACTATCACATCGGTCGCTATAGTGCATCCCTCCTTCAGTTCCCTCCTGAACCTCTTCACAGCATCTATGAATGTGGATGCCCTGTGCCCCCTACGCATAAGCCTAAGCACTACATCGCTCCCGCTCTGCACTGGCATGTGCACGAACTTGAATACCTTCTCATCCCTGTAGGCCTCTATCAGATCATCGAGCATCGATGGTATGTACTGGGGGTTCATCATCCCTACCCTCACCATGAACTCAGCATCTATGGAGCATACAGCCCTGATCAGCTCTGCCAGGTTGCTCCCTATATCCCTGCCATACGCACCATTGTCCGTTGATGTGAGCCACACCTCCCTGCAGCCTTGAGCCACATCCTCCCTGACCTGCCTAACCACATCGCCTATCCTGTAGCTCACGAGCCTCCCCTTGGCTAACCTGGTCTCGCAGAATGTGCACTCGCTAAGGCATCCAGTACCTATCTGGACTATGCTTATCACAGGGTTCACCCTGACCCTCGGTAGCCCTACCTTTGGATTGGAGCCATCGAGTATGGCTAGAGGCATGCCGTTCAGTGCAGATGCGAGCACATCACCAACCCTGTCCACGGCGCTGGGTGCGAGTATGCCTGCCCTGGGGTTGAGCCTCCTGATCCTATCAGCCTCTGCCTTTGCCATGCACCCAGCGACCACCAATGGCTTACCAGATAGATGCCTTATCCTCTCCACCATCCTGTTGGCTGTGGCATCCTTCACCACACACGTCACTATTACACTTGCATCCGCCTCCTCGAAGCTCCCTGCGAGTTGGTGCCCACTGCTTACGAGCTCCCCCGCTATGATCTCCCCATCAGATACGCTGGATGAGCATCCGTACACCTCAAGCCATACCTTGGCCATGCCACACACTACTCCTTACACACTACTCCTCCTTCTTCCTTGTGTGATCTGCTGGACCAGCAGCACTGGCAAGCACCTCATCCACCTTCCTCTCATCCATAAGCCCCTCCCTCACCACCAGATGCCTTATGCTCACACCCTGCCTGAGTGCCTCCTTGTAGAGCTCTGCAGCCTTGACATAACCAATGTACGGTGAGAGCAGTGTGACCATTATAGGGTTGCTCTCAACACCATCCCTCAGCCTTGCCTCGTTGGCCTTCAGTCCATCTACCATATGCTCAGCGAATACGGGCAGGAACCTTGAGAGCATATCCATGGAGTCTAGTACGCATCTGGCCATAACAGGGAGCATGACATTCAACTCGAGCTGCCCTGCCTGGACCGCTAGCGCAACGCATGCATCATTCCCGACCACGTTGAAGCAGACCATGTTCAGGCACTCCGCCAGTGATGGATTCACCTTCCCAGGCATTATGCTCGAGCCAGCATGGACCGCAGGTATGGTCAGTTCACCCAACCCTGCCAATGGGCCGGATGCCATGAGCCTCAGATCATTCGCTATCCTTATCAGCTCAAGCGCAAGGTTCCTTAGGCATGAGGATACGTACGCTACTGCAAGCCTGCTCTGCAGTGCATACTGCATATCCCTGGCAGGTTTGAGGTCTATGCCAGAGACCTCGGCAAGGTACCTTATAGCCAGAACCCTATAGCCATCTGGTGCATTGGCACCAGTACCGACTGCAGTCCCTCCCAGAGCGACGTACCTCAACTCCTCCAGTGCACTCATGAGGTACCTCCTGGCATCCTCTATAGCATTGGCATATGCACTGAACTCTGAGCCTAGGGTCACTGGTAGCGCATCCATGAGATGCGTCCTGCCTATCTTCAGTATATGCCTGAACTCCTCAGCCTTGCTGCGCAGAGATGATATGAGCCTATCTAGTGAAGTTAGGAGGTCCCTGCTGCTCAGGAGTATGGCTAGATGCAGTGCTGTAGGGAAGGTATCGTTGCTTGACTGCGACATGTTCACGTGATCGTTTGGGTGGAGGTAGGAGTAGTCGCCCTTCCCCCTTCCCAGCAACTCCAGCGCTTTGTTGGCTATGACCTCGTTGACGTTCATGTTGAACGCCGTACCAGCACCAGAGTTGAGCGCATCTATGGGGAACTGCTCCATGAGTTCCCCAGCGAGTATGGCATCACATGCCCTGACTATAGCATCGCCCTTCTCCCTCTCAAGTACATTGAGCTCCATGTTGGCCAGTGCTGCACTCCTCTTTATCATGACATACGCTCTTACCATGTTGGCATGCATCCTCTGCCCAGTGGCATTGTAGTGCTCGAGTGCCCTTGCGGTGAATGGGCCATAGTATGCGTCCCTTGGAACCCTGACCTCTCCCAGAGAGTCCCTGTCTACCCTGTACATGTGCAAGCATCAGCATGCAACCACTTAATAACCTATTGATCCACTTCGTCTATACTCTAGCATAACATTATCTGTGTCGATGAGCATGGTATTGATGGTAACCTGCAAGGCTGATGGATGCAGGTAATTATGTGATGCGCTGCGATATGCACGTGGTTGTTATATTGCCCTGAAACCTAGTCCACTCTATAGACTTGCCCTAACATGTCTATAACATGTTATACAGATTACATATCTTTCCTTCTATAATTTATGTTATAGAAGATCTAGTGAACATTTTTATGCATGCATAACCACTCTATTATATGAGAACTGTCATATACGTGATGCTGGCGATCTCTGCATCTCTACTCATGGCCTATCCTGTATATGCACAGAAGATCTTCGAGCAGGGGATCACCATAGCGCAGAGCGATGGAAGGTATATCATAACATGCTTCAGTGAGCCCTCGCATCCTAGTGGTGTGAATGGTGATGTTACCGTGTTCGCTGATATGCCATACTCCAGGACCGTGAGATTCAGCGTTGGTGACGTAAACTCCAATGGCATAGAGGATGATCATGTGATGCTAACGTTCCCAGATGACTTTGGTGCTAGACCTGCTACAGACTTTACTGTACTCTGCAATCTATGGAGTGGGAGTGATAGGGATGAGGAGGGGGCGTACAGCAGCATAACCGCCGAGTTCTGGCAGTCAATTTACACAGATGGCAGTATGAGGTTGAGGCAGGGGCTCATCATGCCTGAGACCATAAATGTGCATGGGAGTGCAGAGGTAGCATGCTTCAGTGAGCCTGCAGGTACTGGTACTGTTGATGGTGTAGTAGTTGTTATCACCCCAGATGGTAGAGCATACTTCACACACGCACCATTCAGCAGGGGTGATGTGGATGGTAATGGTGTAGATGATGACCACCTGCTCATGAGGTTCCCAGATGATTTCCCAATGGCAGATACTGGCAGTGCAGGAGAGTACACTGTATTCTGTGACCTCACGAGTGGTGCGAGAGGGGAGGATGGGGTGACCCTACGTGCTGGAGAGTTCTGGCAGTTCTTCTGGGTATCGTTCAATGTCATCCCAGAGAGCATCATAGGCATGGTGCTGCTGCTGCTAGGCCCATCAATAGCACTGCTCCTCTACAGATGGATGGTATGATGTAATAGGATGTGCTAGCGTTACACTACATAATCCTATCTTCTTTACCATCTCTTACTACCACTCAATAGTTTATCTTTATACTCGCAAGTTCTATCACAGCGTTGAGATCCTCCTCGCTTATGGGTGCGCCATGGAGCAGTGCACCCTTCTGTGGCCACTTACCCACAGGTGTGCTCTTTATGGGTATTGGAGGCTCCAACCTGACCAATCTACTGAAGAGTATCTTTGTACTCCAACCGTTCTTCTTGCACATGATCATCTCATCAGTGCTCAGACCCTCTATGCCCACTGCCCTATCCACTACAGCGTAGCCTATGAACGCATCACCCTTCTCCATCCTCCTTGCAAGGAGTATCTTCATGCCCTTCTCCCACTTCCTCCTCATAGCTGTGTAGTATGCCCTCTTGCCGAATACACTGGCCTCAAACTCATCATTATTCGCTATACGCATTATGTAGTTCACCATAAAGAGTGATAGATGCTGGAACTATTTAACCGTATACGGATGCCATGGCTCATGATCGTGGAGATGGAGATAGGTTAATTTAGCCATGGTCCACAGCAGTATCATGCAAGCACAACGAGGTATAAGGGTACTCGTATCTGATGCTATAGACAGCAATGGGATAGAGGTTATGAGGAGGAACGGGCTGCATGTGGACTACAGGCCAGAGATCAAGCATGATGAGCTGCTCACTGCGATAAGGGAGTACAACGTGCTGGTTGTGAGGAGCAGGACCAAGGTCAGGAAGGATGTCATAGATGCTGGGGAGAACCTGAGGATAATAGCAAGGGTTGGGGTTGGTCTGGACAACATAGATGTGGACTATGCTAGGAGCAAGGGGATAAGGGTTGTGAACGCTGAAGAGGCGGCCATGACCGCTGTTGCCGAACTCGTCATAGGGCTCATGGTGTGCCTTGCCAGGGGTATAGCGAGGGCAGATTCTGCCATGAAGGAGGGGAGGTGGCTGAAGAGCGAGTTGATGGGTATAGAGTTGAAGGGGAAGTACCTGGGCATAGTAGGCATGGGTAAGATAGGCACGAGGGTAGCCAGGCTTGCCAGGGCACTAGGCATGAACATAATAGCGTATGATGTGGTTAAGATAGACCCCATGCTTGTGAGGGAACTAGGCATGGTCGTGACGGATATAGATACACTGCTCAGGAGTTCTGACTTTGTCACACTGCACGTGCCACTGAACGATGGTACAAGGCATATGATCAGTGCTGAGAGGCTTGCTAGGATGAAGCCGAGTGCGTACATAATCAACACAGCCAGGGGTGCGGTCGTGGATGAGCAGGCGCTGCTGGATGCCCTGAAGGAGGGCAGGATAGCTGGTGCAGCTCTAGATGTGTATGAGGTTGAGCCCCCAACCAACCTTGAGCTGATAAGGCTACCAAACGTTGTATGCACACCCCATATAGGTGCGCAGACCAGGGAGGCACAGGCGCTGGCATCAGCAATAATAGCGGAGAAGGTTGTGCAACTCACAAGGGAGTTATATATGCAATGCTAATAACTACAGTTGAAGTTTAAAGAATACAGATCATCCATATCATAACCCGATAATATTAAGGAGTCTGTACTATAACATATTATATAAAAGTATTTCTATCATAGATCAGTGATGATGCGTGTTGGTAGTGAGAGAGTTGATGATGATGATGGGAGGGATGGTGCTGGCAGTGGTGATGATATGATGGATGGGGGTAAGGATACGGGGAGGAGGGCTGTGCCAGAGGATGTGACCAGCATAATACTTGGGGAACTCTCATCATCAAGGGTAGTCGATACCCAGACCTACATAGCGGAGGTGCAGTCGAGGATGTGGAAGGCCCTGAAGAGGAACATGCGCTTCCAGGCACTAACAAGGTCATCGGAGGAGTTCCTGAAGAGGCATCTCAACTCGAAGATCAAACTCGTTGTGCTCTATGCAGATATGGTTGGTTCCACGAGGCTGAGCAGGATGCTCCCAGTGGAGAGGCTAGCTGTTATAATACAAGCGTTCACACAGGAGATGTCGTTCATGGTGCACAACTTCAATGGTCTAGTACTCAAGTACGTTGGGGATGCTGTCATAGCGTACTTCCCTGCTATGCATAACCTGCTCCTTGCAGCAGATGATTCTGTGAACTGTGCTATATCGATGATAGAGGTTCTGAGGCAGGGTATAAACCCGGTCCTTATGCAGTACGACTATCCAGAGCTTGCTATGAAGGTGAGCATAGATGCCGGGGAGCATTCCGTCATACAGTACGGTAGTGATAAGAGCATGGATGTGGATCTGGTTGGGTATGGTATAAGCATGGCAGCCAAGATGCATGCTCTTGCAGAGGGCAACTCCATAGTCATAAGCCACAACATATACGATGTTCTGCATCCGAGCATGCAGAGGAAGTTCAGGCAGTTGAGCCTAGATGTGAGCAGGTGGGGTTATACGGATGAGGATAGTGGTGAGCTCTACAAGATATACATGTACAAGCCGTGATAACGCACTCCATACAGTAACCAATCCAGCAAGTAAGGTAAGAGGAGGTAGGTGAAGAGTGAGTGAGTGAGTGAGTTGCTGGTTGCTGGTTTCTTGTGATCTGATGAGAAACTCGCATGGAGCCAGAGAGTACCCATCTATATACAGACCCCAATCTACCCATCACTAAAACAGTCAATTCATACTATCCTGATGAGTGTAGTGAACCCCCTCCTATCCAACTCCATCCCATCTGCATCGTACTCCCCAACCACTACGGTCATGGATAGCATATCCGATTCCCTGCACCTCCCTGCATCCAGCACAACCTTTGCAGATATAGAGTTCATATGTGAGTTATCGTAACTGACTATGCTCACCGCATCCCTGACCTCCGTTGCGGTCAGCAGTTGGAAGATCTCGTTCATCCTCCTGTTGTACATGGTTATCCCAACCCTTCTACCCTCCTCCCTCGCCTTGGCCCTCACATCCATAACTATCATGCCTGGTCTATGCTCAGCATACCTCAACTGCCCATCCACATACACCTGGAACTCGAATGGGTAGCCTGCTGTGAACTCCGCCATCTTGTTTATGCCATCATCCTTGATGAGGTCTATCTTCCTTATGGTGTTACCGTACGCTGCTATCCATGCACTAGTAACCTTCACAACATTCTCTATCATCTCCAACCTCCATGCCCTCTCCCCCTCATCCAGATCGTACCTGTGAACCCAGTCCTTGTAATCCCTACTGATGTCCCTTATGAACTCTATGCATGTCAACTTGTACTCATCTACACTCTCCCTGCTCGAATGGTACACAGGATAGCAGTGGTGCTATTCTGGGTATTAACTCTTTACAATACAAAAATATATGTGAGGGATCAGAACTGTCTATGCAGTAGAGACCCTAGCCTACCTCTAGTCACTGCTATCATCACAGCCATTATCGATGCTACTATAACCATAACTCCCAGGGGGAACTCCGGCACGACGACTATGTTGAACTCTGTCCTGTCTATTATCATCGTCTCCCCCTCTCCAGTCCTGAATGATGTGAGGTAGCTTATCACTACACGCTTCGTACCCTCGCTCTCAAACTTGACCTTCACGGGCTGGAGGTTGTTGCTCATCTCCTGCCTTAGTATGCTCTTATCCCCATCGAAGACCTCTATGGTGTACCTCTCGGTCTCCCTCAATGGCCTCTTCGCTGGATCGTAGAGTTGGGCTGCCATCTGCACCTCCTGCCCAGGCATTATGGTCTGGGGTCCCCAGTAGAGGAGCACGTACACACTCCCATTGCTGCTCAACTTCTCCAGTGGTGGCTTGGGTATCTCGACCACACTAGGAGTCAACTCTACTGGCTTGTCGCTCCTCCCGAACCTCTCCAACTCGAATGAGTACTGCACTGGTATCGGCTCCTCCGTCCTGAACGAATAGACCTCAGCCTTTATGGGTAGGGGGAAGTTCTCCGCAACCCATATCTTGCTGTCCTTGCCGTATCTGAACCCGACTATTGTGGTGTTCCACATCATGTTTGCAGCGCTTATCTGCTCATTAGTAACCTGGAGGGCTACTGGGGCACCAACACCGACTGGCACTCCCCCAGTTATGGCAAGCCTACCCCAGGCTGATGGTGCAAGAGACTTTGGATCCATGCTGTTTGCAAAGTCACCGAGCCATGTCAGGGTCCTCTGTATGATTGCCCTGTACTTGCTCACCGAGGGCTCTGCACTCTGTGGCTGCATGTTTATGCTCGATAGTACCATCTTACCGCTGCTGACCATGCCAGCATCACTAACGCTCACATCCGCCACCCAGTTACCCTGATCATCCCTTGAGCCCAACCATATTGCAACCTCCAACTCCCTACCGCTCTCATACTCCAGATCCCTTATTGTGTATACGAAGTATGTGCCGAGTTCTGCCCCCTTGCCAGGGTACCATGTAGACTGTGCATGTGCAACGTGTGCAATGCTTGATATGGATAGTACTGCTGCTAATATGACAGCTGTTAGATGCAATGCCACTCTCTTCATCTATAATTATCAGGGGTCAATTGCTTATAAATCTTCAATCGGTGATGAACTGGCATGCGTGGTAGTTGCTATACCCGTTCCAACAGTCATGTTATAGTGCATGGAAAGACTTTATATTATGCCTCCTTTGCAGATTCGGCATGTGCAGATGCCCAAAGGTGCACTTCTACGAGGTCGAGTTCAAGCTGGATGGGTTAAGAAGCATAGCGTACCACAAGAACTGTGGCGATCAGCTATCTGACTCCCAGGTGCAGGAGTTCGATAAGCAACTGCTGAAACTCTGGGGGCTTGAGGTTCAAGAATAGTGAACTTATTACTAAAAAGTTTATATAATTTAAGACTGATTGAATTATGATGGCAGCAACGCTCAAGGCTATGAGGGTGGAGCTGGATGTATCCAATGTTGCATCCACTGAGCAGGCAAGGGCATACATAGAGGAGATACAGCATCAGTACGCAGATCTGACTGTTACAAACATAAACGTGACGGGGAGCAGGATAACGTTCGATGTAGGCTCACCAGGGATGGAGGATCTGAGCCCTAGCGATATAAAGTTCAGGATAGAGGAGTTCCTGAACATGAACGTTGCCCCATTCGCAGTGAAGAGGATCAACATAGGCGGGGCTGTGACCGTGACGCTTGAGGCTGCAAAGGCCACAGCAGGTACAACTACAACAGCAGCAATGAAGAAGGTGGTGAGTGTTGAACTGAGCGTATCCAATGTTGCATCCACTGAGCAGGCAAGGGCATACATAGAGGAGATACAGCATCAGTACGCAGATCTGACTGTTACAAACATAAACGTGACGGGGAGCAGGATAACGTTCGATGTAGGCTCACCAGGGATGGAGGATCTGAGCCCTAGCGATATAAAGTTCAGGATAGAGGAGTTCCTGAACATGAACGTTGCCCCATTCGCAGTGAAGAGTGTTAGTGCAAGATAAAAAAT
>JANWZS010000011.1:0-12904 GCA_025054855.1 Candidatus Nitrosocaldus sp. | reverse complement strand
AAAAAATCACACCCCAATTTTTTGTATGCTGCTCCCAATTTTTGTATGCTGCTCATCTCTTGTAGCCCAACCTGCGCAGGAGTTCATGCCTCTCCCTCTTATCCTCGCTTCCCTCAACACCCTTGCTCCTCGTACCATCCACAACACCCAGTATGCCCCTACCCTGCTCAGTCTCCACCACTATGACCTCTACAGGGTTTGCTGTGGCACAGTATATGCATGCAACCTCATCCAGCATCTTCACCCTGTTCAGTATGTTTATTGGGTATGCATTGCCTATCAATAGCACGAAGACATGCCCTGCAGAGATCATGCTGGCAAACTCCACAGCCTTCCTCACAAGGGCATCATCGTTCCCATCATACCTGATTAGTGCCTTGCCACTCGCTTCGCAGAAAGCTATCCCGAACCTTATGCCTGGGCTGCTGCTCACCAGCGCCTCATACATATCCTCAACGGTCTTTATGAAGTGCGCCTGCCCCAGTATCATATTCATGTTTGGAGGAACCTCAAGCCTCACGCTGGATAACTGCATGCATAGGCTAATCCCCAGAGGTTAATAAGCATTGAGCCTTGACCTGCAGAGTGAGAGCAACTCACCAGCGAGCCTTGATGTGTTAGTATGATCACTGGTTAGGTTCATGGCTACTGCTAGCATGCTGTACCCGGGGGCACTACGCACTCTACCCATACCAATACCCCTGCCGAGCACCAGTCCCCTGCATATATAGCATATGTAGGTGTGTGCATCTGTGTACATACCCATGCTCGAGAGGTACTCAAGTTTCTTCCTTATGAGCATAAGCGCCAACCTGCCGCAGTAACTCGAGGCAAGTATGTGCATCAGCGCCCTGATACCCCTTGATACAGATGACCTGTTCGCCTGCTCAAGGCCCAGAGAGTCTATGGCGGTGCTCATGCTGCTGTCCCCAGATGCCCTCATCTGAGCAAGGATGTGTGAAGGCATGGGTACTCCCTCGCCTGATAGTATGAGCGACTCCATGTATGAGCATGCTGCAGACTTGAGCCAGAATGACGCCTCCAGAGCATCCCTGGCATGCAGGGCATTGCTTGCATAGAAGAGCGCATCCACCATGACTGTTCTGGCATGGAGCCTCTTGACCTTCCTGGAGAGTGCTGCTACCTCATCCTCGAGCATAGACAGTCTGTTGTTCACATCGTTGAGTATGACCATGCCATCGAGCAGCATCACCTTCTCAACCATGCTTGCACCCTTACCCACTACGTGTATCCTTGATATGCTACCATCATCCATGTATATGTACTCATCATCACTGCATGGTTCATACCACATAGGCCCCTTGGCCGTGGGTGCACCCACCATGCTGCTATCACTTGCTTCACCCCTACCCCTGCCACTTCCATAGTAGTCATGTATGCTGTTGCTGTATGCATCCTTGAGCATGAGTATGTTGTACTCGCATACATCGTAGGCCACCCCCTTGGCCCTGCAGCCTACGAGCGCTAGAGGGTACAGCCTATACCTGTTCACCAGATGCTCTAGCATGAACTAGTATATGCCACGCCGCTTAAATGATTATCCTCTAGGATAGTTTTAAATTGCGCATTCCTTTAACGGGTGATGGTGCTCCGGTGGTGTAGCCCGGTTAAGCATAGCGGCCTCTCGAGCCGCTGATCGCGGGTTCAAATCATGCATAATAGGCATGGGGGAGTCCCGCCCGGAGCACTACAAAAAAGAGATGCTGTATCACATAATACGCTACCAGATGGCGGTGCACAGGCACTGCGGCCACTACCATAAACCATCTCACCACCATCATGCCATGTAGGGTATCCCTCGATGTTAAGCATGTAAAATATGTACAACAGTTAAAGATGACGCATAGTAGGTAGTGTACTGATCGGGCATAGTTGCTTGGAGTCAGATGAGCGTAGCAGGTGGTATCGGCCATGGTTCATATACATGTATGGAATACGAAGAGATGTTACATCACACAACCCTTATCCAGCACCTGCTCGCATCACTTATAAGCACGCTATGCTCAAGCCTATCCTGAACTCATCGCTGGTTAATGGTATAGCCTCGACATGGGGCCTTATCCCCTCCCTGAACACGAGAGCATTGACCATATCTAGCCTATCGTTGAACCCCATCTCCTTAAAGCCATCAGATACCAGCACAACGTCTACATCGCTCTCCCTTATCCATGTGCCCCAGCATAGTTCCCAGAGGGGTAGGCCTCATCGATATCTACCCTCCATCATCTGCCAATGCCTCTGAGCCTCTTAACGGCATAACTAGCCCTCGATACCCCTTGCTGCATGCTCAAGCACACCCATGGCAATGCTCATAGCCCTCAGCCTCTACCCTATCAACAGACTCCCAGGGAGTTCATCGGCAGCATCTGGATATCTGTTATAGCGTAGTATTTGTGAGCATGCTCGGGTGCTCCTCCAGCACCTTTGGTAGGGTGAATCCATGCTCCTTCAGCATAGTTCTGTCACTGTATGCGGCCTTTGGCTCCTCCCTCCCAACGGTGAAGAATAGTGCCTTCAGTGCCCTATCTGCTGCCTGCTGTGTAAGGAAGGCTGACCTTAAGCACCTTCCAGCACCTAGCAAGTTTGGCACCTCTACATCATCCCTTGCAGATTCAAGCCAGAGCAGTGCATCCCTCCTCACAACCATGCCATAGCAGGCACTCTACTCTTTATATATAGTAGTTACAGCAGGAGATCCATGCTTGAGAGGAAGGTTAGGGATATCAGCATAGATGGTACTGATGTATGCTCAATAGTAGGGCAGATGATGGATGCTGGGGGGTTCACTGCAAGGAGCCTTGCCATAGCAGCAAGGATACTCGAGGATATGCTGAGGGATGGTGGATGCTTCAGGTTCCTAGCGTTCGTTGGTGCACCTATAGCAACTGGGTTGAGGGGGGTGATAAGGGATATGCTGAGGGAGAGGATGTTCGATGCAGTCGTAACAACATGTGGTGCCCTAGACCATGATATAGCGAGGAGCAGTGCTGACTATTATGCTGGGGAGTTTGATATGGATGATGCCATGCTTGCTGATGCAAAGATACACAGGTTGGGGAACGTACTCATCCCCCTAGCGAACTATGGGCCAACCATAGAGGGTATGGTATCGAGGATACTGGAGGAGTTGTATGCTAGGGGTGTTAGAGAGGTATCCAGCAGCGATATATGCAGGGCTATAGGCTCACATATGGATGAGTCATCGTTCCTGCACTGGGCATCAAGGAATGGCATACCCGTCTTCGTGCCAGGGATAATGGATGGTGCAGTTGGCACACAGCTCTGGTTATTCGCTCAGAGGCACAGGGACTTTAGACTCAACCTATTCAGGGATGCTGATATGCTGGCTGAGGTAGCATTCAGGGCAGAGCGTACAGGTGCGCTCATGCTTGGAGGAGGGATAGCGAAGCATCACACGCTCTGGTGGAACCAGTTTAGGGGAGGGTTGGACTATGCCGTGTACATAACCACCGCTGTGGAGTACGATGGTAGCCTCAGCGGGGCACTAGTTAGAGAGGCGATATCATGGGGCAAGGTCAGGCAGGATGCTAGGCAGGTTACGGTGAATGGTGAGGCTACACTGCTTGTGCCATTCCTGTATGCATGCATGCTCAGATCATGGAAGGATTATCGAGGTGGCTAGTGGTACTGCTGGTACTGGGCTTTTGCTTGCACCAGTGCTGTGGTTATGTACATATCATGCAGCACCTCAACACAGCCTGTAGTGCAATAGGGAGGGACTACCTGCACAGACTCTCCTTGACACTCTTTATCACATCTTGCAGGGATGCATGCTTACTCTCATGGCTCGCAACGTTGAACTCTGTGTATAGTGCATTCACCATCTCCGTTATGAGCATCCTCGAACCATCCTTGAAGAGCGTGTAGAGCGCATCCTCTACCCTCTTGGGCTCATCACACACATTGTATATATCTGCACCCATCCTGTTGAGGTGGTAGTTTATGACCTTGACCGTCTGTTCTCCAAGCACACTGCTCAGATGCTTCACCACTACAGCATTTATCCTCTTCTCAACCTCCTTGCTACTCTTACCAGTAACGCTCCTATACTGTTCACCATCTACACCATCACCGCCATCATCCACAACACCTCTACCCCTCATCACATCCCTAGCCGTCTGTTTTGTGGTCTCATCAATGCTCATATCACTACACCATCCTTAGCAGGGAGTATGCTGGATACCCCATCTTACCATCCAACAGTATCGCGTATGTGCCAAGTGTAGGCTTGACAGCATGCATGAGGTTCACGCCATTCCTGCCCCATAGCCTCAGATGCACATCGGATATGCTCTTGGCGTATGGTATGTTACCTGAACCTACTCGCTCTATTATAACTGCAACATCACCATTATCCTTGGCACTGGTCAGTAGCATATTCTCATACCTCTTGCTGTTGCTAGCATACATGTTATCAAGTATTATGAGTATGGGTCTGCTGGGAATGGTGCCTGCATGAACACCATCATCACCATCACCATCGCCATCACGATCACGATCACGATCACGATCACTGCTATCACCACTCCTCTCCATGCGCTTCATCTCCTCATACTTCGCCAGTATACTGCTGGAGTAGTTGGACTCGTTGATGTTGACTATCAATGGTAGAGTGTTTGGTATGCTCCTACCATTCTTCCTCCTAGGCAACATCAACCACTGCTCATACATCCTTGCTGTGTCTATCTTGCTGAGCGAGAATATCGTCAGGTTCTTAACCTCATCTGTACAGAAGGGTATAATGCTGCTCAGTATGCTGCTCAGTGGGGCATCGAGCGCATCGAGCAGGACCTTGCGCTTGCTATTCAGCGTGTTGAGTACCATGCATACCAGGATGGCCTTCAGGAAGACCATATCAAGCCCAGGGTCTATCTCCAGCAGTAGCGTACTACCATACCTGAGCCCCCCATGCAGTATACCATCCATATAGGTGTTCCCCATCGAGAGGAAGCCATCCTTGGCATGTATGGTATGGAAGGATCTGCTGCCACAACCATCATCATCGCCACACCCCCTGCACTCACAGTGCATACTGTTGGACCTCGAGATGGGTACAGGTATGAATCTGGAGTCTAGCAGGGTGTATGCGTATGTGTTGTTGTGCAGTGCCACTCCCCTCATCTTATCTATGTGCATGGATCTTATGCATACACCATCGCCATCATCCCTTACACCTAATGTGACTATCCCGTCCACCAAGTACGATAGAGTGTTCATCTCTGGCTCCTCACTGACGAAGAGCAGGAACCCATCGTTTGTATCTGCAACTGTTATCATCGTCTTTTCCATCTTCATCCTATCCTCGTGCTTGATCTCCTTCGCCAATGCATCCCAACTGTCGAGCACGACCAGTGCCCTCTTCTTGTTGATCAGCGTATCTATCACAAGTTCTACAGTGCCTGCAGCACTCCCCAGCCTGAGGTCTATCACAGAGTCCCTCTCTATCTTATCGTATGAGAGCACAGACTCATCCTTCAGATAACCTATTATCCAGGGGAAGTAGCGCTGAAGCCTTGCAAGTGATACCCTTGTTGAGATGTAGAAGCAGTTGTACTTCTCATGCATCAACTGCATCAACTCCAGCGCTAGTGTAGTCTTCCCTGCTCCAGGGAGCCCCCTTATGAGCATGGATGTAGGTTCCATGTTGAGGAAGTCCCTGAATATGCTCCTCAACTCCGATCCTGCTGCTACTGCTGCTGTATACATTGCGCTACCATCATAACCACTACTATCACTATGCCTCCGACCCTCCTCACTACCCTCACTCTGCATAGATATCAGATAGAGGCATGCGATAAATGCCTGTGTAATTTATCGTGTTGACATACTACATGTTATGATCGTACCATGAACAGTAAAGATAAAGGGATGTGCATTACCGTAGATCAGAGGATGGCAGTAATGGAACTTGTTGCTGGGGCTATAAACTGGGATACGACGGTATTCATAGATGAGTTTCCAGCCCCTGGAGAGGAGGTGAGGGCTAGGAAGGTGATAAGCGTTCCAGGGGGCAAGGGTGCAAACACTGCTGTTGCATCTTCAAGGATACTGGGCAGGGGCAAGGTTGGGCTAATAGGTGCCCTTGGGGACGATAGGATTGCGGATGAGCAGATCAGGATACTCGAGGAGGAGGGTATCGATACCTCGTGTGTGAAGAGGTTTGCTGATGCATCTGGTCAGGCGTACATACTGGTGGATGCCAAGGGTGAGAATATGATACTAACGTACAAGGCTGTGAACGATATGCTCAAGCCCGAGATGCTAGTTGAGCAGTCACTCAGGGATGCGGTAGATGGGGCAAGGATTCTGGTGGTTATAGACCCTCCGCTCGAGTTTGCCCTTGCTCTGATGGAGAGTGCGAGGTCTGGGGCTGGAGTTGATCACGGCATGGGCAAGACCATAGTATGGATGCCAGCGCTCCTCACCAGGCTTGGGTTCGATGCTCTGAGGGTAGGGATGGAGAGGGTGGATTACCTGGTCATGAACGAGTCCGAGTGCCTTAACCTCTCACAGGCTGGGGATATGATGCAGGGGTTCAAGGCACTGGCTAGGTTGGGGAAGAGGATGGTACTCACCATGGGCTCTCAGGGATGCCTCTTCCACTGGGATGGCAAGACGGTACACATCCCTACAGTAGATCTCAAGGCTATAGGGCTAAATGTTGTGAGTACCGTTGGTGCTGGCGATGCCTTCCTTGGTGCATTCACGGCACTCCTGCTCAAGGGCTACGGGGAGATAGAGGCGCTCTTCATGGCCAACCTGGCCGCTGCGCTGAAGGTGAGCAGGGAGGAGACCAGGGCAAGCCCGTACTACGATGAGCTGATGAGGTACATGGGTGATGAGAGGGTCGAGAGGTTCTACACTGGCATAAGGGTTCTATAACATTATGGTAGGTTGCGATCACCTTAGACCATCCAGCAGGAAGCCTATGAACCGCTCCGCATCTACATCATGGCATATGCTCACGTTACCATCATCCCTGTACTCAGTTATGCACATGCCCCTTCTCACTCTGGAGGTCTCTATCCTGACCCTTGCATGCCTCATCGCAAAGATCTCAGGCCTAAGGAGTGCTGCGAGTGCGAATACATCGTGCAGGTTGAAGTGCGAGCATCTTAGCACAGGGTTCTGGAGTATACTCGCTGCGAGCAGTGCATGCCTGCTCCCTATGGCCCTGATCCTCTCCAGCATCGATGCGTCTACGCTGCAATCCCTACGTGATGTCAACTCCAGCCCGCATGCCACTACTCTTGCGTCAGAGGCCATTACCCTATCTGCTGCTCCAGCATCAGTGTAGAAGTTGAACTCAGCATAGCGTGTTACATTACCCTGAGCAGCATCGAGATCGTATGCCCCACCCATGACGAATATCCTATCTATACACCTACTCGCATCCTCATGACTCTCTAGTAGTGCTGCTATGTTGGTCAATGGTGCAGTGCAGAGCAGCGTAACCTCCCTCCTCCTGTATGAGCCGAGGATATCTGCTATCTCCCTTATGGGATCGCTGCTAGCAGGTACCCTACTCCTACTCCAAACCTTACCCCCCTCCATGCCTATACCCGCATCCCCAAGCCCATCCCTGCCATGAACTTCCACTGCATGCCTCGACCTCCTGTAGCCCTTCCTACTCAGGCCCTTGATTACCCTTATACTCCTCCCTAGAGCATCACAGATCCTGAGTGCGTTGACAGCCCCCATCATAGCACTGACATTACCAGATACCGTGCTCAGAGCCACTATCTCAACCTGGCTGTTCAGTGCGAGTATCAGTGCTACAGCATCATCCACCCCTGGGTCCATATCGAGCATAACCTTCACCATACCAATGCTCTCCTTTTTATACAAGATAACCGTTACTCCTACTACTACTGCTGCTGTTGCTGCTGCTGGAGGTACCTGGTGAGGGTCATGGATCACACATTCGTGCTCATGGTAATAGCGGTATCCTCCTCTGGAGTCCTATCCCCAGGTCCGCTCTTCCTCATAAACCTCCACTACGCAAGGAGGTACGGGTACATCTCTGGGGTGCTGTGTGCTAGCGGGCATGCTGTAGTAGAGCTGCCCCTGGTTCTTGCTATAGCCGCTGGAATGCTCAGCATGGAGCATATGGATGGGCTCAGATGGGTGGTGGGCGTGGTAGGAGGGGTGGCACTTATAGCCTTCGCTACGGTGCAGTTGTACACTATGATCAGGGGCCCTGAAGGCGATAAAGACAGTAGTGCCTATAGAACCCCCCGTTGGGCTACGATACACGGTCTATCTGCTACTCTTTACGGTTCATTCCTCGCTGGGATAGCGTTCTCAGCCCTCAATCCATTCTTCATAGCATGGTGGCTAACCGTTGGGGCAAAGATGATAGCTGATGCATCGTACATGGCATCTATGCAAGGGGTACTCGTGATGTTCATAGCGCATATATGGATGGACTATGCATGGCTTGCTGGCACAGCATACATCGCAAGGAGGGGTACGGACAGACTCGTAGCGCATGGGGGTGCGAGGCTGCTCTACAGGATACTCTACATAGCACTGTATGCCATACTTGTGTATATAGGGATAGGCTTCATAGTATCATCTGGCTGGCATATTTTATAAGTGGCTACGAGTATATCAGTATATGCTAGGGTCTAAGGGATTGAGGAGCGAGCACCTCCTGAGGATGAAGGAGCTCTTCGACTCCATAATCGCCAGCGCAGGCAAGGACCCAGCGGACTTTTACACGTACTGGAGGAAGGAGGCTGAGAACATATACATGCAGGTCGCAGATCTGCCCAGCGATGAGGCCTTCGAGAAGGCTATGGGCATGATAGAGACCTCAGCGAGGTTTGAACTCGTGAGGAGGGATGTTGTGCGTAACCTTCTAGGCTAGGCTGACCGTGCGAGTATGGATGGATGTATGAATGAATAGTAGTGTATATTGTATATGCTACCTGCCCCCCTTGATGCCTATAGCTATCCCATCACGTACAGGGAGCACAAGGGAGTCCATGCTACCGATCATCATGGAGTTGAACCTCGCTACTGCCTTACCCTCGGCGCTACCGCTCAGCACCTCCCCGTGCCATAGCGCATTATCCGCTATGAGAAGCCCGTTCTTGCTCAGCCTAGGGTAGCACAACTCGAAGTACCTGGGGTAGTTCTCCTTGCTGTCATCTATGAAGATTAGGTTGAACCTGCCATTGAGTCTGGGTATCACATCTAGCGCATCCCCGGTTATCACCTCTACTGTATCATCCAGGTTCGCAGCATGCATGTTTGCTCTAGCCTCATCAGCCCTAGCAGGGTCTATCTCTATGCTCGTGACCCTGCCCTTGACCCTCCTTGCCGCAAGCCCGAGCCATATGGTGGAGTATCCTATCGCAGTGCCTATCTCAAGCACCCTCCTGGCCCTCGTGGCAAGTACAAGTAGGAAGAGCAGTCTACCTATCAATGGACCAACTATGGGTATGTTCCTCCTCCTAGCCTCATCCTCTATGCTTGGGAGTATACCTGGACTCCTGGGCAGTATGCTGTGCACATACTCTATGATCCTCTCATCATGCATAGACCAGATACCTGGCATCCCAACCCCTATATATGCCAGCAATAGTATTAAAGGTTTAGATGGATGGGTATGCTAGAACCTCAGATCCTCCATCATATCAGCGTAGTTGTCTGCAACCCTCTCAACCAGCTGCTCCCTATACCTTGCAAGCACACTTGCTACAAGTTGCTTGCTCCTCAACGTATACCTGTTCTCATGCTTATCGACCAGCCCCTTCTCCACTAGCCTCTTCATATGCCAGAAGATGGTTGATGGTGCCTTGTCGAGCATGAATGCCAGTTCATCTAGGGTGCATGGGTTGTCACTCTCAAGCATGTACGAGAGTATCCTTCTAGCAGTTGGTATCCTGAGCATACCCAGCACATTCGCCTCCTCACCATCCACATCACTCGTATAGTACCTAGTTATCCCCCCATCCCTCTCTATCCTTATAAGACGCTCATTCTCTAACCTGTATAGGTGGTAGGAGAGTACCCCGTTGGTCAGGCCTAGGAGTCTAAGCAGTTCCCTGTACCTTATCCCAGGGTTCCTGGTTATGTACTCGAGTATCGTATTCCTTATGTTGCTCATACAGGCTCACCCCATCCTCATCACACCGGTCATGAAGAGTACGAGCATGGCAAGGATCAGCATATGGGCCAACTCCACGTGTATCACTGGGAGTAACAGCGCTGGAACATTCCCCGTTGCTGTGATGAAGTTCACGAACTCAGCAACTGCAAGCATGGAGAGTGCAAGCATCATGAATAGCAGCCTCCTGCTCCTGCCCCTGTAGTAGGCTAGTGCTGATACTATCACGAGGAATGTGGATACCATGAATGCTGTAAGGTGCAGGTAGATATGGTATATCATGGACTCATGGGTTATGTGGGGGAGTATCAATGGAAGGGAGAAGACCGCTATCGCAGCGAGTATGAGCGCTGTCATCACATTCTTATTGGTCAATGCTGCACTCTGCATATCTATTATTGCATAGTAGGTATATAATTAATTATTGGTACAATGGTAGAATGACTATACTTTATATGGTAACATGGGGATAATAGGTTGTCGATCATCCCTATCCTCATCATAATTATCGTTATAATATACATCCCCATCCAGCATGCTCGCAAATCACCCACACTGCATGCACACTAGTGCATGCATATCCGTACTGCCTATACACTCCTAACTAACTACCATCACATACGCCATCGATAGTCAGTTAGTTAGTTAGTCCAGCAGCTTATTATTCAGTCAGGTAGCAGCATAGTAGCAAACTCATACTCACCATCTCTGGATACCCTCCTGTATCCTGAATCGTAGTACTCGTAATCCCTTACGCCAGATACATGCTCCCTCCACAGATCGTGTATGGCATCATTGTACCTCTTCGCTATACCCTTCCTCCTGCCGACTTCGTGGAGTATGATATGCGATACCCTTGTACAGTTATTAATGGCGAAGAACCTCCTCCTTTCGCTGGAGTCTGGCCCTGCATAGTCCATCCACTGCACCAGACCAAAGTTGTCTGTGTAGTAGCCAGCACTGCAATCAGAGATCAGTGGCTTGAAGTATGCCAGGTAGATGTGGTAGTCCTCCCTGCCCTTGCTCCTGTGGTGCATTATTAGGTCGCTGAGCCCGAACCTGAGCCTCCTCAATGGACTCCTCTCCACAGCAAGCACATCCACATACATATCGTAGTGAAGGCCAAAGTTCTTGCCTAGCCACCATGTGAAGAACCTGCCCATGCTCTCCACGTATGGAAGATCATCCCTGAGCCTAGAGTCCAACTCCTCATGCTTGAGGACGTATATGAAGCGAAGGATCATACCAACAGCAGTGCTCGCACACAATCCAATAATAATAACCTACCTCTAACTAGGGGTGAGGGATGAGCAATACTAGATCAACATAAAAAAGGATAGAAGCAGGCAGCTCTTAGACCTACTTCCTGCTTATATCTATCTCTATGGTGGATACGTTCCTTACCTTACCGTTCTGACTCTGCATCTGCTCAGATCCAAGCCTCACATCGCTTATCTTGTAGCCTAGAGAGTTCATCCTCTTCACGATTATCTGTGCAACATCTATGGCCCTGGCGATGCTGAGCCCCCTGGCCTTTATGGTCACTGTCGGCTCATTCGCCAACTGGACCAGGGTGGCTGTCACATACGTCATCAGTGGCTTCTTGCCTATGAAGACCTCGTTTGCTGCCTTGCGTTGTGTCTGTGTGCTCTGCGTCTCAGCCATACCCTCTTAAGGGATCGCACCTGTATAAATAGTTTGATATCCATGCAATCTATACCGTTTCATTGCTAATAATCTGCTGTAGTATCCTTACTATGGAATCATGTACGGGATTATCCCTTATCTTACCCTTGAGACCCTCATCCCTGACCTCGTAGCAGTTGAGCAGCCCATCCTCATCCTTTATGAATAGGAATACCCTGTCATTGTGTATAGCAGGGTATATACGCTCTACCTCCATCCTCTCTACACTTATGGTTATGGTGCCATCATCGTTAACCCTTACAGCATCATCATCGCCATCACCACTGCCACCATCCATATCTATGGTATGTTCAAGTTCATAATATGTATATGTGCGATGCTTGTGGTATACAGTATGAGTAGCAGTAGTAGTATGGGTGGTGGTAGGGGTAGGGGTAGAGGTAGGATAGTTATGCACGTCGATCTGGACTACTTTTATGCACAGTGCGAGGAGTTGAGGAGGAGCGATCTTAGGGATAAGCCTGTAGTTGTATGCGTATACTCAGCCAGGGGAGGGGACAGCGGGGCGGTGAGCACATGCAACTACAAGGCCAGAGCGTATGGGGTGAAGGCAGGTATACCCATAGTACAGGCCAAGAGACTGCTCAAGGATGTGCCTGATGCTGTCTTCCTGCCAGTGGATGAGCCATACTACACAGACATATCCGAGATGGTCATGGGCATACTAAGGGCGAGTGCAGATGCGTTCGAGCAGGTTAGCATAGATGAGGCGTACATGGATGTGAGCATGAGGTGCAGCAACTTCGATGATGCAAGGGAACTAGCAACAAGGTTGAAGGATGAGATAAGGGGGAGCATAGGGCTCACATGCTCCATAGGAGTAGGGATGAACAAGCTCATAGCGAAGATGGCATCTGAGCACAGGAAGCCTGATGGGCTGACAGTCGTGAGGCCAGAGGATGTACAGGGGTTCATAGGCCCAATGAGCGTCGGTAGACTGCTCTGGGTAGGGAGGAGGACTGAGGAGAGGTTGAACGCCATGGGCATACGCACGATAGCAGAACTCGCCAATGTGAGCATAGACATGCTCATAGATGC
>JANWZS010000010.1 GCA_025054855.1 Candidatus Nitrosocaldus sp. | reverse complement strand
GTAAGCGATACATATCTTTCGTCACTTCCTATCGCTGACTATAGTTCAACTGTAAAGACAGGTACTTTTGCTAGGGTACAAGTGCCATACGGTTCTTCAGGTAATGCCAATGCAGATGCGTACAACACAGGTTACTGGAGTAAAGTTAATTCGATGGAAGTATGTATTCAGTACAGTAATGTTTGTAGCTAGAGGTGGTGATGTATGGCATCATCCATCCCAACTATAGGACTGATGGCTCCAGTTATAGCATTAGGCATACTCATTGCATATCTTGGCGTTAACTCGGATTCAACTGCAGTGGAACTACCAGAGCACATGTCTAGCATACCAGAAGAGTACCAGACCCCTATGGGAAAGGTTAAAGAAGTAGTAGCACCAGATGTGGAATCTCCAAAGTTAGAGTTCGTATTCCCCAACCATACAAACTTCATAGAGATAAAGAGGGGTGAGAGCATAACCATACCAGTCTCAGTATACTCTGTTGATCATCGTACTCTGAATGTGAAGATATATGTGTACAGCGAGGAGATAACAAGCCTAGCACAGGTTGAGCATGAGAGCAGTATTATGCCAGTCAAGAGGTTCCCAGATGGCATAAATGCATATACAGATGTTAGAGAGGTTACCATACCTGCATACTCTGGAGATGCACCAGAGGATGTTAGCACATGGGAGAAGGTCACGTTCAATCTCACCATTGAGGCTAGCAAGGATGCTGAGCCAAGAGTATATGAGATAAAACTAGATGGATATGTGAAATGGGAGTTTGAAGATATCACCATAATCACAGTCGAAGGAAACCCACTATACGTTACAGTGAAGTAACGACATCCATATTTTTCTATTAATCATCTATATAAGGAGGTATAATTCAAAATATACTAATGGTTAGTTACTATCACCCTTACTGCTAACCACGCTTATTCCTAGAGATATGATAGAGCATCATCGCTAACCAATGTTATGTAGGTGAAACAAACGGAGGTTGCGTTGTAATGATTTTATATTTACTTCTACTGAATCGAAGGGATACAATCCTGATGGGATAGATATGCGGTAGTGGTGCATTCTGAACCAGAAATAATAAATAAATAGGCTCCAGATCAACCATAGCCATGGTCCAGATATTCCTCGATACAGCAAACCTAGATGCGATAAGGAAGTACAACGACATGGGTATACTGGATGGTGTAACGACGAACCCTACACTTCTTGCAAAGGAGAATGGCAATCCCATAGAGATAATGAAGGAGATAATCAGGACGGTCAAGGGCCCTGTCAGCCTAGAGGTTGTGAGCACAACCCTGGATGGGATGCTTGAAGAGGCACGTAGGCTAGCAAGGTTCGGGCCGAATGCGGTTGTGAAGATACCCATGCTGCCAGATGGCCTCAAGGCCATAAGGAGGTTAGCAGGTGAGGGGATAAAGACCAACTGCACGCTAGTATTCTCCCCGAATCAGGCACTTCTGGCAGCCAAGGCTGGGGCAACGTACGTGAGCCCGTTCATAGGGAGGTTGGATGATGCTGGTCATGATGGTATGCAGGTGATAAGGGATACCGTTCAGATATTCAGGAACTACAGCTTCAGCACGAAGGTACTGGTTGCCAGCGTTAGGCACCCAGTTCATGTGGTTGAGGCAGCAAGAACTGGTGCAGATGTGATAACCATGCCACCAGATGTGCTTGAGAAGATGATCAAGCACCCATTGACAGATAAGGGCTTGAGCATATTCCTGGACGACTGGGAGAAGGTGAAGAGGATCAATCCAAACATCAACCTTGCACAGCCATAACGAATCGAGCATATGAGCAATAAATGAATGAATGATGATTATGCAGAGATCATCATGGCTATGCCTTGATCAACTGCCTCTTATTCAGTATGTAATCCGTTATGAGCACCTTCCCCAGGTTGGATGGGTTTATGTAGTATGATCTACCCTTCACATGCCTCTCCATATCGTTGATGAACTTGAGGAGCACATCCTCCTCACTCACCATGAGGGTATCAACATCTATACCAAGCCTCTTGCACCTCTTCGCCTCCAGTATGGTCTTTGTGGCTATGTATGGATCTACCTGCCTGTACCTGTAGCACAGGTACACGAGTGAACCACTCCCGGTATCCACATCTATGCCCTGCTCATCCCTGAGCGCATCAAGGGTTACCCTATCAGGCCTGTAGAAGTGCGAGTACGGCCTAGCATTGAGTATCCTCTCCTTCTCAGCCTCGCTATCAACGAAGCATGCACTAGGCTGGCCATCTGTTATCATAACAACCCTCTTGTTTGTAGCATCCTCCCTGTTCAGTATCTTGACTGCTAGCCTGAATGCTGCCTGGTAGTTAGTGTAGTGCAGAAAGTCATGCCCTGGCTCGAACGTCTTCAGATAGGGTATATCCTTGGGCATTATCCTCGTCGCTAGAGCGCCGAAGCCTAGAAGGTGTATGGCATCCGATGGGAAGAGCTTCCTGTTCAGGATGTAGAGGCACCAGAGCGCCTTCTTCGCTGCCTCTATCCTGCTCACATCATCGTTGAGCGAGGAGTAGCGCATGGTGGAACTCAGGTCTATGCAGTACACAACAGCCATCTTCACCTCGTTGAGCATCTCATACTGCTCAAGGTCCTCCACCTTGAACTCTATGGGTAGATCCACCCTACCCTTCTCCTTCATTATCCTCTCCACAGCATTGAGCATGCTCTTGGGTACATTGAGTTCCTTGAGATCGTCACCATACTCATACCTCCTGCTACTCTCCAGCGTGATGGTACCATGACCGCTCTTGCTGGTCTCATGAGTGCCCAGTTCGCTATCCTTGAACGCCTTGAGCATATCCTTCAGCATGAGCATGCCTATGCTCATGAACCCCTTACCTGTGAGCATCCTCCTCCTGCCCCTGTTTATGTAACCCTCCTCCTCCAGGTATGCCAGAATGGACCTACTGTTGATGCTTTTTATATCATCCCTACCCTTCTCATCCGCACCCTTGGCACTGCTCATCTTGGCCATCTCCTTTGCCATGATCTCATCCACCATCTTCTCCAGCTCAGCCCTGCTAGTACCCTCGCCATTCCTGAGCACCTCCTCTCCTATGGCAAGCAGCATCCTGTTCATCAGCTCCCTAGGTATGCCCTGAGCATCACCACTGCTACTCACACCCCTGCTCTCGTAGTACTCGTATGTCTTTGCATCAGGTTGCCACATAGACCCCCCTCTCCCTCCTATCTAGTACTGGCGGCCTAATATGCCTCAGACCCTCCAGCACAAGTTCGAATACTGATGCCTTCACCTCACCCATCCTGTCACTGCTACCCTCGCCTATGTCGAGCAGCCTAGTGTCTATCCCATGCATCCTCAGGTACTCAATGAACTCGATATGCTCCCTCTCCACCTTGAGCATAACCCCATCTATTAGACCCAGCAGCTCCCTGAAACCTGCAAGCTGGGTGCTGTAGGCACCATCATGCCCATGGCGACCCTTGTCACCCCTCTCGCCCTTATCGCCATCGCCCCATAGACTTGCTTGGGATACTATGATCGACCTACCCCTGAACTCCTCCCTTATGCCTGCGAGCTGCTCTTGCGTCACATCCATGACATACTCTATGGATGTCTGCTTGAGGCTCTCCTCCATTATCTGCTCAAGCACCCTCCTCCTATTCTCACTGCTATCCTCCAATTCGGAGAGCTCGAACTTTGCTGCTGGCACTATGGCATGCATATCTGATGGCCTAGGCACTGCTACCGCATCGCCGTACAGTGCCCTAACCCTCATAGCCTCACTTATCAGCAGTTCTAGGGCATGTATGCTCATCCTGACACTCACGCCCTTCTCCTTGTTCACATCTGGGTGCTCCCTGGCGAGGTGCGTTATCCTTGCTACCAACTTGAGCATGAATATGGGCAGTATCACGCTACTGTAAGCATGGTCAACCTTGGCCTCCTGCACCATTATGGCCATCTCATCCCTCAACGTGTATGGATAGTGTGTAACTATATGGCTCTCGAACCTATCGACCAGGGGCTCTATTATCTTGCTTGCATGTGTGTAATCCACGGGGTTTGCGGTTGCTATAACCCTCACGTATGGCTTGAATATGACGGGATAGGAGCCTGTGGTGAACTTCCCCTCCTGCAGCACACTCAGGAGTACCACCTGCTTCCTCGGATCGAGCACTGGTAGCTCATCTATGCAGAGTACGCCATGCCTAGCCTGTAGCAGCTGCCCTGGGGAATAGGACTCTATGCTGTAGAGTGTAGCCCCCCTTGCTATCTTCGTGGCATCTATCTGCCCTACGAGGTCCTTTATGGAGATGTCTGGCGTAGCGAGCACATACCTGTACCTTGACATGCCATCTACCCACTCTATCCTGGTATCGAGCCCATCATCCCTTATCCTGTACTCGCACTCATTGCATATGTGGAACTCCAGCGATGTATGCTCTGGATCTCTTCCAGAGAGCAGCCTAGCGAGCTCCTCACCAGGGAGGAGGGTCGGTATATCGTGTATTATGCATCCCTTTATGGCAGGGATGGGGGAGAGCAGGTTCCTTGCTATGGTCTCTGCTAGCTTGGTCTTTGCTTGGCCTATCTTCCCTATGTATATTATATCATGCCCAGCGAGTATCGCTCTATCCGTTGCTGCTATAACATCATCGTAGCCTATTATCCCTGGGTATGGGTTGGTCCCGCTCCTCCTCTTCGCTATCAGGTTCCTGCGCATCTGCTCATCCACGCTTAGGTACTTGTAGTTGATCTCCAGAAGTTGGCCGAGGGTCTCTATCCTCATGTAATCCCTGGGCACGCCAGGCATAACCTCGATGTAATCTGGTTTGGAGGAGTAACTTTTATACACCAACTCCCTGATCCTCTCTGAATCCATGCAGGTATGAGATGCATAGCACTAAATTTAAAGGTTCTTACTCCTACGTACGAAGCGAACATGCTTGCCTGCTTGCCTGCTTGCTATTCACATGTACGGTAATCTGGTATGGTACAGTGCAGCGAATATCCTACTAGCCTCTGGGCAGACCAGCTACCGCTACTTGCTAGATTGGTACGTGTATGCTCATCAGCGCATCAATCCACACATATACGTACAGCATGGTTTTTATTTAGGCTGGATGGAGCATATGCAGATGGCGGATGGCAACCAGCACAAGTGCTCAGGAGTTCAGGCATATAGTTAGGGTTGCTGGGAAGGATGTGGATGGGCGTAAGAAGGTGGTCGCTGCGCTAGCAGAGCTCAAGGGCGTGGGATACAACTTCGCCTACTCCATGCTCACAGCCCTAGGCATAGATCCGAACATGAGGATTGGGTTTGCGCTCGATACACATATAGCAGCGATAGAGAACGTGCTGAAGGACCCAGCAAGCGCAGGCTTCCCTAGATGGTACCTCAACAGGCAGAGGGATATTGATACTGGCAGGGATATGCACCTGCTCAGCTCAGATCTAGAGTTTGCTGTGAAGAGCGATATAGAGAGGGAGAAGGGTGTCATGAGCTGGAGGGGGTACAGGCACATGTACGGGCTGAAGGTTAGGGGTCAGAGTACTAGAACAACTGGGAGGAAGGGAGGTACCGTGGGTGTAAGGAAGGGTGGCAAGGCTGCAGCACCACAACAGCAACAGCAGGCACAGCAACAGCAGCAGAAGTGATCGTGAGGTGAGGGTGGGAGCATGGGCGATGTGAAGAACCCAAGGAAGACATACCATAGACCAAAGAGGCACTGGGACTCTTCCCTGCTGATGCAGGAGCTTGAGATAGTTGGTAACTATGGGTTGAGGAACAAGCGTGAGCTGTGGAAGGCGCAGTCGGAACTCTCTAGGATAAGGAAGAGGGCCAGGGACCTGCTTGCACTACCCGTAGAGGTCAGGAGCAGGAGGGAGGCAGAGCTGCTCAGATCACTGAACAGGCTTGGGCTGGTGAAGGAGAGTGCCACGCTAGACGATATACTCAACCTGAAGGTCCAGGATATACTGGAGCGTAGGCTGCAGACCCTGGTGCTGAGGAAGGGTCTAGCAAGGACAGCACTACAGGCAAGGCAGATGATAGTGCATGGGCATGTAATGATAGGGGATAGGAGGGTCGATAGACCTGGTTACTGGGTTGAGAGGGGAGAGGAGGATATGATATCTCTGGCCTGATTGATGCACTTGCCTATCTGTGTGCGTGCTCTACCGACCTCGTTGTCTTGTCTACTGGGCTCGACATAATACTGTAGCATAGTTGATCCAACCAATTAATTATGATGGTTGGTTAGCTCTAGCATGAGCATAGATCTCATACTTGCCAAGGTGGTCAATGAGGCAAGGAGTGGTCTTGTACCAGACGCTCTAGCATTCTGGTACTCCCTGATAATTGAGAGGACTAGGGCACTATGCTCAGAGGAGTTGAGGGATAAGGTGAGCGTTGAGCAGGATGAGATACTGCCGATGAAGTTCAGGCTCAACGTATCGAAGCGTGCAGTACCACTGCTGCTCAAGGTTATTGATGATGCATTGGGAGAGATGCCCTACTCAACCAGGCTTTACTTTGAGACTGTGTACAACATAGTTGCTGAGGAGTACAGGAAGGCTGGTGGAGTGTTGTAACTGTAGCTATAGACTGCAGCACAAAGTCATCCATATACGCAATCTTGCTTGATTCTACATGAGTAGAATGTGTAGTTGTTCTACTAACTAAACTACCAACCTATAGCAGCAAATTGACATTCTTGAGGCTTATGAGTATCACATAATTTATACAAATGGAGGTAGATGGTTGGATGAAGAACACCATCTATTCCCATCTTATGCCGTAACGGATAATTATGCGGAACAGCGGTCATCCTGGTTACCTATTCTGGTTACCTATTCTGGTTACCTATTCAGCAGTGCAGGATTACTTCTTCTGCTACTTGAGACAGAACATGTGCAATGACATTATAAGATTCAGGAGTTCAAACGACTCTTAGTTTGTAGATCACGATGCTGTACATGGCAGTTACGAGCATATGCACACCACAGCTTACTAGGGGTTACCCCTTAAGCAACGCATAAATTTCTATGCAGTGCCCCTACAATTGTACATCTGTCTGTTCAACGCAGGTCGGTTCGTACCGTTCAGGATGTGCTCATGCATTGGTGTTGTGATCACTTCGCATATAGCTACTCGGCTAGACATCATACATATGGATGATAGCGTATAGTAGCAGCATAGGCGAGGCACAAGTTCATATTTTATTGTAGAGGGAGTGATATATGGTTACAAACTTTAATGGAGTCAGATGATCCTAGCACAGGACTCTCGCTGAAGATCCAGAGATGCCCTATGCTTTGATTTTATAGTACTGAGGGCAGATGATGAGTTTGTTGATAGATGCCCTTACTGTAGCAGCTCTCAGATACCATATTTCAACTATTTTATGAATGGTGGGAGTGATCATAGATTAGAAGAACACTCGGAGCGATTGTTATCTGATCCTGAGTTACGGCTACGGGAATCCCTTCTAGTATCATTGCGAGTATGGCAGTTCAAAGTTAAAAATGGAATAAACCCGTACGTAGAGACTCCTGAATTTTAAGTATACATCTGTAGGGAAGCTTAATGCAGTCCCTGTATCTAGTAATTCAGAAGCGAGTGGCAACAGTTAGTGGGCAGAGCAGAATATTAAGGGTTTATTTAATAAACTATTAATCTCTTTGGGAGATGCTTACTTGCGCATCCTCTCCATAGGAATCTCTATGGCATGCTCATACTCATCCTCCACCGCTCTGAGTAGGTCCATTGCACTCAACCTGAACCCACTCTTTGCGAGTGCTGCTATGCACGAGCCTCCAGCACCAACACCCTCCTTCACGAAGCCCTCAGCGTATGCCCTTAGCCCTCTTCTGCTTGAGTACTTGAGCATTGGGTCTACGTAGAGTAATGGCACATCACTCGAGATGGAGCCTATCAGGTACCTTATATCTGCTGTAGCATCGTTCACAACGTATGCCGTTGTGGTTACCGCTATGTCATCAAGCCTAGCGTGGAGAGCCTTGATGATTGCAAGCACGGCTGCCATCTGCGTACCCCCAGCAAGTATAACTCTTGCATGATCCATGGCCCCTATAGCTAGCCCAGCAGCACAGGGCATCATCGGATCACCGAGCATGGCCATGGCATCCAGCGGTCTATCCTTCAGGGAACCGAACTCTACCCCAGCACTCCTCATACCCTCCTCTACTACCCTCAACTTCAGATCATGGGGGTTGTTGGGCATGCTGCTGCTCACCCTGAATCTAGCATCTATACCCATGGCAAGCATGACTGCAAGCGCTGTCGTTGTACCAGCAGGTATACTCTCACCTATGATCAGGCAGTCGGTGCTCTTAGCCAGAACCCTCCCCAGCTCCATGCTATGCCTGTATATGTGATCGACCTCATCTACGCTCATAGCATGCCCATGTACGATGTTCCTTCCATGACTGGCAGCCAACGTGTAGTGCGGTACCATAGGCTTGATGAGGCTCCCAGAGTCTACTATGGTCAGTGGTATGTTGGCGAGTCTGAGCATCGCTCTGGTTATGAGTGCTGGTGTGGGCTTGCCATCTGGTGTCGCTGGCACTGCATCTATGCACTTGCACCTCCCATGGTACAGGAACTCTGCATCCGCTGGGGGTGTGAACCCGACCAGGTCCTTGCTGGCTCCAGCAACGGTTATGCCATCTATCTCTGCAGTCTCTGTGTACGATACGATCAATGTGAACCTGAACTCCTTCCCTACTATGGAGTCGAGGAACTCTAGCCCCTTACCCCTGTTCACTGCTACCCTTACACTGCTGCTACCATCACCATTATGCATGCTAACCACCAACCAGTGCGATGAACTCCTCCTTGCTACCCACCAGCATAACTGGATTGCTCCTCTTCTCCTTGCCTATGGTTGAGTATGGCTCGTGCCCATAGTCATGCCCTGGGTACACCTCCAGACACTCATCCAGGCTAGCTATCCTCCTCAGGCTCTCGTAGAGTTCACCTGCATCCCCCCCAGGGAGATCTACCCTGCCGCATGAGCCCACGAAGAGCGTATCCCCTGTAAACAGCCTGTTTTCAACGAGTAAACATATGCTATCCTTTGAGTGCCCTGGGGTGTAAAGAACCCTCATGCTGAGGCTACCTAGGGTTATCAGATCGTTGTCATCTACAGCGACATCCTTCTCTAGTTGAGAGTTCTTATGCATGACCACCCTTGCACCGGTTAGAGCCTTGAGCTGCTCATTCCCGAGCACGTGATCGAAGTGTGTATGCGTATTTATTATATACGTTAATCTGAGGTTGCTACGCTTCAGTTCATCCAAGACCCTCTCGAGTTCCCATGATGGATCTATGACGGCTGCAAGCCTGCTATCCTCATCCCCAACTATGTACGTGAAGTTTGCCATCCTCCCTACCTTGATCTGCCTGAGTATCATGCACACCACCAACCACATAGGATCATCAAACCTAGACCTCTGCCTCTGGTGGTATGCCTATTGGCCATACCACTATCGTCCCGCATACATCTCTACTCACCATCAAGCCCCTCTTCGCTCTGTGGAATGTTACGGTTGCATCTGCTCTCACGCACCTCTCATACATCCCTGTGTCTGGGTCTAGGCCAGATGGTACATCAACCGCAACCTTGTACGCCCTGCTCGCATTTATGGCATCTATCATGCTTGCATGTGGTTCCCTTATGCTACCCTTTATCCCAGTACCGAATATACCATCCACTATTACATCAGCGTTGGTGATCATGCCCCTGATACTATCCATAGCCATACCTTCACCCAACTCTACAAGCCTTATGCTACCGCCCATCCTCTCCAGTATCCCCCAGTTGGTCCTCGCCTCGACCGTCCTTATATCTGCACCCCTACCGAGTAACACGACGGTAACATCTGCCCTGTAGTAGGTCAGATGCCTTGCGGAGACCATCGCATCGCCACCATTGTTACCAAGCCCTGCAATAGCAACCACCCTCCTGCCCCTAAGATCTGAGAACTTACTTGCTATGTGATGCGCTATACCCGCACCAGCATTCTCCATCATGAGCAGCCTCGTCACACCCATCGCATGGGCCCTCTCCTCTATCCTCATCATATCATGGGTCGTTATTATAATAGCATCCATCTCCCTACTCCTCTAAACCTAAATGAAAGGTGTATTTATAGCATATTTGAAGGGTAGTGTAGTATGATGAACTGTCTGGATGGTGTGAAGGGGTCTCTGGATGTGATGATGGAGTCGCTCAAGGCGGTCGAGGAGAGGAGAGAGAGGCTGATCAAGGGCACGAGGGATGCGCTCATGCTCTGCAGCAAGGCCATAGTATGCGTGCATATCAATGAACTTGACACCGCATGGGAGAAGATATCTGATGCATCTAGGATCATAGGTGAGTTGAGGCAGGTTGCAGGGGATGACCTGCAGATGCACATAGTGCCTGCTGAGACGGAACTCGTTGAGGCTAGGGTTCTTTACAGCATAGTCAGGGAGCAGAGCATACCTCTTGCCGATGAGCTGAGGGTGAGCATCAGGGCATACCTACTCGGCCTACTCGACTGCATAGGGGAGTTGAAGAGGCAGGTGTACGATAGGGTGAGGGAAGGCAAGAGCAGCGATGCCCTGAGGCTCTTCGAGGTCATGGAGTCGCTCTACTCCATGCTCCTCCCCTTCTCAGCTTACGATAACGTGGTTCAGGGTGTGAGGAGGAAGGTAGATGTTGCAAGGATGCTCATAGAGGATGTTAGGGCTATGCTCACCGAGGAGATGAGGAGGAGTGCCATGCTGGAGGCCATGAAGAGGATAGAGGCTAGGTATGGTGGGGGTGGGTCTGAATCAACATGATGATGGATGGCTAGCCCATAAATACTATGATGAGATCAGAGCAGAGCATATCGAGCGTGTCAAGGCGTACCAGTCGGCCATGGCATCCAGGATTGTGAGTCATGATGCCATGGATGTCAATAGCGTTAGGTATGTGGTGGGTGTAGACGTTGCATACAGTGCAGACGTTGCATTTGCAGCAGCAGTGATGATGGATACTCTGGATGGTAGGATTGTACATGTATCCAACGGCATATGCAGGGTGCATATACCGTACATACCAGGGCTGCTCTTCCTGAGGGAGGCTGCACCCATGCTGAGTGCCCTTGGTAGGTTGGATAGGAGCACACACGCTGGAGGTAGATGCCATTACCCCTACATGGTGATCGTAGATGGCAATGGCATGCTCCATCCGAGGTTCTTCGGCTTGGCATGCTACATAGGGCTCCTTGTGGACAGACCAACCATAGGTGTGAGCAAGTCGCTACTCTGTGGCAGGGTAAGCGGAGGCAAGGTCACCATAGGCGATAGAGAGGTAGGTAGGGTGGTGGAGTGTTATGGTAGTAGGAGGAGGGTGTACGTCAGCATAGGGCACAAGATAAGCCTGGATAGCGCTGAGCGTGTGGTGAGATCGCTCATCAGTGCAGGAAGGGGATCACCATCACCATCACCATCAAGATCAAGATCAAGATCAAGATCACGCTCGATGCTGCCAGAACCCTTGGGGCTTGCACACGATGCCGCTAATGCACTGCGTAGATCTCAGGCACGACCTTGAACCTCTCGAACGCATCGTTCAGTATATGCATGAGCCTCTTATGCCACTCACCGAACCCCTCTGGACCCTCTGGATAGTTCCTGTAGTGCTCCACGAGTATGCTGTTGACCTTTGCGGTGTACCTCAACCCCTCAGCCGTCCTCCTGTTCAGCGCTCCCCTTATGAGCATGCTCACCTTATCCACATACCCAAAGTCTGGATGCTCACCCCTACTTATCTTCTCCACATCCAACTTTGAGATGAAGTGCTTCATACCATAGTTTATCTGCTCATTCGATAGCGTCTGGAGGAACCTCCTGAACACCTCCAGCCCTGCGGTCTTGTAACCATACTCATCCACAAAGTCAGTATTGTACCTCCACAGCCCATGCTCGCTCACATCACCAGCCTCAACCGCATATGCGGCATCCCTACCCGCTATGACCCCTGCTATTATTGCAGGTCCTATGCCCCCAGCATCGAGTGGCTTGGGCATCCATGCAGAGTCACCAGCAAGCATGTACCCGTTAGCCACCAGGCAGTCGTTCTGCCTCCTCACCGATACCTGCCATGTGCCCCACGCATTACCATCATCATCCTTACCATCCGCAAGCCTTGGGTTGCCTATCACTGGGTTGGCTGCTACGTAACCATCTATCAGGGACTTGAGGGTATCGCTCCTCTTGAGCACCATGTTCCTCAACTCTAGGCTCCTCTGCTGTACACCTAGCCCTATGTTCACCTTCCTATCCGACTTGGGGAATACCCAGGCATAGCCCCCCGGGGCGATCATCTGATCCAGATGGATTATAGCATAGTCTGGATCGAAGTACGTTCTATCCTCCCTTGCAGGATCGAATGTGAGTATGTACCTCCCAGTCGCCTCTATATCATCCTTGTCTATGCTCCTCTGTATGTAAGTGCGTATTGGTAGGGTAGATCTGAGCATAGATGCTATCCCAGTGCAGTCTATCACGACCTTGGCTCTAGCCTTGAATGGCTGGTTGCTGCTCAGATCCACACCCTGAACACCCCTCACATAGCCATCCTCTGCTATGACCTGCCTCAGCATCACGCCCCACCTGAACTCTACACCCATCCTCCTGGCATACTCTATCTGCCTCAATGGTAGTAGCCTTCGGTTGAGTATGTAGCCATCACCCTCAAAGTATATCGGCGTCTCATGGTCTGGGGAGTACGCTACTACACCCTTCACATCATGCTCTATCTCAGGCCTATCCCATCTCAACCCTGTATGCCTTGCCAGGTAGTCAACGTTGTTCTTGCCCACGGCATCTCCACAGATCCAACCGTTAAGTGTCTTCTTGCCTGCCTCATGCTCCGTGTTCTTATCTATCAGGAGTATCCTAAGGCTATTGTTGTGCCTCGCAGCACTTATCGCTGCTATGGTACCTGCTATACCAGCACCAGCCACTATTATATCGTAATCATAACCATCACTGCGCATGCATCTGCAGAGTCCTTACTGCTTAAAAACTCTTTCTGCACAAGGCAAAATCACTATCCACATATGACAGCTGGCAGGGTTATCCTGTGCAGTACAGTACTCGTTATCTTTTGGGTCGGATTGTCGCGAGGTCTTCATTGCTGCTGATGCTCAGCCTGGAGCGGCTCTCACCTCATCCCCATCTACACTACTCCCCCTACCACTAATAATCCTTGCCTTGCCTCTCCTCCTATGCAACGCCTTCAGCGTTCCAGATGTGGTCACGGTGCGTATCCCCAGCAGAGAGAGTACATGCATGACGTGGCTGTAGTGCTCAAGACTGCACCTGATTATCACTGGTAGCATACCCCCTGCATGCTCACCACTCCCTCCATATGCACCATCGTGACCCCTCTCACTCTCCTCCTCATCCTCCTCCATGCCAGCCCTAACATCGGCCCCAGCCTTGGTCCGCACACTATACCTACCCCTCTCCATACCCTTCCTCCTCCTGCCACCCCTACCATACACAAGCGAGACCCTTGCGGAGTCGAGCTCCTCCTTACCGAACCTCTCCCCGTAAGCATCCCTTATGGCCTTGATCAGTCTCCTGTAGCCATCGCCATACAAGTCTGCATCCACATACGCTAGTATATACCTCCTCTTCTGCCTCATCCATCTGCACCAGCCAGTGCGCTCCTCACTGCTTCTATAGATGCCCCATGCCTTGCAAGCCTGAGCCTTATCCTTACAGCATCTGACTGCGATAGTCTTATCCTGCCATTGACCATCTCCTGCTTGCTTATCCTTATGTAGAGCAATGACCTTCTATCATCTGTGTAGAGGTATATATCCCTGCATATCTCTGAGATATCCTCACTGCTCAGCGCCCCTATGACCCTATCCGCAAGATGCTTTGCATCATCACCAGTGATGCTCCCCTTGAGCAGCACTATCTCATTACCATGGTGTCCAGTTAGCACCTCCCTCCTTAACATGCTGCCCCCTATACCTAGAGTACCATCGAGCGCATCCATCACCCTCTCTAGGCTCTCGGTAGCATGCACTACAAGCTCCACATCGGCTGAGGTGAACATGGCACCGATCCTCACATCCCCATCACCCTAACCTAACCCATCATACCCCCTAGGCGGATATGCCATCACATAAGTGCGTATACGCATCTGGCAGAACCCAGCCTTATGTAGGGGGAGCCCTCGCCCATCCTGAACCCGTAACGCTCATCCCTGTACGGTCTCAGTATGGCTACCCTGCTCACAGCATCCATACCATTCAGTATGTTCCTGATGCTATCCTGTATACTTATGCCCCTTATCGCATGCACTATCTCCTTATCCTTTACATGGTACGCTATTGCGGGTTTAACCTCAACCATGCCCCTTGTGGTGTCTGCAGTTGCCCTGCTCACACCCCTCATGAGTATGCACTCCCTAGCATCATCCACCATCTCATCCACATGCCAGTCCATGGGCTTTATGTACACATTGCTCATCGCTGGCTTCGGTATGCCATCGACTCCCCTCCTGGCATTGCCTGGGATGGAGTGCTCATCTGCAGGGGTAGAGGCTGTTAGCCTTGTATGCAGCAGACTCGTGGTACCACTGCTCAACAGCACCTTCCTCCTCCCCCTCACCCCCTCATCATCCCATGTGAACGAGCCGTAGCCATTGGGCAGGGTTGGGTCATCCACCACCTCAAGCCCTTCCTGCACGTGCAGTGATGAGAAGATCTTTGGGTTGAACTCATCAGCCTCCAGCATCTTCCCTATCAGCCTTGCAAGTGCACCACCAGCCTCGTTATCGAGTATCACCGTATACCTCCTCCCGGACTCTAGTATGGAGAACTGCTTCGCATGCATAAGATGCTTCACGGTATCCACCATCTCATCCAGCGCATCGTCCATACTCTTGCGTTTGAGCACCTCCATACCTCCTCTACCACCCATACTCTTGCTGACCTGGATGATATCACCATGCTGCCTTAACATCAGCCTTATATCTATGGTTGTCGTTACCCTGCACTCCCTCACATCTGCACCCTCACTGCTCACCAGCCCGTCATCACTCTCCTCACATGTTAGGCTCACCTCTACCCTCACATCCTCTGGCAGCCTACTCCTGAGCATTGATGTTACGTACTCTATGAGTTCGTATGAGCCCTCCTCGTGACCCACATTACCTGCAGGGGCGATAGACCCTCTCTCCACCTCAACCTCCGCCAGGTTCAGACCGCCCCTTCCGTACGAGGGGGGTATCGGTGATGCTAGCGCATGCTCTATCGCCTGCTCCACTATGCTCTCTATGCGATGGTCCAAGGGATGGATGTGAGAGTGCTGGGCTGGTGATGGGGATGAGTGTACCGATTCACCTCGATAAGGGAGATTGCCGGTACTGGCTATACCGTAGCCGTTCGCAACGGCCCTAGCCGTTATAACTATATCATCATCCTCCATTGAAGCGATGGCATCACCCTTGAAGACTAGGCTGTTGCACCTGGTATGGCATACCTTTATATCGAGATATTTCACCCTTCTTGCCTTGGATAGATGTTTAATTAATAGATCGTTGGTTGGAATATGCATCCTACAATCTGATAGTATGGAATTTTAATATTTAATCCTTTTCTCCACCGCACCAATCACCATCATGCCTGCTGCCCCTCCTCTACCTGGATGATAGGCTTGCCCTTGCCAAGCAGCTTGGTCTTCCATACCGCCACGAATCTAACGTTGATTATATCCTTGACCTTGCTGTGTATATCCGCATTCAACTTAGGCCCAACCACAGCCTGCACCAACTGGTCTATGTTCAGCCTTGGCACCTCCCTACTCAGAACCTCATCCATAACCTTCCTTATATCATGCTTCTTCGACGTGTTGACCTTCTTCTGTGTGAATGCAACAGTGTATATCCTGAAGGTGTAGCCATCTGCGGTAGTGTAATCCTTGATGAAGTTGATCATGGATGAGCCCCTCCTGACCAGGCTCTTTATGAACTCCTTCGTGTACTCATGGCCCTTGAGGTAGGTGTACGCATCCTCCCCCTCTACCCTCTCTATCTGGAAGTAGAGCTTTATTGCATGCTGCTGTGGATCTGTGTGCCAGAGGTCGAAGAGAGTACACTCTATTATCCTGCCTACTGCATGCTCCTCATCGGTTATGGGTATGTATGCTATCGGCTGATTGGCAAATACACTTGGAGCATGTACAACTACCCACCTCTTATCCCTCCACTTGTCCCTTACCTTACCTCCCTTCTTCGCTGGCATACCTCTTCTATGCTATCTCTAGGGCCTTTATAAGTTTATTTTGCACGCTCATCAATGACCAGTAGATGCTTTACACTATGAGGTTGCTCGATGGTCATGGGTCTATTGTAAGTGATGCCCAGATCGTTAATTACCATCCATCATAACATGTCCATTGCGTTGTGGTGATGGTGGTTGATAAGACACATGCCTGGGTATCATGATTGACTTGCTAATGAATAGCAGTGTTATACCACTTTCAGCAAGAACCATACCTAGCAACCCTGTACGTGTACTATATGAAGTGGTATTACCTACCTACACAAATAAGTTATTGCTGAAGTGCTGATGGTAGATATGCGCCTTCAGAAGATACTTGCCAGTTGTTATGCACGATGATACAGATCATGTGTGCATAGATAGACCATCGGCGCATTATTAGATGTGATATATGGGTTACTATTCAGGAGAGAAGGCTGTTCAGTATGGTTTAGGTGATCTTATGCATGGCAGGTAAGTCGGTTCTGCATGGTTCACGCATAAAATACATGGGATAGACCATACCCCTCTCCTCCTCCTACTATACAATCCCATAACGGAGGCTGCTATCTCACATAACCATGAAGTGTTATCTTTAAATGTGGCGATGTAGCAGAGGGATGCTATAAAGCGGTATGACAGGTATAAGGCTAACATCGGATGAGTTGAGGTTGATGTCTCTCTTTCAGAGCGTAACCACGGTCACTGCTAGGGACTGTGTTATAGATGAGAAGATGGACAGGGTGATATTCGTAATAGGCAAGGGCGATATGGGTCTGGCTATAGGCAGGAACGGTTCAACGATAAGAACACTACAGGGCATGATAGGCAAGAGGATAGAGCTGGTAGAGTATGCAGATGACCTTGCAGAGTTTGTTAGGAACATATTCGGGAGGGATGCTGTGCTTGATGTGAAGATAGGTAACCACACATCCAATGGCAAGGTGGTGACCGTCATAGTAGATCCAAGGAAGAAGGGTATGGTGGTGGGTAGAGAGGGGAGGAACGTTGAGAAGGCCAGGCTCCTCACAAGGCGTTACTTCGATGTCACGAACGTTATAATAAGGGGTCATGAGGTGAACATCTGATGGCAGACTCACCAGTGGGCATGTTCGCTGCCAGAACACTGAAGCTCAAGAGGCTGAGGTTCAGATGGTCAGAGAGGAGGTTCAAGCGTAGGGTACTCATGCTGGACAAGAAGGCAGACCCCCTCGAGGGCGCTCCCCAGGCAAGGGGCATAGTGCTAGAGAAGGTTGGGGTCGAGTCGAAGCAGCCTAACTCTGCAGTGAGGAAGTGTGTTAGGGTACAGTTGATAAAGAACGGTAAGGTTGTTACCGCATTCTGCCCTAGGGATGGTGCACTGAACTACATAGATGAGCATGATGAGGTGGTCATAGAGGGTATAGGGGGCTCCATGGGTAGGGCCATGGGTGATATCCCAGGGGTCAGATGGAAGGTATCGAAGGTCAATGGAGTATCGCTCAGGGAGCTTGTTAGGGGGAGGAAGGAGAAGCCAAGGAGATGATTACGTTACGATGGAGTGTGTTGTTGATCAATAGCTGGTTTGTTGATCTCTTACCAGGTAGGGGGAAGGGAGGGGAAGATAAATAAGAGAGTAGGTTAGAGGTGTTATAGATGGAGAAGGATAATAACCTCTTGCTATTCAATAAATGGGATTTTGGAGAGGTCAAGGTCACAGATCCAGGGTTGCAGAGGACGATATCGTTGAAGCCCATGCTCGTACCTGTAAGCTTTGGTAGGCATGAGCACAAGAGGTTCGGCAAGGCCGATGTTAACATAGTCGAGCGTCTGGTGAACAGCATAATGCACTTCGGTAAGAGGTATGCGAAGAACACAGGCAGGATGGCTGGCAAGAAGGCCAGGGCGATAAACATCGTGAAGACCACGCTGGATATAGTACACCTGAGGACCAACCAGAACCCCATAGCCGTGCTGGTGAAGGCGGTGGAGAACACATCACCGAACGAGGATACCACGAGGATAATATATGGAGGTGTCGTATACCATGTATCTGTAGATGTCTCCCCATTGAGGAGGGTCGATCTTGCGTTGAGGTTCATAGCGGAAGGTGCAAGGGAGGCTACGTACTCTAATCCAAGGACCATAGAGGAGGCACTGGCAGATGAGATCATACTTGCTGCAAACAACGACCCAAACAGCTTCGCTATAAAGAAGAAGAATGAACAGGAGAGGATCGCCATGGCATCACGCTAGACCCTTCTCATGAGTCTAGAGAGGATGCCTCCTAGCAGTGCACCCGCAGATACGCCGAGTACGCCTAGGAGAAGCATGTATATGTGTGGAGCATCACGCTTGAGGTGTGTTACGATGCTCACAGATGGATCTACCATATCCCAGTGTACTCTGTAGTGGTCACCGTACTCCCTAACGTGTATGCCCCTGCCATCGTGTAGTGCAAACCTATAATCTGCGATCTGCCCCTTGGGTTCACCTATGGAGCGTCTGAAACCTACAGCAGTTGGATGCACTATCCAGCACTTGCTGATCACAACATCCCTGTGCGCAGGAAGGTCAAGGACATCCTCTACTATCCTGCCCCAGTGCATGTATCTCCGCTGGAGATGGTTGGACCCCTTGCTGGTGAGAAAGTCACCATCTTCCTTACCCTTAGCCATTGATACAAGGGAGAGGATGTAGCGATATAAGAGTTGTGCTGAATGTGTACACTCCCAAGGTGGTAGAACGCAGACAGTGACTGCTGGAGAACATTGGGTTGGTTATCAGTGGGGGCTAGTGTAGAATGAGGCAATGTACTATAGGGGTATAACACATCACTTACCGATAACGACTAACAACAGCATGCTGGAAGCAGATGGCATCTCTTGCTATAACTGTAAAACACCGATGGGTTCAACAACCTCCACCGCCTATTCTGCCCTTACCCCTGCAGAGTGGACATGCTACCTCACCAGTACCAGTACATACTTCACACTGTCTATTAATGGAGTACCAGCCACTCCCATTGCAATCCCTGCATAAGTATAGACCATTTCCCTTACATAGTGGACACTTGTACATCTTTATCTATCAATGCTGATAAAGGCTACTAGTTGCTATAAATAGTTTACCATACGGTCTTTTTATCATCTGGCACGCATGGGATATCTATAGGTGGTCTATGGCTTGTCTGATACCATTCTATTCTTATCTACATATTTCTTTGCATATGCATAACCATATTGCGTATATGTATTGATGGTCGGTACATCAATTACTGCGGTATCTTGCCACGTAATCGAATGCAGATGATGCTTCTTCTTCCTTATCCATCTTTCATATAGTGCAGATATATAGTATGGTTTGTAGTTGCTTTATGACATTCGCTTCCGATCCTGCTCTGCTTTATTATCTGATGCTATTCAGTATAAGTGATAGTATACTCGATCAGCAACTGCCATTATTCACCATGATTCCCATGGATGATCTTTGTATTATCAATACATCAATAAGGTTATGGATATGATTACTGTCAACCCATGTTAGAGCTTTACCCCCATTTACAGATATGCTCTATGTATCTCTTCCTGCATACACCGCTTCAAACTAGTCGTATCATATCTAGAGTATCTAGCAGAATTGAGTGTTTATAGGTCTTGCCCTTCCCTACATGTACAAGCAATGTCATGTCCCTACAAATACTATCACTGTCTTAGGATTCTGCGTGATACCTTACTGTAGCTATAGATAGTGTAAGTAAGTAAGTAGCATATACACTGCTTCTATTGCATCCAATACTCTTGGTATTTGTTACTGCATCTGTCGATACCGTGATTGTAGCATAACCCCGTTTCTTTACCTTACTTCTGCTGTTATGATATACATATACCAAAAGATGATGGCGCCGGGAAGGGGATTCGAACCCCTGCGAGCCTTGCGGCTCACCGGCTCTCAAGGCCGGCGCATTAGTCCACTCTGCCCTCAGGCATCGTGAATTAACGAATCCCGGCAGACCGGCGCCTATAGGATTGTTATGCAGATGGTATATATATTATAGGAGTAAAGACATACATCACCCAGCAAGTAGCGCCCTGACTACCTCTACCCAGGCATGGGCAAGGTTGCTCCTGTTGTAGCCTCCTCCTCCAAGTGCTATTATCCTCCCATGGCAGTGCTCATGTGCTATCCTATGCAGTGCCCTAGTGGCATGGTAGTGCACCTCCCTACCATAGCGTAGGTGTGTCAATGGATCTCCTGCTATACCATCTGCACCACACTGCATTATTATGAGCTCTGGCCTCGCCTCTTCCACGAACCTCTCGACCCTACTGAAGGCATCTATGAACTCCTTGCTGGTAGAGTACGGCTTGAGCGGTATGTTCATCTTCGTACCCTTCGCAGTACCCCTACCATCCTCATACTCGAACCCTGTACCAGGGTAGAGGTACCTGCCATCCTCATGTATATCCGCTATGAAGAGCAAGGGATCGTCCTCGAACTCATAGTACACACCATCACCATGGTGCGCATCTATATCGACGTACGCTATCCTCCTGAGCCCATAGACCTTCCTTGCCAGCATGATCGCTACCCCTATGTCATTGAATACGCAGAACCCCCCAGCAGAGCCCCTCCTGGCATGGTGCAACCCTCCTATTGGGTTGAATGCATGGTCAACCCTCCCGCTGAGTACCATATCGAGCGCCCTTACCGTAGTGCCGACAACGTAGCACGCTGCCTCGAATACACCCTTGTATGCGGGGGTATCCCCGTAGTCCAGGTAGCCCATGCCAAACTGCGAGGCCCTCTTCACGAACTCAACGTACTCTCTAGTATGGAACTCGAGGAGTAGATTCTCATCTACCATCACAGGCCTCTCTATAGTAATGGTGGATGAGTTGCTACCCTCACCTCTACGCTCATGGTTACCATCGTTACTGCCATCTATGCTGTGATTCAACAGGGTTGCAGTGAACCTAGACCAGAATGCATCGAGCCTATCACTCCCGAATGGGTGTGCATCAGCAAACCCATACCTTGCAAGTTCCATACCATACATGACCGCTACATTACACATCCATCTGCTCACCCCTCCCCATCATCGCCATCACCAGTACTATACGGTCTATCGACCAACCCATTATTAACTGTAGCATACTCACACTGTCTGTATTCCGTACTACGAAGGGCAAATTTATATTTTGTATACGGGTAATACTGTATGATGGAGTTACGGGCAAGGTCCATAGCAGTACTGATACCAGTGGAGAGGGTAACATCATGCCTCCTCGAGCTGGGGTTTGCCTTGGAGGATGAAGCGGTCACAGTAAGTGATGGAAGGTTCTGGAGGAAGATGCTCTTCACCAAGGGGAGTGAGTGCATAAGCGTATCCGAGGAGATAGGCGATGCATACCCTAGAGACCCAGTGATAAGCATCTATGCGAGCGATGATACTATAAGCAGGATAGGCGAGGTGCTCAGGCTTGATCTATGAGTGCAATGAGCAGCAGTTCATAGAGAATATAGTTAGGCTGTTGAATAGCAGTCGTGGTGGTGGTGGCAGTGATGGTAACAGGCTCGTAGTCAACAGGAGGATCATGTTATGCGATGATCACAGGTACGGCCCAGCGATACTACCAGATCAGGAGTTTGGAGCATATGCAGGCATAATGGAGAGGAAGGCCCTTAAGAGGAGCGTCTATGCAAAGATACCCTTCATAGATGAGTTCCACAACAGGTTCTACGACGCTGGAGATATACTCCACTCATCCAGCAGCCTGGGTACCCCAAGGCTATCCATACCGTACTACAGGGTTGAGTACTCATTCTCCCTCTGGGGTAACTCCTACATATACACCTTCGATGTGCTCTTCGAGCCAGAGGTTGTTATCGAGAAGAGGAGGTTACCTTCCAGGAGGAGAGGGTCAAGGACCAGTGCAAGGGAAGGGTCATCTGCACCCTCCAATGGGAGTATGCTAGTCCACGTGTTGAGGTTCAACCAGCCAGACGAGAGGATGTTCAGTATAAACATACCCAAGCAGGTTATAGTGCTGGATGTGAAGAGGATGATAAGGACTATAGGCATAGATAATGAAAAAATTTGATTGAGAACTGCTCAGTGGTGGCCATGTGGTGGAGGCTGTGCGCTCTTTGCAAGCTCTGGGTTATAGGTGCCTGCGGCCTTCTCATGGTACTCTAGGTTCGACTGATCCACCTTGATTGCCTGGGGTGGGCAGACGGATACGCATGCCATGCACCATATGCAGTCATGCTCCCTTATCGGATCTGCCTTGTCTGTATGGTCCCTCCTGTGATCCTTGGTGGTCTCCCCATTGCCCCCAGGATGCTTCCATGCCTCTACTGCTGGCACATCGTTCGCTGTTCTGTACCACTCGTAAACCTGCACTGGACACGCCTCTATACAAGCACCATCAGCATAACATGCATCCCAGTCGACAGCAACCATCGTGCCATGGACACCTAGAGGTACTATCTCCTCCCCTCTGGCAGCGAAGTCATGCTTTGCCTCCTCATTCTCCGCAGCATCCTTGAGCCTTCCAGGACCCCAGACGAAGTGGAAGTGCTCCCCATCCCTGTTGTAGTGCTTCCCTATCACCTGTAGCCCCTTTGGAAAGTCTGGATCTATAGGCATATACCTTTACCTCATGGCTCTTATGTTGTGATGTTATATAAACGATATCGTATCATGCAGGCATATAGCCCATGCCACACACCTAATACCCACCATAAGTTCATATTTGTATCCGTTGAATCTGATCACGTGTCGATATACAAGTACAGGGTGTATAGGAGCGCCAATATAGGAATATTCATACGGAGCAATGATGAGTACGTATTCATACCCAAGGGGTTTGCACACAGCAAGGCCTCAAGGCTGGAGGAGTTCCTATCGGCAAGGAGCGTCAGGGTATCCATAGCGCACACTAGACTGCTTGGACCACTGATGGTTGCGAACAACCACGGCATAGTAGTTGCAGGTATAATCGAGGATGATGAACTGAGTTCACTTCAGAGGTCCACTGGTCTGAACGTTGCAAGGCTCAACTCGAGGCTCACCGCTGTTGGCAACCTCGTGGCAGCCAACGATAGGGCAGCCATAGTATCTACACTGCTCGATGGATGCATGGACACCATACAGGATGCGTTAGGTGTGAAGGCTGTGCAGATGAGCATAGCATCTTACCATCAGGTAGGTGCAGTGCTCTCATGCACCAACAATGGAGCAGTGGTGCATCCCAATGCGACGGATGAGGAGATAGAGAGGATAAGCAGCATACTGGAGGTTGATGTAGAGCCTGCAACGGTGAATGGAGGGGTACCATTCGTATCCTCTGGGATAGTGGCCAACTCCAAGGCAGTGGTAGTGGGATCGCTGACCACTGGTCCGGAGATGGTGATGTTGAGTAGGGCATTCAAGGCATGACATGCGGTTCCCGTGCCTATTACTCATACATTGCCATGCATGTAATCCATACATCACTAACTCACTAACTCACTCACAACGGCAGGGGGTCTATGAGCAGCGAGTCCAACTGAGTGACCCTCTCGCTCCCATCCACCATATCCCTTACAGTGACCATCTTATCCCTCATCACCCTCTCCGTCAGTATGACAGTGAACCTGTAACCCCTGCTCGATGCATAGTCGAGCTGCCTCTTCAGGCTTGCTGCTATGCACTCACTCCTCACGCCCCTCCTTCTGAGGTTGGAGGCTAGCATGATGGCCCTGCCCTTCAGGGCATCATCTGCATAGGCAACGAAGATGCTCGTCATATGCTTCCTATACGATTCATGTATGCCTTGGCGCATATCCTTGAGGAGCAGCATCAGCCTCTCAACACCCCCAGCAGCCCCAGTGGCACCCATATCCTTCCTCCCGAAGACCTCTGGCAGTAGATCGTACCTCCCCCCACCTACCAGTGCAAGGTTGCTCCCCTCAGCGAATACCTCGAACACTATGCTCGAGTAGTAGTCCAGTCCTCTAACTATGCTCATGTTCACTACAACATCACCTATACCCCTAGAGTTGAGGGAGTCCACGAGTGCACCAAGCCTAGACCCATCAACCTCTACACGCCTGAGGTGGTCACTGCCCAGCACATCATCTATGCTGCCCCTGAGCGCTGTTATCTCCAGCAGCAGACCTAGCCTCTCAGCATCTATACCCTTCCCTGAATACTCCTGCAGTATAGCATCCCTGCCCTTCTTGGGGAGCTTATCTACTGCCCTAAGCATCTCGAGCACTGTACGCTCATCCTCTACTCCAAGCCTCTTCCTTATTATCCCCTCAAGCATCCTCCTGTCGGATACCTCTATCCTCACTGGTACTGCAAGGGAGTCCAGGTAGCGCTTCGTGAACTCTATAACCTCAGCATCAGACTCTATGCTGAAGTTATCGTATATCTCTATATCCCACTGGTGGAACCATCTGTACCTACCCATCTGGGGCTCATCGTAACGCCACACAGGCCCGAACGCTGCAAGCTTGATGGGCATCTTCAGGTCCCTTCTACCTGCCACGTACCTGGTCATGCCTACGGTGAGATCGAACCTCAAGGCTATATCCCTCCCAGCCTTGTCCTTGAATGCGTATATCTCGTTGCTTATCATGGGCCCGCTCTTGGCCTCCAGCGTGGACAGCAGTTCTATTGGCGATGGCTCTACCATGGAGAAGCCGAAGATTCTAGCGGTCTCTATGAACTTCTCCCTTAGATGGTCCATCAGCGTATACTCCTCATCCTCAACATCCCTCATCCCCCTAGGCAGTTCAAACTTCAACAGGGCATACTTGCTTGCATGGAGATTAAAACCTTCTGTACACCAACCAGCACCAACAGGAGCACTACGCTAAACTATAAATTGAAAGTTATGCTGGTTATGCATGGGTGGGCCCGTGGCCTAGTCAGGATATGGCGAGGGCTTGCGGTTGTCATCCAGCAGACAGCCCTAGGTCGTGGGATCGAAGCCCACCGGGCCCGTAGATCAGGAGCAACTTGGGTTCATATCAAGGGCACTGTGCTGAGTAGGGAGGTATTCAGAAAGTCCATGCACATACTCGACTTCCATGGTACCCCTTCACATGCACTCGCCATACACGGCACTGCTCCTACTCACCTCCCTGCTTGCAATCTACAGCATATCCTAGTACATGCGATCAAGGTTGCATATCAACGTCTGTAGTATCATCCATAGCACTCCTTGCCAGGCGTGACGAGTAGGATATCTGCAGACCAGTGATGTGATGGCCACGTATACCTTGCACCTGGAGTACCTATAGCGCTCATTGCACTGCCACAACCAGCAGGCCAAGTAGTGTCGCAGTTGTAACCCTTCGATGGCCTTGCATCCATGGCTGGTAGGGCGTATGGGATGCATAGGACCCTTACGCATGCAAGAGCATGGGTTAGCTCGCATTACTTGCATCTACAATGCTTGCTTGGTTAGATGCTACTTGTTCAACACATGCTAGCACTCATGGCTAGTGCGGTTGATGTTGCTGTAGATCACCTGCAATAGCCATAGACGATAACATGAGCATCCCTATCGTTGTAGGTGTTGTGATGCCTATCGTGATGGGTACCATGTGAGGGATGGTGATGGCAATAACAGCAATGGTTAATAGCATCTCCTGAGCAGTAAGTATATGAATAGTACGGTATACGTAACCGTTGTAGCTGTCACCATCGCAATAGTGGTATCAGCATACCTCATATCATCCAACAGTGTAGTAGTGGCATCACCGAATAACATGATGAGGTACCAGAAGGGGAGCAGTTATACCGATAGCCATGCTGTGCAACAGACACCACCGCTATCATCGGTGCAGTTCAGTAGCAGTAGTAGTAGTAACAGCAGCAATGGTGGTATAGATGAGGAGGATGTGCTTGTGGTTAATGGGTTTGGCTATATCTCTGTCATGCCAGATACCCTATCGATAAACATAGGGGTAGATACCATCGCCGAGACATCAAGGGATGCAGTAGCAAGGAACTCGGAGATAGTCAGCAGTGTGCTCGATGCTCTCAAGGCACTGGGCTTGGAGGAGAAGAAGGAGGTGAGGACATCCTACTTCAGCATATATCCACAGTATAACTACCCAGAGGATGGTACACCAGTGATAGTTGGATACCAAGCAAGCAATACGATAAGCATACTTACCAAGAAGGTCGATAGGGCTGCTGAGATCATAGACAGGGCGGTATCTGCAGGAGCAAACAGGGTCGATGGGCCATGGTACTCCACATCCCTCGAGGCACAGAAGCAGTACAGGGAACAGGTTATAGGGATGGCTATGAAGGATGCTGAGGAGAACGCAAAGGCTGTGGTTGCTATGCAGGAGGGATTGAGCATAAAGGGCATAAAGAGCATAACGATAAACTTCAATGGCCAACCAATAGCATTCATGGGCAAGTTCAGGGAGGGTGCACTCGGGTCTGCGGGGATGGTTGCTCTCCCATCATACTATCCCCCAGTCATGCCTGGGGAGCAGCAGATAACAGCTACAGTCACTGTAGTGTATGAGATAGGCAGGTGACCAGCCTTCCTACCAGCATGCTTATATATTTATTTATCCATTGCGTGCATAGATAACGCTATGGAGTGGAGGATAAGCAAGAACCCATTCGGCATGCTGGAGGTTGAGATGGACAAGGGGGAGACCATAACTGCTGAGCCTGGTGCACTGGTATACATGCAGGGCGATGTGGATGTCAAGACCAGCGCAAAGATAAGGGAGCAGGGCTTCCTGAGCAGGTTGAAGACTGCCATGCTCGGCAGGGAGTCATTCTTCCTGAACGATTACATAGCAAGGGGTAGGTGCATGCTGGGCTTCGCTGGGTCGATGATAGGCGATATAGAGGCTGTGGAGGTTAAAGACAGTTACATAGTGCAGGGAGGCTCTTACATGGCATCCATAGGAGGCATCTCGCTGGATACGAAGTTCCAGGGGTTTGTTAAGGGCATATTCGGTACAGAACTGTTCATGCTCAAGGTGGACGGCAGTGGGACGATCTTCGTGAACTCCTACGGCAGCCTATTCAGGAAGGATCTCAAGAACGGGGAGAGGATGGTGATAGATAACTACAACCTGGTAGCGATGAACGCATCTGCAGAGTACAGGGTCACCAAGATAGGGGGCATCAAGACGTTCATCCTAGGTGGGGAGGGGCTCGGTGTGGAGGTCAATGGCCCAGCAACGGTATACCTGCAGAGCAGGAACATGATGGAGCTCAAGGGCGAGCTGACCAGACTTCTGGAGCTTGATAAGTATGTGCAGAAGGGCTCACAGCCCCAACCTCAGTCCCAGCCCCAGTTCGATATAGGGTTGGGGAGGGAGAGGCGAGACTGGGATACGCCTAGGATATGATCGATGGATGATGAGATATACTGGATAGACTTGCGCAGTAACCATCAGGCAGTGTTACAGTACCGTGCAGTATTGGTAGCATTATCTCTCATACCCTTGCACCTGCCCTGAGACCCCTAACGTATATGCACTGCTCATGGTCTATGGCAAGGTCCTCCCAGCCATAGCATCTACTGCTCATCCTTGCGTTGAAACCCTTAACCAGTGCTATCGGCATGGACTCATCCGTCTCGCCCATGACCAGGTTCGCCGCAGATGCTATAGAGTCAGCAACAGCATGTAGGGTTACACGCATAACATTCCCGAATAGGTCCCTGCTACCACGCTTATCTATAACGGGCTCGAAGCCAGATACAGCAAGTGCTATGCCAGATGTGCCTATCCTAGTAGGCATCAACCTGCTATCCACTATCACCACACCTACCCTCTTCTGCTGATGTATCAGGAACTTGTCCCTGAGCATATCTGCTATCCTGAAAGGCTCGAGGGGGTATAGTATGGATAGGCCATGCATGACATTCGATCTGTCTATACCTGCATTCGGTGCTAGCATACCATCCTTCACAGCAAGCAGGAACCCTGGTACACCTGCGAATACATGATCTGCCTCCCTGAGCACCAGTTCGGCCATCCTAGGGTCCATGTTATGCCTCGAGGCTATTGCACGAGAGTCATGCGCTGGCATAACACTGCGCGTATCAACTACCCTACCCTGGCTCATGGCAACGAACTTGCTCGATACAGCTACTATATCACCATCCTCGACCACCTCACCAGAATCCCTTATGCCATCGACTATGACCCTGTAGAGGTCGAACCTCCCATGTATGGGCCTCACCCTGATACCTGTAACCTTCACATGCCTAAGACCTCCAAAACGTTATTAATGGCTTATCGTATAAGCATCTGCTATGTGTGGCATGACCATAACCGAGAAGATACTTGCGAGGGCATCGAACAGGGAGAGGGTTGGTGCAGGGGATGTGGTATTTGCTAACGTTGACAGGGTCATGGTGCATGATGTCTCTGGCCCTGGGGTGATGATGGTACTCAGGGAGCTTGAGAGGAAGGGCAAGAAGGTAGATAAGGTATGGGACCCTGATAGGGTGTGGATAGCGGAAGATCACTTCGTGCCTGCTGTCGACAAGATAGCTGCTGAGAATATAGTAACTCTGGAGAGGATGAGCGAGAGGTTTGGCATAAAGAGGCACTTCAGGTACGGCATGGGCCAGTACGGTATATGCCATACGCTATCGCATGAGGAGGCCATGGTGCTCCCAGGGGAGGTGTATGTTGGTGGAGACTCGCATACCAACACCACTGGCGCATTGGGGTGCTTCGCTACGGGGATGGGGCATACGGATATAGCCTATGTGCTCATCCACGGCAAGATATGGTTCAGGGTTCCAGAGACGCTCCTCTTCAGGCTAGAGGGCAGCATCCCTCCATACATAATGGCCAAGGATATAATACTGAAGATAATAGGTGACAATGGTACAGACGTTGCCAACTACAAGGCGATGCAGTTCACAGGTGGGGCAGTAGCAGAGATGCCCATGGATGAGCGCTTCACCCTGACCAACATGACCACTGAGGCTGGTGCAAAGAACGGCATAATAGAGCCAGATGAGAAGACTATAGCATACGTCAGGGAGAGGACAGATAGGCCATTCAAGGTGGTCAAGGGCGATGAGGATGCGGAGTATGAGGAGGTATTCACGTACGAGGTCGATAGGCTTGAGCCTATAGTTGCGAAGCCCTACTCCCCAGCCAACATAGCCTATGCTAGGGAGCTAGGTAACATAGAGATAGATAGAGCATATATAGGCTCATGCACAGGCGCAAAGTACACTGACCTGCTAGAGGCAGCAAGGATACTCAAGGGCAGGAGGAGCAAGGTTAGGCTCGAGGTACTCCCAGCATCCCAGAGCATATACATGAGGGCAATGAGGGATGGTCTGCTGAGCATATTCCTGGAGGCTGGGGCTGTGATAGGACCTCCAACGTGTGGGGCATGCTGCGGTGCACACATGGGTGTGCTCGCAAAGGATGAGGTCTGTGTGAGCACTACCAACAGGAACTTCCCTGGGAGGATGGGCCATGTGGAGTCCAAGACGTATCTGGCATCGCCCAAGGTGGTTGCAGCATCGGCAGTGACAGGGAGGGTTACTGATCCTAGGGATGTGGGGTGATCTGGTATGGCGAGATCTGATATGATGATGATGATGATGCTTGCTGAATCGGCTGTATGGCGAGGCGGTGATCCATGAGGGGCAGGGTACACAAGTACGCTAGGGATAATATAGATACTGATGTTATAATACCTGGCCCATACCTCAAGATAATGGACCATAACGAGTTGGCAAAGCATGCGATGGAGGGGCTGGATAAGGAGTTTGTGAAGAAGGTCAGGAAGGGGGACTTTATACTTGCTGGGAGGAACTTCGGCTGCGGTTCAAGCAGGGAGCATGCACCGATAGCATTGAGTTACGCTGGGGTGAGCGCTGTTCTAGCACTGTCTTTCGCAAGGATATTCTACAGGAATGCAGTGGATGGTGCATACCTGCTCCCGATAGAGGTGGGTGAGGATGCATACAATGGGATAGATGATGGGGATGAGCTGGAGATAGATATTGAGAGGAACGAGGTTAGGGACCTGAGCAAGGGTAGAGTATACGCTATGAAGCCCTTCCCCCCTCTGATAAAGAGGATAATAGATGCGGGTGGGCTGTTCAACTACACCCCAGAGTGATGCTTGCAAGTATCTTTTTATTAATAAAAAGATTATTAATATGCAGGGGCACTTTATTATATGATGGCTGATAATATGGATGATGTGGCAGGGTACTCAGATGCTAGCGGGGAGGAAGAGGAGGGTAGGGGTGGTTATGGTGATGAGGATGAAGGAGAGGTCGTAGAGGGCAAGGGTGGCACCAGAGAGTATATACATACAGTGACCAAACTGGGCACCATATCAATACCGGTACCATTGAGGCGCAAGTACGGGATAACCAAGGGCTCAAAGATGAAGTTCATAGATGGCGAGGATGGGATAAGACTGATCCCCCTCGTATCCCTCAGGAGTATGTTTGGTATAGATGCAGGGAGTAGGGAGGCTGTTATGCGTATGCTGAGGGAGATGCTGGAGGGCAGGAGGAGGGCTTTAGCATGATCCATCCATCCATACATCCCCTGCTAGTATGGTATGAACGTACAGGACACGGCGGGTGGGAAGAGCAGTATCTGGAGAGTGGTGTACACTGACCATGGGTCTGAATGCACAGGCCTACATAATAGACCCTGCGGTACTGCTCCTCTACTTCATAGGCAATGAGGATGCGAAGGGGATAGTAGAGGCTATAATAGAGGAGCATGCGTACGGCTACATACTAGAGCCTATGCTTGCAGATCTCTTCCAGAAGATGGTGGAGCACTTTGGATACACTGTGGCGAGTAGTAGACTGGAGGCGATAAAGAACTCCAACATAAGGTTGATCAATGTAGACTTTGAGCTTATAAGGGATGCTGGTAGGATAAAGGCCTCCAACCCCAGCATGCCCATGGTCTATGCGTATATGATAGCACTGGCAAGGAAGTTCAGCGCTACCATAGTGACTGTAGATACTAGGCTGAGGGTGAACGATCCCAGTATCAAGATAGAGTACATAAGCGTGTGAGTGTTAGAAGAGCAGTAGGGATGCTTAGACCAACCGACCAACCGACCAACCAACCGACCAACCAACCAACAACCCTGCCTGCTTGCCTACAAACCAACCAACCAACTAATTACCACTACTACTACCGAACCTCCTCTCACTCTCCACATCCTCCAACCTCTCCATCCTGGCCTTGCCCCTCTTCATCAGCGTGAATATGGCCAGTATGACGGTTATCCATATAGCGCTCAGCATGACATTCTGGAAGCTCACGTATACATAAGGCACAGCCTCCCTTATGTTCTCCTCTATCTGGGCAAGTTGGCCCCTGACATCGCTCATCCCAGTATTGAACGCCTCCCCATCCCTAGGCAGTGTGCTTATGATCCTCAGCCTCTCCTTGATCTCATCTATGCTCTTGTGCATCATACCAAAGTCCGTCCTAGGGGTTGGGAATACCCATACTGGGTTCCCATGCTCAGGTATCAACTGCTCCACCTCCAGCACATACTCAAGCATGGTTGCTGGGGAGTTGGAGGTAACCGCTACCGCTATATACCCTCTGGCCTTCTCCAGTGGATACACACTCGATGCATAGCCTATGTATGCCATGAGCACACCGAACATAAGGAGTGCGAGTATGCCACCAAGCACGAACCTGTAGTACCTCATCCCATCAGCCACCTCCACGACCCCCTCTTCCCTCCCCTTCTTCCCCCTCTCTCTATCCCCTCCCCTCCTTCCATCCATCCCCCTATCATGGTAGTGGGCCTCCTCCTCCACACCCCTCGCCCTACCTCCAGCACCATTACCAGCCCTGCCCTTATTAAATATTGAGTGTGATATGCTGAGCGCTGCTATGTATATGAAGCCAGATGTCTGGAGTGCGAGCAGTGGCGCATAGACCGCATTCCCATTGAATATGGATATGAATATACCAACTATACCGTAGCCAGCGAAGAATATCTCGAGGAGTGTGGTCCTGGTGAATGGTAGCACGTAATCCTTGCCCCTCCAGTCCTCACCCTTCCTCACTATACCGAACTTTGGGGTTCTATGGAACTCTGACCTGCTCCCAAGTAAGGCATCGAACACGGCTATGGTGTTGCTGACCGATATACCAGTGAAGAACAGGATGAGGAAGAAGTATGCCTTGATCCTTGAGAGCCATCTATCTGGCCAGAGCTTCTTCATCACGTACATGTAGAAGACCGGTCCAAGGAGCACATAAGCCACCAGTGGGGATAGTGGGGCTGACTGTATAGGGTATATGTTGTAGTTCATGGCCAGGAGGAGTGGTAGGAGGAGGAACTGGGTGAGCAGCAGTGGATGCACTATGTGCCTGGTCAACTGGATGAACGCCTGTATCTTAGTATCCAGTGAGAGATGCCTACTCAGTATTATCTTATCGAGCAGCTTTATTGCACACTGTATAGAGCCCTTGGCCCATCTGTACTGCTGCCTCTTTGCAGCGTTGATCTGGACTGGGAGTTCGGCATCCACAACCACCTCATCAAGGTATAAACACTTCCAGCCCCTCATCTGTGCCCTGTAACTCAGGTCCAGGTCCTCAACGAGCGTACCTACATGCCATCCCCCGCTATCGTCTATGCATCTCCTCCTCCACACACCTGCAGTGCCGTTGAAGTTCATGAAGAGATGTGTCAGGCTCTTGGCCTTCTGCTCTACTGTGAAGTGGAAGTCTAGGCTCAGTGCCTGTGCCTGTGTGAGTGTAGAGTAGTCCTCGTTGATATGGCCCCACTTGCACTGCACAAGCCCAATCCTCTCATCCGCAAAGTAAGGCATCACACGCTTGAGGAACCATGGAGGAGGTATAAAGTCGGCATCGAATATTGCTATGAACTCACCATCTGCGCTCTTGAGCCCCTCCCTGAGCGCACCTGCCTTGTAGCCTGCTCTGCTCCTCCTCACCACATGCTCTATCCTGTACCCCTTTGCCCTGTAGTACTCTACAAGTTCAGCACATATCTCCTTGGTCTCATCCGTAGAGTCGTCCAGAACCTGTATCTGCATCCTATCTCTCGGATAGTCCATCCTGCACACTGCCCTTATCAGCCTCTCTGCAACGTACTTCTCATTGTATATTGGTAACTGTATGGTTATGTACGGTGCATCAGGGTAACCATGGTTGGGCGCCATCCCCCTAGTACCTATATCAAGAGCACCATAATCGTGGGAGTTACCATCGCTACCCCCATTCAGCACCAACATCTTACCACTCCTGTTGTTGAGTGAACGGAAGAATAGGTAGTAGAAGTTGAAACCATATATACTCATCATCCATGAGACAGTAACAAATATCACATAGGCAAGGTACTCTATCACGCCTAATCCTCATGTAGAATAATAATATAAGTAATACTAAAAAAATTATTAATCAGATTGGGAGAAAGATGGCTCATATTTATAAGGTTAGATGATAAAAATCATCTGTATAGAGTAGTGCTTAGGATTTCTTGGTTATCTTTATGGCCATTGGAGGGCAAACGGTCTCGCATGCTAGGCAGAATATGCAGTCAGCCTCCCTTGCAGGGTCAGCCTTCTTCTCAGATGCTGGATGGCCAGGGGTCTCGAACCACTCGTACACGTTCACAGGGCATGCCTCTATGCAGGCTCCATCTGCAACGCATATATCAAAGTCAACTGCAACGTACGTGCCATGTATGCCTAGGAGTTGTGGCGGGTTCACTGGACCCCATACGGCATGGCCAAGATGCTCACCAGCAACCTGTCTACTCTTGGTGAAGTTTGGATCTATACCCTTGCCTGTATGTGCTCCTGCTGCAGCAGCTGGCTTTGCCCCTCCACCTCCTGCTGGCTTATGTACCTGTGCGGTTGCTGCTGCCTGTTGCTGCTGTTGCTGTGGCTGTGAGTGTGGCTGTTGCTGCACCTGCTGTACCTGCTGTACCTGTTGTACCACTGCAACCTCCATGCTCCTTGCCAATGGAGTCAGGCCCTCAAGCCTCCTCCTGGCACTCTGCTCATCCATCTTGTACCTCCTGACCCAGTCCTTAACGAGCTTCTCCCCTATTATGGTGCCCCTCAGTATGGTATCTATAACCATCTTGGCATTGTTATCCGCCTTCATCCTGTAGTTCTTGACCCAGTAGGCATCTGGCATGTACTCGAGGGGCTTGATCTGGTATATTATGTCTATAACCTCGCCAGTGACTATCTCAACCGTAACCTCCAGCTCAGCCTCCTTCCACTCCTCAGGCTTCACCGACGTGACATCCTGCTCCTTCCACCTGTAAGTGACATATATCCTGTCTGCATATACATCCACCTTGAAGATGCTGCTCAGCGATGATACAACGCTCTGTATATCCTCCTTGCTCGTAAGCTCCACAGGTACCCTGTAGAGGCCGTACTTGTATCCATGGAGAGGGTATACTCCACGCTTCGTGGTCTCTGAGAGCACAGCATACACCTTATCTTCCAGTAGCGAGGACATCGCTTTAGATGCAACGCACTGACCTAAAAACCTTTATATCCTATAAGTTAGTCTAGGCTAAAAAAGTTAAAATAGTCTAAATCAGTACCATCATGTATGAGGCTGTTGCGCCTGCTGAGGCTGTTCGGCCCCGCAACCATAGTCAGCGTAGCCTATGTAGACCCTGGTAACTTTGGTAGCAATATAGCCTCTGGCTCACTGTATGGATTGGACCTACTATGGGTGGTATGGGTGGCAAGCATGATAGCGATGCTCCTGCAGTACCTCTCTGGCAAACTCGGCATAGTCGCTGGCAGGTCTGTTGTTGACCTCGTACTATCCAGGCTTGGAAGTAGATATGCCAAGATAGCATACTCCATACCCCTGCTAGCAATAGTGATAGCTACAGATATGGCTGAGTTCCTAGGCATAGCACTAGGACTACACCTACTCCTCGCCATACCCCTTCACTTAGCAGCGGGGATAGCAGTGCTCGATGTTCTGATACTCCTTGTAGCCTCGGAGAGGAGGGGGAGGCTGGAGCTGATGGTAGGCTCGATGGTTGCCATAATAGGGTTGAGTTACGTTGTGCAGCTCTACATCATCGCCCCAGAGCCGATGGTTGTGCTTGAGAAGAGTGTGAGCATAGGCCTAGATGGGGAGCAGGCACTCCTAGCAGCAAGCATACTCGGGGCAACGGTCATGCCACATGCACTGCTCCTCCATAGCTATCTCACTGCAGAGAGGTGGAAGGGGTTGAGGGAGAAGGTCAGGAGGCATATCAGGGAGACCATAGTGTACCTTGCCATAGCAGCCATGATAAACGCAGCGCTGCAGATAGCAGCATACGGCGCATTCTACACCAAGGGCATAGAGGTTGGGGATATGGCAGAGGCATACAACACGCTCATCCCGCTCTACGGCTCGCTTGCAGCCCATGCATTCGGCATAGCACTCCTGGCCTCTGGCATATCATCATCCCTGGTCAGTGTGGTCACTGGGCAGAAGGTCATGGAGAGCATAAGGGGCAAGAGCATGGCACAGTGGAAGACCAGGCTGGTGGTTAGGATGATCAACATGGTACCCTTGCTCATAGCACTATCAGTAGGCATAAAGGCCATAGATGTACTGGTATACTCGCAGGTAGTACTGTCACTCATGCTGCCATTCGTAGCTGTACCTATAGTCCTGCTGGTATCCAGGCTAGGTATGGTAACGCACTATACGAGGATAGCTGGTATGGTGGCAGTGGCATTCATAGTCGTACTCAACATCATACTTATAGCATCTGGTAGGATGATGCACTGATCACGTACATATGAAGCATACATACACGACGCATACATCATCATCATAATAATAATAATATCCACTGTATCAGTCTGGGCATGTCTCCTCCCTCAGCCTCCTATAGAACTCATCCAGTGCGTTTGCCACTGCAAGCACATCCTCCAACCTGAACCTCTCCTTGGGGAAGTACCACCTTATGCTCACCCTATGCCCTCTTCCATCTGCATCGTATATGATACCCTTATCCGCCTCAACCCCATACCTCTCATCCATGGATACCTCGAGTACTGTGAGGTTCCTCTTCGTCTTATCCTCTAGTATGAATGCATCACCACCATCATACACCATGAAGAACTGCCCACTCTTCACGACTCTGCTGTCGCTCACTGCAAGAGGGTGAGTACGATTCTATATATTTGTAAGGCATAGTTTTTATCTTCTATTGCATGCAGGGTATATGTGCAGATCAGGAGTATGCTGATAACAACTAGATATGGTAGCGCAAGGGCATCAGAACTTGCATCGTATGTAGCAGGCATGGCACATGCCAGAGGCTGTAGCGTATACACTGTAAACCCCCTTGCGGTTGAGCATGCTAGAGGTGTGGATGAGGATGTGATCAGGGACCTCGATGTGGATGTTGCAGTGGCCATAGGAGGGGATGGTACTGTGCTTAGGACTGCAAGGTGGTTATCCAGGCGGGTACCCATACTTGCGATAAGGTTACCAACGAGCAAGGGGATGCTTGCAGAGGTCACTGCAGAGAGAGAGGATATAGAGCATGCAATACAGAGGCTCTTCTCCAACTCATTCTACGTGGAGAGTAGGATGCGTATAATTGCGAGTGTGGATGGTAGAGAGATGCAGCCAGCACTGAACGAGGTCTTCATCGTGAGGGGCGGTCTTACGAGGACACCAACGTACAGGATCAGGATGATGGGTACGGAACTGGCATACAGGATGGATGGGCTTATAGTATCCACACCAACTGGCTCGACTGGGCACTCACTATCACTTGGGGGTGCGATAGTGTATGAGGGGCTTGAGGCCATGATGATCACCCCCATAGCACCAATAAACAGGTTACCAAGCATAGTCCTTCCCATCACAGATGTGGGGATAAGTAGCAACATGGATGTAAGGCTTGTCATAGATGGGCAAGTCGTCCATGAGGTGAAGCAGGATCAGGTGATAAGCGTAGGGCGCTATAGGCACGATGCACTGTTCATAAGGTTCGAGCCCAGAGGGTTGAGGCAGCTTGCAGGAGTATAACTGTAACGATCAACAGGGTACATGCTCTAATGTAACTATGGTGTGTGGGTATGAGGGGAGGGTAAGGATGGATTGAGAGGGAAGGAGGGTAGTATTGGTAGTAGTGTAATTGTGCTTGATGCGACAGCCTTCTATGCTGGTATACCTCTACTCTCATCATCAGGATTCTACACTACTACTGCAGTTCTGGAGGAGGTGAGGCATATAAAGAAGAGCATAGAGGCAGTAGACCTACTGGTGGAGGTGGGTAACCTAAGAGTGCTCGACCCAGGGGGAGAGTACACTCTCAAGGCCAGAGAGTATGCAGAGAGGATGGGAGAGCATCGCCTATCAGATGCAGACATCTCGCTGATAGCACTCGCACTGATGCTCATGCCATCCCATGAGGTGACCATAGTCACTGATGATTACGGTGTAGCGAATGTGGCAAGGGCCATGGGATTCAGAGTATCCCATACCATAAGCAAGGGTATAAGGGAGATAGGGGTATGGGTCAGGTACTGTAAGGTTTGTAAGGTAACCTATGACGATGCGAGCAGGGTGTGCAGGATATGCGGTAACGAAGTTAGGTTGAGGCTGGTCAGGAGGGGCAGTGCCAACGATGCATGATTATGATTGTGATTATGATGTACGTGCGTATGTATTATATGTATGGTAAGCGATACAGCATGCGTACAGCCATCAACACATATCCAGCATAACTAGCATGTACACACATCCCTATCCCCATCCCCATCCCCATACCTATCCATCTCTCTTCTCTCCTCTACTCCCTTCCACATGAGTGCCCCCACCACCAGTGTCAGCAAGGTAACCAGCATCATCCGCCACACCGATACGGTAATCATTGAGCGTGCGTTGCCCTGTAACCCTGCCACTCACATCGGTATCGAGCGTGTACCTAATCCTTCTAGCCTTGGCGTATCCCACACCCTTCACCCTTGCCAGATCTGCGAGAGAGGCGTTGAGCACATTGATCGGAGAGTTGAACCTCTCGAGCAGCCTCTGCGCAAGCCTGCCCCCTATCCCTGGGATGGATGCTATTATACCCAACTGCTGCTCCCTGAGCGATCCATACCTGTCCTTCCTTATCCTCCTGAGCATAGGCTCTCTAGCATCATCATCCTCCCTGCTAAAGTGCCTTGCCAGCGCAGCTATGGCCACGGCAGTGTGCGTAGGGGATGGGGTGAATACTGTAGGTACCTTGAACTCCACGACCAGGGATGCTATAGCACCATACAGCACACCAGGCTTATCCACACTTGATAGTGATGTGGACGAGCCCTCTATTATCAGCACTGGGCTAGGGTAGTGCTTCAGCATCCCATCGACCTGTATGAATAACCTAGCATCGTATATGGAGTTGATGAGGTCATCGACGCTCTTACGCTCAACACAGCAGTCTCTGTGCACTATGTAATCCCCAACATCCAATGTTGCGTAATCCACGTAGATACCCAACTCCTTCAGCGCATCTGGTACCCCGCTCCTCCTCTCCCTCTCATCCACCACCACCCTCAACCTCTTAGATTGCTTGCTCATGCACCCCCTCCCCATAAGCAGTTCATAGCGCATCGAGCCTTCCGAGCCTCTCCCTGATCACCCCTAGTATCCTCTTGACGAGCTCACCCTCACCAGCCTCTAGCGCTATGGATGCTGCTGTGGAATGCCCTCCTCCAGCGCTGTGCACCCTAGCGAGCACATCAGTACCAAGATGGAGTCCAGTCCTAGCATAGAAGCCCTGAGTAGACCTTAGACTTGCCTTCGTGATCGAGCCTTCGCTGCTCACTACTATGGATAGATCTGCACCAAGGTCTACCAGTGCCTTGGCTGCAGATGCATGATGCGACCCAACACTCGATACCGCTATTATGATCGGTGGGATGCTAGCAATGTCTGCGGTGTTCTCAGCCGTACATCTAGCACGATCGACCTTGACCCTGTACAGTCTGCACCTCTGTGCTGCCCTCAGCCTTGCAACCCTCTCGGAGTACTCCCTCTCAACCGCCAGCATGCGCCTGCACCTCTCAAGTGATGCTAACCTGCATACATCTGCAACCATTGATATCGTACTGCACCTCGCTATGGTCAGGTTCTGGGTATCCGTGAGTACGCCTAGGAGCAGTGCCTCTGCCACATCCCTCTTGAGCCTCCTCCTGAGGCGCTTGAATAGCCTGTAGACCACCTCACACGTGGATGAGGCCTCTACATCAATATGTATCTCATCTGCATTCAGCCTAGATGCCTCCTCTGCTACTGGGTGATGGTCTATCACTATCTTCCTTGCGTTGCTCTTGACTACAGTCTCTGCGATGCTGGATAACAGTGCAGGGTTGTTAGTATCGACTATGAGTATGAGATCATCCCTATCGTAGTTCAGCATGTCGGTTACTACATCTGCAGCATGCACATTGCCTGCAGTGATACCATGACCATCCATCTCCTCCTCCCCCTCCTCCTCACCCCCCATCCCCCTCTCCCCCCTACCCTCTCTACGCTCCACTATGACCATCCTAGCATCGAGGGGGAGGCTCTTCATGACACGATCTGCTATGGCGTTCAGCCCATCTGGGAATACAACTGTCATATCCCTTACATACCCCTTGAAGAGATGGGATAGGGCATAGGCTGAGCAGTACGCATCGACATCTGCAAGTCTGTGTGTGACTATGCATAGATGCCTGGCCCTCATCGAGCTCCTATCCATATCCAGCATCTATGGCTCTAGTGGTATCCACGCTTTATAAATTGGTTGATGCACGGTACATCAGACACTTACCGATGCCCTTTATTGCTAGAGCACCTGCAGGATAAGAATAGCAAGTGGTTCTCATGAGGCTTACTGATGCGCTCGGCCCATTCATTCATGCATTATGTATGCACTCATTCAGCCCTAGCACCAGGGCTCTGACCCCTTATCATCTTATCTATGCTGCTCTGCACCTCCTTGAGGTTCTCCTTCAGCCTACTCTCCTGCTTGCCTAGCACCATTATCCTTGTATTCAGCAGCTCCTTCTTCTCCTCCAACTCCTTCAGCAGATCATCCCTCTTACCCCTTATGAGCACTGGTCCAGCGCTCTTGTACACAGCATCATCCGCCCCAGCCTTCTTCAACTCCTCTACAGCCTTGTCTATCTCAACAGACTCTATCTCCAGTTGCTGCTTCTGCATCAGTATGGCCTGTAGGTTCTGCTGTAGCTGGTTCAACCTTGCAAGTTGCTCCCTTAACCATGGCGGTAGTTCTTGCTCGCTCATGCTAGAGCATACACAGGACTGAAATAAATTCATATGGGATGTAGGAGAGACGGATCGACTCTTTCCACCCACCCACCTACACACCTAGCCCACATCATCCATTCATACCTAGGTCACCTTCAGGGACCTATATGCAGCATCCATGAACCTAAGATAGGAGTTGAGCACTGCCCTAGCTGTGGATACATCCCCCGTGTTTATGGTCAGCGTGATCCTCGTATCCTCAACGAGCCTCATGCTGATCCTCACATCCTCCTTCTTGCCCTTGCTGCTTGCTCTACACTCAGGCTCCAATGCAGTATAGATCGATCTAATCACATCACGGTTACCGCTCCCGCTTCCATGATCATCACCATCACCCTTACGGTACTCCACCTCTATCATAGCATAGACATCAGAGATCATATGCTCCCCCAGCAACCTTGTAGTTGCACTTGTGGCACTTCCATATACCAGTGGCCTCACGCTTGAACCTGATCGAGCCGCACATTGGGCAACTGCGCCTCTTCTTGAGCATGAAGTATACCTTGGCGTACCTCCTCCTCAGCGTCGCACCATACTTTGCGCCCAGACCCCTTAGAATCTCATCCTTGCCCCTCACTCCCCTTACCCTCCGCTCATATCATCAGCTTGTCATACTTCTTATACTATTCGCCCCTCCTCCCGTACTGGATGCCACCGAACTCCTTATCCTCTCCCTGACTTCACTCCCCAGACTTATCGCCAGAGATGCTACCTCGTTCAACTGATCTACAGAGAATGTGCCGCTCCCTCCCTTCTGCATGGCGCATACCCTCCCCTGCTCATCCGTAGCCATGGTTATCCTGGCATCCATGCATGCCTCCTCCTCTGCATTGGGGTCCACTATTATGCTGTTACCTATCTTCGCCATAGTGATGGATACTGGGATGGTGTTGATGGGCAGGGGTATGGTCTCCTCACTCTTCACAAGCTTCTCATCCTGCACATCGTACCTTGGTACCCTTGCTGTGAGCAGCGCTGCTACAACTGCATAGGATGTTGCATCGAAGAGGTTGCCATCCGTGTTGAGCACGCTGACATCAGCGAACACAGCATACACCTTCTTCCCGCTTATGAGCACGAGCCTATCTAGCGCTATCATCTCTGACTCCCTGATACCTCTATCCACGACCCTGGCAAGTTCTATGGCATCCTCATCTGGAGGCCCTGGCTCTGCGTATGGTGATGCGAGTGGGAGCACCTCAGCGTTGCATATGAAGAGCCCTTTATCCGGCATATCTGGGAATGGCTCATCGACCTCGACCTTTATACCTGCTATGACCTGTGTGTTACCTAGGGAGACTAGTGCAGAGCCGTTGGCCTTCTTTATCAGCCCAGTCTCTATCCTCAACTCCCTGTAATCCTTGAGCCCCCTACCATCGAGCCTCTTGTTCATAGCAAGAAGTTCACTCATCTGTGCCCTCCTGAGCTGCTCGACTATGGTTGTGGTCTTCTTCACGCTCATCCCATCAAACCTCCTCCTCTGCTAGTCATGGTTGCTACACAGCCACCATCCTCCTCTACCTCTATCTCTACCTCTATCTCTACCTCTCCACTCACTCCTCCTCACCACCTCCTCCTTCATCCCCTCCCCTCTTATCTGTTGCAAAGTACTTCCTCATCAACGCTTCCCTCTGTATGCTGTAGACCTGCATGCACCCACTTATTGCTAGGTTCAAGCACTCCCTGTACTCATCTGCCGTCAACTTGCCATCCAACTGGAGTAGGGAGACCTGCTTCAGATTCGGCAGATACGCTACAGGCATATCCGCCTCACCCATCTTATCCTCTTCATCGTTTATGTCCAGCACTATCCTCCCTCCAACCTTGCCAGCAGCACATGCAGCAACGAGATCACGCATGTTTATGCCAGCATCTGCAAGTGCAACTGATGCAGCTGTTATCCCAGCGCATCTTGAGCCACCATCAGACTGGAGCACCTCTATGAATACATCTATCACGGTTCTCGGGTAATCCTCCAGTATGAGTGCTGGTTCGAGTGCCTCCCTGGTTATCTTCGATATCTCTATCTCCCTCCTCGATGGGGCAGGGTTCTTCCTCTCCTCCACCGAGAATGGGAGCATGTGGTACCTGCATCTTAGCACGCTCCTATCTGGGAGCGCCATGTGCTTCGGATGCACCTCCTTGGGCCCATATACAGCAACCACTATCTTGTTCTTCCCGAACTCTATGTACGATGAGCCATCGGCATTCTTGAGCACTCCAACCTCTATCCTCACTGGTCTAAGTTCGTTCCACCTCCTCCCATCTATCCTTATACCCTCCTCACTCATCAACCTGCTCATCTTCCTACCTGCACCCCCTGGAGCATCTCCTTGACCCTCTCAGTCAAGTTCACCGTATGCGCCCCTTCCTCAACCATCCTTATGGCCTTGACTGCTACATGCACAGCATCCTTGTTCACCCCTGTTACTACAAGCACACCATTCTGCCCAACCACTATCCTGCACCTTGTCAACTGCTCTATCATCTGTATCATTGAACCCCTCTTACCTATAAGCCTTGGCACCTTCGTTGGGGAGATCTTCACCACCTCCCCCTCGCTTATCTTGCCAAGGTCCTTGTCCGCAACGGTAAGTAATGGGTCCCTAGTCCTGTCGAAGTTGAGTATCCTGCATGCTATCACATCGCCTATGTTGAACCTCTTCGTGAGATCATCCCTGCCTGGTGAGAACTCCTTCCCAAATACATCCTGTGCTGGGAGATGGCCAAGGAAGCATGAGTTGATATCCACCTCCCATGCCATGGCTGAGTAGTCTATCACCTTACCTATCACGAGATCTCCAACCCTAGGCACGTATATGCCAGAGAGTGGGATCACCTTGACGCTATTCTGGCTGATCTCTACTATACCTATCCTCGTCGCATGCAACCTATCCCCTATCCTTATCACGTTCGCAAGTGGCTTGAGATGGGGATTACCCTCCACTATAAGATCCCCTGGGAGTACGTACCTCTTGCTCATCTCATCATCACCGCCTGTGCAGTGCCCTTCGTTATAGATGCTAGCCTATCCATCATATTCGCCTGTATTGCAGCAGGTATCTCTATTATAACCTTTAGAGAGCCATCTGCCTGCCACTCCTCCTTGAGTATCTCGCCCATGCCCTTTATCACGCTGTATGACTGGGCAGCGTACTGTGCTGGTACTATGAGCGTGAACTTCAGCCTCTCCGACTTCATGGGGAGTATGCTCCTGAGGGCATCTACCACGCTCTTAACCTGGTCCTCAGCCTTCTTGAACGGATCTATGGCTACCTTGCACTCCTCCATAGCCTGCTCTATCCTGAGCGGTGGATGTGGTAGATGGGTCTTTGGATCTACATAGGATCTGGTTATTATGGTCACTATCTGCCTCCTCTTCTCCTCGATTAGCCTCCTCCTTTGCTCGCTCGTGAGGTTAAGCTCCCCCTTCTCGAGTATGATCCTTGCGACATCGAGCGTGTTGGAGGTCCTGAAGTACTTCTCCAACTTATCCTTGGATGCCCTATTCCCCTTGTTCACATCCGTGTATATCTCATCACTTGCAAGTATGCTAGATATATCACTCCTCTTGCCCATCTTGTACTCCAGCGCTGGGTCTGGCTTCACCAGCACCTCGAACCTCTCACCTTCTATCACAAGCCTTGCTACACTCAACCTATCTGCCATGGATTAGATTTCGTTATACACCTATATATTAATATGCAATCCTATGTGTAGGGGCGGACTACTCATCCTAATTCTATTCAGTATATGCCCTCCAGTACAGGCTTAAATACCCCACATCTATGCATGCTAGCGCTATAAGCCACATCCGAGGCGAGAGGAACAGGAAGGTCTCCAAATGCATGATTTACCGGAATAACCTAGCGTACGTTAGATTGGGAACCTGATTCGGGCAAGAGAGGGGCATAAACCCTCCAAGCCCTAGCAGGGGATGGTCGTAGATTAATAGAAGGGAAGGTATAGAGCGATAATCTGATGGTTATGGACTAGAGCCTCTAGTATGTAGAATGAGTACTGGCAGAATTCATTGCCATATAGAGCACTATCGTGTTGGGGGCTAATAGTATAGCATATATAATCACAAGCACCAGTAACTGCATGTAATTAACTTTTTAATGAGATCTTGAGCTGACCCATACCGAAGACGGTCATCTTACCTATGCCGGAGAACATCGCAAACGTGAGCAGTTCGATGACCTTGCTCATACTCTCCACAGCATTTACGTCAGCAAAGCTGAACTCGATGTGACCTTTGCAGAATCCTCTCTTATCCTTGATCGTTATATCCACCTCTTTGAACTCTGCCTTGTGTATTACAGCATTTGTATCAACGAACTCCATGAGCCTCTTAACCTCTTCCGCAGTATAGTACATCCTGTTCGTACCATAAAAGTATTCTAGCAAGGACCTCCTTCTCGCAGCATATGCTACTATATCAGATAATCTAACCATATTCTCCTAATATATTCACCCCATTACGTGTCAACAACATTGGTGTTACCGTGGTTATCACTACCCTTCTGCTGCTACTACTGCTATTACTATTATTACTACCTCCTCCATCATCAATATCAGTACGTTGCAATGCAAGAATCGATGAAAAGGGGATTGAAGAATACGAATATTTTATATCTGATTCAGAATCTCATCCAAGCATTCCCCGTATGTTAGATACATCTCTCTGCCCTCCTTCTTTATATAAGTGACATTCTTCTCAAATCCTCCATGGGCATACATGATTCTCATATTGCATCTGCACTTCTTACTGGAATCGAAATCACTATCCATTACCTCTCCCAGCAGCCTGTAATCGCTACCTGCTATATTCTTCTTTATCTTACTCAACTCTTCACCAACTATAGCATTAACTGGCTCTACTCTTTTATAATACCTATCATTCAGTTCCTCTATCTTGCTTAATGGCATCTCCTTCATCGCATCTATAGATGTTAATGCTTTAAGCACAGAATGCAGTACTGCAGCCTCTCTACGTACCCTATCCTTATACTGTATCCTCACATTGCCTGAGTTAACGTTGATGGTAGGTAACTCTGCCAACTTCTTATCAACTATACTGTAGTACGTGTTTAGTCTCTCCCTGAGCGATCCTACAACCAGAAGAAGCCCAAAGGCAGCTGCCTTTGCAGCTTTATGTATGATCTTGATCTCATCATCTTTGATATCATCATTGCCACCTATCCTCCTCCATCTGTAGTAATTCAGGTTATAACTGGACACAAACTCCATTAGTAGATCTGGTAGAGATGAATAACCATCATGCCTAGAGTTTGAGATCTCATTTATATTCAATATTATAGATGGGTCATCATCCTTGGGAAATGGATAGAGTGGATCAGAGTTGTACACAGTAAGATCAACCCTTATCCCCTTGGTAGATGCAAGTGTCGATGCAGCTCTCATTATGGCTTCCACAGTAAGGAGTGGCATGTAGTTCACCCCATGCGTGATATCTATATGTATACGTATGCTATCGTTGGCACCATCTGTACTCCTTGTAATCCTCTCTTCAAGGAACCTTAGCGTAGCATGGTAGACAGTGTTGTAATACAGATCTGTGATACCCTCATGTATGAATACTTCTGAATTCAACCTGAACGTTCCTATACCAGGCACAACCCATATCCTTGGCTCCGTATCAACTGGCTTGTACCTATCTGCAATGCTCCTGACCTTCTCATTCTTAGCCTTCACTATAGAAGCAACCTTTTCCTTGATTGTACGCTCCAACCCTACGTAGTCCCTCACTGGCTCATCTATGAGTGTGGTGGTAACTATTGTTATCGTATCATCGGCAGATATATTCAACAACCTAGATAGAGCGAGGGAACTGGAGAATGATGCAGAGCATCCTTCCTTGTACCTGTAACTCACAATCTTCCAGTTCGATGGATCGCCCCAAGGTGCTATCAGTATATCCATGCTCTATGCTATTTATCCACAAGTATATATAAAGATGTTAACAAGAGAAGCGACTATAAGGCATATTGAGTGACGCTACTTCCAATCATGCGTAGGTCGTAGTCCCTACAAAGTCAGCGTCAAGACCGTATTCAGTTCAATATACTGCCCTGTGCTTAATATATCACTTACCATCTATTTTAATTATCTAATTATGTATAATTTTTATGGAGAATGAGGGAATGTTATATAAGATTCTAGTCATTAGAATCGAGCCAGACTTACGGTGAGTAGACTGCAGGTAGATGTAAGCAGGATGGCTGGACACATTCTACCTAACAGCGTTACGTTAAGGTGTTACTAGGTACATCACATACATAATATGTATACTCAACATTCCCCTGACACCGTAGGATGAGCAGAATAACCAACATCACAGCACAAGAACGGTAGATTTTTAAGTGGTCTCACAGTTTGCAGAGGGGGTTAGTGGTATGATAGAGGTACTGGAGCAATCAGACTCAAGGATAGCCATCAGGTTCACAGGCTACCCCATCCAGTATGTCAATGCTCTGAGGAGGATAGCCATGGTGGAGGTTCCAATAATGGCTATAGATGATGTCGTAATATACGAGAACTCCTCTGTCATGCACGATGAGATCCTTGCACATAGGCTAGGGTTGATACCATTATCCACTCCCTTGCATAGGTTTGTCAGGCAGGAGGAGTGCGAGTGTGGGAGCCCTCTGGGCTGCCCCAAGTGCAGGGTACTCCTATACATCGATGTCAAAGCAGAGGAGAGGAGCAGAACCGTACTCTCTGCAGATATGGTATCTGAGGATGATTCTGTCAAGCCTATAAGCGAGAGTATACCCATAGTCACGCTCGCTACAGGGCAGAGTGTGAGGCTTGAGGCGTATGCTAGGTTAGGTACAGGGAAGATTCATGCCAAGTGGCAGCCTACGACCGTTGCTGTAGTCAAGGAGGTGGACGGCATCAAGGATGATTACATACTCGAGCTCGAGTCCGTAGGCTCACTGCCAGCAAGGGATATACTGCTGGAGGCCATAAACATATTAGAGAAGAAGATAATGAGCATTGGTGAGGGTATAGGGAGGTTGAGGGAATATGCAGATGCGAAACCCAACATTGGTTGAGCGTATAGAGATGCTCAGAAGTGCAGCTAAGCAGCATGATGCTCCTATATGGAGCAGGGTAGCAGAGCTGCTTGCTAGGCCTAGGGGTAGAAGGGCCGAGGTCAATGTATCTAAGATAGCAAGGTATAGCAGTGCAGGAGGCGTAGTGGTAGTGCCAGGAAAGGTGCTCGGCTCTGGCGGTATAGAGCACCCAGTAACCGTGGCAGCCTTCTCATTCTCAAGCATCGCCATGAAGAAGATACTGGATGCTAAAGGGCGGGTATTGAGCATAGATGAACTCGTCAGGATCAACCCAAAGGGTACTGGGGTGAGGATAATTGTCTGAGGGCATGAGTACTAAGGGTAGGGGTAATGGTAGCATTAGTAGTAGCGGTAGTGGTGAGCAGGGCAAGAACAAGGACAAGAACAAGAACAAGGACAAGGACAGGGGCGAGAGTAAGGGCAGCTATAGTAGCAGGGGCGATCTTATGGTAGTGGATGCCACAGGGCATATAGCAGGTAGACTGTGCTCATATGTAGCAAAGATGCTGCTAAATGATAGCAGGGTAGTCATAGTCAATGCAGAGAAGGCATTCATAAGCGGCAGAAGGGAGTCAGTTATAGAGGAGTGGCATAGGTTCCTCGAGGTATCAAGCGTTGTGCACCCCAAGCATGGTCCATTCCATCCAAGGAGGCCTGATAACATAATAAGGAGGATGGTGAGGGGGATGCTCCCGAGGAAGAGACCCAAGGGGATACAGGCTATGAAGAGGCTCAGGGTGTACATAGGCGTGCCAGAGGAGTATGTAAGTGCAGAGTTCAAGGTATTCGAGGATGCAAAGATAAGGAAGCCTGAATCATCCTACATAAGTATATATGATCTTGCTAGATCAATAGGGTGGAGTCCATGATGAGCAGCAGTAGCATGATGGAGCTCTACCCAGGGGCTAGGAAGACCGCTAGGGCAGTAGCAGTTATAAGCAAGGGTAATGGGAGGGTATGGATAAACAACACACCACTTGAGATACTTGAGCCAGAGGTTGCAAGGTATGTGATCCTAACCCCTTTGGTACTTGCCGGTGAGGCGAGGGATAAGGTTGATCTGAAGGTCAAGGTTGAAGGGGGTGGTGTAATGGGTCAAGCATTGGCATCTGCAATCGCTATAGCGAGGGCACTAGCAGGTTATGCCAAAGGCAAGAGGGAGGTCAAGGACCATCCACTACCGAAGAGCGTAAGGGATGAGATAAGGAAGAGGATAATAGAGTATGATAGGCACCTCCTCATAGGGGATCCAAGGCAGAAGGAGCCTAAGAAGTTCGGTGGACCTGGGGCAAGGAGGAGGAGGCAGAAGTCATACAGGTAGGCATGATTACATCATATCGTTAATAGAAGGCATCATCGAATATATGCACATTAACATCATGTACGCACTCACTGCTCCACAACTATTCGCTATCACAACCACAATCACAACCACAATCACAACCACAACCATCATAATTCACTCACCCCTCTTTATCCTTGCTATCCTTGATTGATGCTGTTGATGATGAGTAGACCTCCTTCCCATACCTCCTAACATACACTATCCTACTAGCAGGTATGCTCTGGAAGTTCTCAGATAGTCTAAGGAACTCTCTAAGGCTCAACTCCCTCAGCACGTTCTTATCCCTATAGACTACAGTGTATGCATTGATATCATCTGCATGTATCGCCTTGCTCAGTAACTCCTCGAGCATGCCCTTCCTTCTCCTCCTCCTACCTAATCCTGTCATGCAACCCACCAGTACTCCCCAGCCAGTACTCCTCCTACTCACCTACTTACTCCACTATCTTGACTACTCCCTCTATGCCATGCCTTACCTCATCAGCCCTGCTCCAGTAATGCATGAACAGATCATTACACCATGTATGGAAGCGCCTATCATCGCTGAGTAAGAGCATGTTCATATCGAATATGCCAGAGGGGTTTGGCAGCATAAGCCCTGCCTGCCTCTCCGAGATGTACACAGCAGCACCAACACCATCCACCAACCTTGTATCGAGTGTGCCTTTGATCTTGAAACCTCGCATGACCTTGGGTATATCTGAGTCTATTATCTCTTTAGGCACTATTGTGCTGCTGGTAAATATCATCCTTACACTTATACCATTGCTCAACCTATCGATGAGTATGCTACCCTCCTCATACCATGCCTGTGCAACTATTATGTTAATGTACTCCTCAGCACCAGCCTCCAACGCCTTAAGCTTCTCGAGTACAGCAGATACTCCCAGAACAACCCTGCAGTTCGCAAGCTCGCTCAGTCTGTTTATGAACATGCTAGGTACTCCTGCTACATTGTAAGATCTGAGCAGATCTCTATGCTTTGCTATGAACATAAAGTAGTCCAGCTGTCTAGCAGCAAGTATGCCATACTCAGTGAGCATGAACCTACCGTTGGTATTCTTTGCTGCAAGACCAGCATCTACGAGCCTAGTCATGTTCCTGTGAGCCTCCTGCATACTCATGTTGAGTACCCTCGCAACATCGCTCAATCTTGCCTCTCCCCTCCTGAGCAACTCGTATAGTATAGCACACCTGCTAGGGCTAGCAAGTTCATAGAGGAGGTCTGCAGTTAAATGCACATCCTCATAGTTACTGCTACCATCATTCCCATGCATGGATAGTTTTAGACGAAAGATTTATTTAAATATAAAAAATGTGGGATGGATCATCTCTTCCATTCATGCTTGTAACCGTGACCATGGTCATGACCATAACCATGGCCATAACCGTAGTCATAGCCATCATGCCAGTATCCCTTCATGCTCTTACCATTAGTAGCCTCCACAACATCCATTATGCTTCCATTCCTAGCATTCACACTGATCCTGTAGAACTTGTCATCGCCATCTCTAACAATGAAGGTGTATAATGTGTTGCCGTCCCTACCTATGATTAACCAGCCAGACTCAACGGTTCCATCGGCAACCTCCTTAACTGCGCTTGCTGCTGCACTTACATGCTTACTGCTATCTCAGCATCTGCATACTTTGATCTGAACGTTACAGGTTCTGATGTGTACAGTACTGAACCATTACCAGCATCTATTATCACGTTGTAACGCACATCCTTGGCAATGTCTAGAGTCCTAAACGTATATACTAGAGCCCTGTACACCCATGAACCTCCCATCTGTAACTATAACACCTTCGCTGCTAGCCTCAACTATCTTAAGCAGACTCAGACCTTCCTGTTCTCTTTTATAAAGTTCTCTATCACAGCAGCAAGGTTAGCTGAGCCATGTATCTGCGGATTAGAGGTGTACCTCTGCGCTGATGCAATACCTACGGTTGCGACAATTGCTGCAGCAGCAATAGCTATTATGATGTAATACTTGCTTCTCATCATTACTCTTTTCTATAGACGCCACTAAATACATTGCTTGCATCAGTCCTTGAGAGTTGGGTGATTGTAGCAACAATAAACTCTAATGCATATAATAAGCTTGGAAGTTTATAGTAAGCTGTATAGGATAGATATATTCATAGCAGCCATATGCTAACATTAGAGTATGAAGGGTATACTGTATGCTGCTGCAGCCTGCACTGTAATAGGAGGTATACTGCACCTGATCATGGCCCCTCGCCTGCTAGAGTTCAACGTTGCGAGTGGGGCATTCTTCATGATAGCAGGGATACTGCAACTCTTCTGGGCACTGCCAACCATAAAGCAGTACTCCAACGTATTCAACTACATAGGTATTGGTGGCACGATAGGCCTGATAGTGCTCTGGGCCATAACGAGGGTACCCAATCCAATAACTAACAGGGGAGGGCCCGTGAATGAGATGGGCATAATGGTACAGGTATTCCAGGTTGCGTTCGTTGCACTCCTGGCAGTTATAATCGCAAAGGGCAGGAAGGCTGAACGCAAGGCAGTGTAGCAGCACCATATGTCACATGCATAACCATCCCTTTATTTCACATACTTTAAATACCTTGTTAGCCTCACCTAATTAGGTGAGACTAATGAGGATGATGGTAGTAGCGCTGATCCCACTACTGCTAGCATACACTTGCGTATCTGGCACTACATACGCAGCGGTGGTTGAGGATAGGCATCTCAACCTAGTATCTACAGTGATAATGATAAGGGGGCACCTTGCACAGGCGGTGGAGAATAAGAGCAATGGCAACGATGAGCTTGCAGTGGCACACTCTGGCCATCCAGCATCGGAGCTCTTCATGCTCATCATGGATGATGTAGCAGGTGCAGATGCAGATCTCGCTAGAGAGATAGAAGGTGCACTAGAATCGTTACCAGCGCGGGTGCCAAGCATGGATGCAGATGAACTCAGGGATGAGGTGAGCAGGATAGATGGGTTGCTACACAGTGCTGTATCCAACGATGCCATACTCCCTGAAGAGAAGAGGAGCGATGTGAGGTTCTGGGCAACAGTTATGCTCAACGTGCTTGAGCATGCGTATGAGGAGTATTCTGAAGGTGTCGAGGTTGAGGGTGAAGTAGCCAACATGATAGAGTGGCAGGACTCGATAGGCTTCACAACCATACTGGTTGAGGATACATTCCCTGCAATGCTGAAGAACAGGCTTGATGCTGAACTGAGCACTGCGGTAGAGCAGAGCCTAGATGAACTGCTGGCAGAGATGAGGGATAAGGCAAGTGCAGAGAGGATAGGCTCGCTTATCGATTCCATAGGCGAGAGTATTGATGCACTGATACTCAAGGATGAGCACACTGCACCAGACATAAGGAGGGTTAAGGAGCTTCTGGATCTAGCATTGAAGAGCTATCAAGCAGGCAAGTTCGAGGAGGAAGAGGAGGGTGAGTACTCAGAGGCACTAGCAAACTACGAGAGGGCCAAAGAATTGGTAGTAAAGGCTTACAGGGAACACTTTGAGCCACTGAAGCCCCATATCGAGGCTGTAGACCCTGCACTGATGCAGGGTACAGAGACCATGTTCATGGGTCTGATGGATCTGATGGATGGTGCAGCACCAGTCGAGCATGTTAGAGCAAAGATAGAGCAGATAGATGAGAGTATAGATATGATGGTAGCAGTAGGTGTGGTACCAGAGTTCCCAGCAGGGATAGCAGCAGTTGCACTGGCATCCATAACTGGTATTGGTGTACTGCTGAACAGGTTCAGATCTAGATAGGAGACGATGAATTAAATACACCCTTTTCTTTTATTATATGATGTATGCATGTAGATTGAATTGAATTGAATTGAATTAACTTAAATTAACATGGTTAGCAAATACCGCTTACACCCTCGCATAAATAATCTACCCTTAAAGCATAGTGATGAGTGGCGAGGTCTACAATAGAATAGAGGCAGCAGGTATATATGGTGTCAGGAGGGTGGATCTGAGAAGGGAGTTTGGTGAGGATGTTGATAGGCATGTTGAAGAGTTGATATCCTCTGGCCTCATCTTCTCTGATAAGAAGAGTGGGGCAATAACATACTGGACAAAGGATAACTACATCAGATATGTTGCAGAGAACGATCCAAAGTTCAGGCTCATACAGGTGATGATACGCTCTCTAGATGAGACAGGTAGAGGGGGAGGGAAGTATGCAGATGTGGATGGTGCAGTTGAGGAGAGGATAGTTGGCAGGGTCACTGGTATCATCGATGGCAAGGTTGCAGATCTGAGCAGGTACATAGATGAGAGAGTATCAGCACTAATCGAGCGTTACTCCAACATCGACAAAAGCATGATGCAAGAGATATCCAACGTAAGGGGGGAGTTCGAGAGTAGGCTATCCATGCTCAAGAGGGCGATGGAGGAGAGTGTGTCATCAACAACCAACGATATCAATCAAAGGATAGCAGATGTGAGGAATGAGTTCAATGCCTCAACGGGTCAGATGGAGGCTAAGGTAAACTCTCTCCTGATGGATGTGGAGAGAAGGATCGCTGATAGGGATGGGGCACTTGCCAAAGAGATTCAGGGTGTGAAGGATGCTATAGATGAGAGCATATCCTCCATCAAGCAAGAGATGGATGCTAGACTGAACGATCTTCATCTGGATATGGAGAGGAGGGTCTCTTCGTTGAGGGAGGATCTATCATCCAGGATAGTGAGGATAGATGAGGGTATACATGAAGAACTAGCAAGGATAAGGGGTGAGGTGGGTGAGAAGATCTCTGCCCTAAGTGATGAGATCAGGGCTATGGGTAGCATGCTCGAGGAGGTTAAGGTCATAGCATCTAGGAGTAATGGCAATGGTCATGCCGATGGTAGGGATAGGGATAGGGATAGCAATGGGCATGGTAATGGCAGTAGTGCTACTGTAGGTAGCAGGGCTATAACACTGGAGCAGTTCAGGATGGACTTCGATAGGATGCTTGCAGAGGCATCATCATCCATAGGATGGGTTGAGTTGATAAGCATAAGGGAGAGGATGTGCAGGAAGTACGATATCACGGCGCATGAGTTCTACTCACTTGTAGCACAGCTGATGGAACGCTTTAGCAACAGGTACGAACTCTCATCTGGGGGGCAGGAGGGTATAGTGATCAGGGGATTGGTGCATGGGTTCGTCAGGAGGATATGAGTATGAGGAGCCCCTACCCTTACGGACTTGAACAGAACCCATTCCCCAGCAGCCCTACACCAACCATGCACGATGCTAGGGTACTGGGGGGCAGGAGGCATAGAGAGGCTAGGGATGCTATAGTCTCATGCATAAACGACCTCTACTCCAAGTTGGATGCTAAGAAAGGTAACTTCGATGCAAGGGACTTTAGACTTGTCACAGTCGTTCAGGATATAGGCTCTGGTAAGACACACCTTGCCCTACATATCAAGAGTACGAGGGATGATGTTGTATGCTCATACGTTGATCTCAGCACAATCTCACCCAAGAATATGCACGGTCTATTCTCCAGCATACTGAGAGGCTTCGATCCAGGCTACGTTGAGCATCTACGATCACTCATAGTGGATGTGTTGAAGCGTAAGGCGGTTGAGGGCAACAGGCACGCAAGGAAGTTCTTCAGACCATCTCTACTCTCCTTCTTCAACAGCAGTATAGAGAGGCTTGCAGATGATGTGGTGAAGGGTAGGAGGGAGCCTGACCTTAGGTACTTGAGTAACGCACTGAACACACTGGATGAGTACGAACTCCTTGCACTCAAGAAGATACTCGAGAATAGGTTCACTGATGTATCTGACCTTAGGAGCCTGGAGGATATGCTCGCCTTCCTAGCTGTCATAGCAAGGATAAACCAGAGGTTCCTTGGCAAGGTGACCATGATAGAGATAGATGAGTTCGACTCCAACATGGACTCTATAGAGTTTGTAAAGGCAGTTATAAATGCGCACCTACCCTCTACTGTGGTACTGCTGATAACAACACCATCCGTATACGACTCTGTGCGAGGTCTGAGCGCATCCCTCTTCGATAGGCTTGAGAAGGCTAACTACAAGATAGACCTTGTGGGATCTAGCACCTTCGATGAGATAGCGGATATAGTGCTTGAGTACATAAGGCAGAACGTCAAGGATCTGAGGTTCAGCATGCATGAGAGCGATATAGTGAGCAAGATAAGGGTTGTATACGATGAGTTCATGGAGTTCAGGAATATAAGATCGCTCCTGAACATACTCTACCATGCTATGGAGATAGCTGCGAGGAGGAGCGATGATCTGCTTAGTGAGGAGGCTATAGAGGAGGCTATCAGACAGGCCTATCCAGGGTTGAGGGTAAGAGGTAGCATAATGAACGTGCCGATAGCGGAGTACATGAGGATAAGGCGGGAGCACTCAACCAATGATGCCCTAGAGGATGGGGTGAAGCAGGCTGTGAAGAACCTACTTGCGCTTATGCAGGAGCATGGCAAGATATCAAGGGTTGAGTATGATACTGCCATAAACAGCATAAGTGCAGATGCCGTATACACTGACCCAAGTATGAGGAGGACTGGTGTTACGGTCATCTTCGGCAGGGATTACGCTAGCATGAAGGGTATCTACCATGAGGGGGTAGAGGTGGATAGGCTTGTGGTGCTCAACAACACAGGCAGTAGTGGTAGCAATGGGGCAACGTTCGTGAGCATAGACAAGTGTAGGATAGCAGATCTCATATACTTCAGCCAGAGGTACAGTAAGAAAGAAATAACTGATATAGATGTAGAGAAGGCATTGTTACTTGCAAGATCGATACTGCTGTATTGAAGGTTGTATCATTCGATCTAGATGGTACGATATTCAAGAAGGGTCTGGACGATATATTCTGGAATAGGTTGATACCAGAGCTGGTTGCTAGAGAGAAGGGTATGAACATGGATGATGCTGTAGGATACGTCCTTAAAGAGTACGATTCTGTAGGCTCAGGTGATATAAGATGGTACATACCAGAGTACTGGTTCGATAGGTTCGGTATTGCTCATGATCTGCTGGATGCTCTGCTCAATGTCATGGAAGAGGAGTACTATGCCCATGGCATGTACGATGATGCGCATCTACTTGCAGATATATGCAAGAGGTACACGCTGATCATCTCGACATGCAACCCCCCAGCGATGGCTAGAAGGAAACTCTCGATCATAGCAAGGAATACAGGCGCTAGGATAGATGGGCTATTCTCATCCATCTCCTATGGCATGGTTAAGAGTAGCATGTTCTATAGCATGGTCTGTAGAGAGCTCAACCTGAGACCAGAGAGTATACTGCATGTAGGTGATGATATAACGCAGGATCTCAGGATACCAAGATCGGTTGGCATGCAGGCAGTACTCATGGATAGAGGATGTGAGGGAGAGGAGGGGGGAGGGGGAGCAGGTCATGGGAGCGGTATGACCCTTAATGGACACGATGGTCTTGATCACCATGCTGATACTGCTAATACAAGCACGTATACTTATGCCTGTGTTACTGTAGTATGCTCTATGGAAGAACTTGCAGGGATGCTCATCGGGGTCTAGGTTGGATGAGGTATGGGCAGGATGAACCCCCTACTTGCACTGCCTGGATACATGGTACTGCTGATAGCAGGTCTGGCAATAGTGATCATGGGCTTACTCGTAGATGAGTCTGAGATAGCGCTGCGGTTCATAATAGGCTTCATCGGGTTCGGGTTGATTGCAGTGGCAGTCCTTGCCATAGTAGTGGTAAGATAGAATCCTGCAGGAATAGAAAAAGGTTAAATTGGCAGCACTCTATAGGCAGTAGATGCACGGCGATGTGGATGATGGGGATGCCCTTGCCCTGCACAGGAGGCTGAGGGGCAAGGTAGAGGTCAGGAGCAGGCTCACCATAAGATCTATGCGTGATCTGAGCCTGATATACACACCTGGAGTAGCACGTGTGGCGATGGAGATAGCAAGGGATAGGAGCAATGCCTACATATACACATCAAAGTGGAACAACGTAGCCATAGTTACCGATGGTTCAAGGGTCCTTGGACTTGGGGATATAGGTGCAGAGGCTGCACTCCCAGTGATGGAGGGGAAGGCGGTTATATTCAGACAGTATGGAGGTATCTCAGCGTTCCCCATCTGCCTATCGACACATGACAAGGATGAGATCGTAAGGATAGTCAAGGGTATAAGCCCTTCATTCGCAGCGATAAGCGTGGAGGATATAGAGTCGCCAAAGTGTCTGGCGATAGTGGATGAGCTCCAGAGTACTCTGGACATGCCAGTATTCCACGATGATCAGCATGGTACTGCAGTGGTTGTGCTTGCAGCGCTCATCAACGCATTGAAGTTAGTTGGTAAGAGAATGGAGGATGTGAGGATAGTGGTGGTAGGTGCTGGAGCTGCAGGATATGGTATCGTCAATATACTGTACAGGGCCAATGCGAGGAAGATGCTGGTTGTGGACTCTGCGGGGATAATAAGCAGGGAGAGGAGGGAGCATATGAACCCATACAAGTTGAGGATAGCAGGGATGAGCAACCAAGAAGGGATGGCAGGCTCACTAGAGGATGCAATGAAGGGGGCAGATGTTGTTATAGGTGTATCTGGTAGGGCGGGTATAGTGAGTAGGGAGATAGTTGGGAGCATGAACAGGGATGCGATAGTCTTTGCGCTGACCAATCCAGTGCCAGAGATAATGCCGTATATGGCGAAGAGGGCTGGAGCTAGGATAGTGGCTACTGGTAGATCTGACTATCCCAATCAGATAAACAATGCGGTTGTATTCCCGTCACTGATGAGGGCCATACTTGACCTTAACATCAAGCGTATAGAGTGGGATATGCTTGCTGATATCGCATATGCGGTAGCGGATATGGTCGGTCCCAACCTTACTGAGAGATACATAATACCTAGCATGATGGATGGTAGGCTGTTGGGTGTTGTGAAGAATGCAGTTGAGGCTTATATTACAAGACGGTATAAATAGACATAACATATGATGATGATGATGGGATAACAGCAGTTGATTCTCCATATTCATCTTCCATCACTATTACGGGAGTATGTTAACGTATGAACATCATGATACATTAACATAGGCGAGTCTGTTGATTGGGTAATCAGTCGAATCATACAGCAATATGCTCATGTGTAAAAGTCATTGATACTCGACCATCTCTACCATAATGCTAGAAGCTTAAGATCAGCAAGCGGTAGATGTCTGCTACCTATCCACCCTACCTATAAGTAAAGCATCACCATTAAGAGTGCACCCATAATAGTTAAGTTCTATTGGCAATGGTAGGATCTGCACGTTATGATGGAAACCTTTCTATACTTGTGGAAGGCAGTGTGGATGGAAGATGCGTAGCTCAGGCCATGCATTCAGGCTGATACTCCTCCTTGGGCTTGTTAGCCTAACTGCAGATATGGTGTATGAAGGTGCCAGGAGCATAACCGGGCCATATCTGCTCATCCTAGGGGCAACCGCTACTACTGTAGGCCTAGTCTCAGGTGCAGGGGAGGTCGCTGCATATGGAGCAAGGATACTCTTCGGTCATATAGCGGATAGGAGTGGGAGGCACTGGATGCTCATGGTTAGTGGTTACATGATGATACTCTCACTCCCAGCACTGGCATTCGTGAACAGGCTCGATATAGCCTCTACCCTCATAATACTTGAGAGGCTGGGCAAGGCTGTACGCACACCTGCCAGGGATGCAATAATCGCAAGCATAGCATCATCTATAGGAAGGGGCAAGGGCTTCGGCATACATGAGGCCATGGATCAGATAGGCGCTGTGATAGGACCGTTGATCGTAGCAGTGCTCCTTTACCATAGGGGATATGGCGATGCATTCCTCTGCCTCTTCATACCTGCAGTAGCAACATGCTCGCTACTGCTCTATGCAAGGAGGCGTATCCCATCCAACCCATCGCACATGAGTGTGCAGATCTCACCCGTAGTCTCTGCACCAAGGACATTCTGGCTCTACCTAGCATTCGTATCCATAGGTGTAGCAGGGTACGCACACTTTCAGCTGATATCTTACCATGTGAAGTTCACATCTGCCATGGATGATGCTTACATACCCCTGCTGTTCGCTGCTGCCATGGGTGTGGATGCACTGGTAGCCATCATCGCAGGGTACCTGTTCGATAGGAGGGGGCTTGCTGCACTGCTCTTGATACCGTTAACCAGCATACCTATAGCACCACTGGCATTCTCACTTAACCCTATCTATATAGTGGTGGGTGTAGTGCTCTGGGGTGCAGTGATGGGGATGCAGGAGACCATGATGCGTGCAGCGATAGCAGGGATGGTCGATGGAGCAAGGCTTGCAACTGCGTACGGCCTCTTCAATGGCGTATACGGTATTGCATGGTTCTCTGGGAGCATGATCATGGGCATGCTCTACGACACATCAGTAGCAGGTGTAATCGTATTCTCAGTAGCACTATCCACGATCTCACTACTCCTGCTCCTGGTCATGTTGGGTATCGGAGTTAAAGGTTCAACCAGGTAGAGCCTCGGGCGGGATTTGAACCCGCGACCTAGCGCTTACGAGGCTACTACTGCCACTGCTACTACTATGGGTACTATGAATGCTATAGATATTATAGCTGGTTTAACAGTGTTCTCTGCTAACCCTTCCCTACATTCTAAGCTTATGAGCTACCTGATGAATAAGGGTATAAGCCAGCAGATAGCAAAGAAGTACCTTAGTGGGGCTATCAGGTACTCCAAGTATATATCAGATGAGGCAGATGAAGGTAAAGATGCTGCAAGCTTTCTATCCCAATATACCAATCCTAACACATACAACAATCTGCTCAAGGCTATAATACACCTACATAGATTCCTGTCATTACCAGAGCCAAACCTTAAGTTCAAGAATATATGCAAGGATAGACTTATTATAGCCCCTTCATATGATGATGTCCTTCAAGCATACAAGATCATTAAAGATATAGGCGATGCTGAACTTATTAGGTTCTACCTATTATGTTCTACCACATTGCTTAGGCCCCAGTTTATCGTTACGTTGGTATGGGCAAACATAGATCTAGATAACAGAATCATAAATGTAAAGGTTGATAGGAAGACCAAACATTACAGACCTCAGATAATTCATCGGGCCATATTGCCCTATCTCATCTGCCATGACAACTGCAAGGTATTCACACATAGATACGACTATTACCAGAAAAAGATTAAAGCAAAGACTGACATGAACCCTAGCCAGTTGAGGGACTTTGCGTACAATGCCATGCTCAAGGCAGGTATGAACCCCTTGCTAGTTGAGTGGTTGATGGGGCATAACATTGGTATAGCAGCACATTATCTAGCGGATAATATAAAGGAAGAGTATGCCAAGTTTGAGAGTCTCTATACCTTTGTAACATGATAGTTTTGGGTTAATGACACCATGGTGTCTTAATTACAAATTATCTACTCTTGGCATTAATATAATAGCAATATTCATATACTTTTTATGCATAAAGTGTTTGTATGTTAGTTAGTAAGAAGTTGGCAAGGATAGAGATACTAAAGAAAGCAATGGTTAACAGAAATAGCATGAATGCATATGAAGTATCAGTACTACTAAACTGTAGTGTTACACTTGCATATCAGGTCATGCATACCCTTGCCATAATTGAACCAAATAACTATGAATACGATAGAGGTATCTTAAGAAAGAAGCAGAGTATAGAGGGTTCACCTTCTTAAGACTATTGCTATAGCAGCTGCTATTATCATACCTATTATTATATAGTATTCTATTGGCCATCTGCCTCCATCATCTTCCTTTACCTGATCTGAAGGTCTACTATTACTATTATAGGCCATTATTGCTAGCGCTGTAGTCTCTACGTTAGTCATGCTATCTATGCTCATATCCTCTCTATAGTGGGTATACACCCCTCCAGTGTTAGGGTCCTGCATAAGCGCTAAGATCCTTAGTGCTATAGAACCCTCCCCTTCCTTGCCATATCCAGTAGTATCTGATGCTATCTTCCATAACGCCAGTTTATATGTGGTGTATCTATTGCCATCAGTATGGAATGCCTTATCCTTGAAGCCATAACCATCGAACATGCTCCTCCCATGCTCATAGCAGTCCCTCGCCTCTCTATACTGCTTGGCATTATAGTGATGTATGCTCTTCAAGAATGCTATATCAGCATAGTCTGAGCATTCAAGGTCCTGCCCTTCACTGCTAGCAATGCTAGCCCACACATTACCAGTGATATTAGTATCTGTTACTGGCTTAAAGTATGCAGGCTTGTTGAACAGAGATGCTATAGGATGTCTGAACTGTAATTGGTATGCTGTAGAGTACTCCTTAACCTTGTTGCCTATCTTTGCGCTAAGTGCCAGATCCCTATCCTTGAGTACATGGCTAGCAAGCAGGTTATCAGTCCAGAGCCAGTATCTGTTTATATGCTCATTCTCCCTAACCAGACCAGTGCTAGGATCATACTGGGAGATGATGTATGAGTATGCCTTATCAATATCAAAGCCTTTACCTTCTGGCATGTATGCCAATGATAACATCAAGTCTCTCGATGTTTCATTGGTCCATGCTGTTGTATACCTTTTGGCATATGTATTGGTGCCATCGTATGGATTGTTGCTATCACTACCTACTCTCACATAGTTGTTAGCATCGCCTCCAGCATAGTATACACCTATATGGTCATCCATCCCTATCTTATATACCCCATTAATCCTAAATGTAAACTTCTTCAATGCAGTAGTTAGTTCTATGGTATTGATAGTACCAAATACCTTCTTCGTATTGAGCAAAGAGTCAAAGATACCTATAGTAATAGTGCCTGTAGGATTACCAGCCTTATGTAACCATACCTCTATCGTATTGATCTCCTTGTCAAGCAGCCTAGAGCTGCTTGTTATATGTTCAGCCACCAGTATATTGCTACCATTATACAGTGCTAGAGAGCCTGTATAGGATTCTACTCTCATATGATATGTTACTGCTTGGGCATGAGCATAGGGCAGTATAGGTATAAGCATAAGATTACCAACAAAAAATATAGTTGGTATTATATGTCTCATCTCTATTATGCAGCTCCAGTATTATTCTTATACTTTCTGCCTTATCTTGTTAACTAAAGTTAGTATAATACCCACTGCTGCTACAGCAACTATTAGAGGCATGAATGCATTTAAACTGAAGCTAACACTCTTACTAGGGTTCAACCCTCCTAGGTAGACTGTTACAAAGCCATCACTTGCTACCTGTGAAGTTGCATCATTACCATATCCAGATATTGCAACTATCTTAAACTCTGCAGGGAGTACAAAACCCTTCACTACATCCTTACCATCACTAGTCATTATATTCATGATGGTACCAGAATTCTCTATTATTATCTCTCTAGCAATATCCTGCATCGCATCTCCTGGTATCGTTGCTATTCTTGTAGTAGTACCAGTAGCCTTATCAGTCCAGTTAACATCTATTGCTTTAGTATTATAAACTGCTATCTCCAATGCATTCATGCTACCAGTCTTTGCATCCTGGAACTTCACTATAGCAGCTTTTGTACCAGTCGTATTATACTTCAACTGATTATTTATGAATATCTCAAACGGTGCAGATGTTGGCCTCTGTACATCATATACTGTAGCACTTGTAGAGTTAAATACAGTATAAGGTATGCTGCGTTGGAAAGTGATAGGGCTTGGCATAGCAAATACTGGTATAACGAAAGAAAGCAACAGCATGCTGCAAAGTAAGCTTGCAATAACAGCGTTTGACATCTTTATCACACCCCTTACTTAAACTTACCTATCAGCTTATCAAGCAATGCTATTACTATGAATGCTGGAATTATTGCGATTATAACAGATACTAATGGCGTCATATCGAATGTTTGTGTATTTGTCTGAGCGTAGGCATTAGGCAGTATTGCTATAGATATTGGAGACAGTACTGTTATTGCTGCTAGGATACTTAGCAACATCCTCTTTGGTAACTTCATTAAGTAAAGATAGATAGTACTCTTCTAAATTATTATCTATTTGTGTTTGTTTTAATGATTTCTTCATTAAGTCTAATGCTTCTTTAACATAATCTGCTCTTAGCCTGCTATACCATGTATATACATTATCAGGCATATGCCTCTTAAACTCATCTTCAAATACTGTCTTAAGTAGTCTGTATCCATTAGGAGTAAAATTGGCACTGTAACATCTAGCCAGACTTGTGTTATTATGACCTCTTCTAACTACCTTGATGGTTAACATATCCATCTTTCTAAGGTTTGTTACAAGCATATGAGGGCTAATGGTAGTAAGTATAATGCATGATACTACGGTCCTAGCCACATTGAAGAATTTCACAGCACTCTTAACAAATTCATCTTGATAGTCTAGCTTATATAACCATACACCAGCATCGTCCCAGATTAACGCAGGTATTTTTATGCTATTATCTATCAGATAGGTGATCCTATCAATGAATTCTTTTGGTTTAAAAATTATAAAGTCCTTGTAATTATAATTGTAGACAGTCTCTAGTTCAAGGCATGTCTGTATAGCATAGGAGCTCTTGCCTACTCCAGCAGTCCCATATATCAATACTAGCCTACTCTCATCATTTTTATGCCACCTGTCTATGAACTGCGTTAATATCCTATTCATATTCATCCTCTTGCACATTACTGTATAGCCTCTTGAATCTGCTTAGCTGTACATTCTGCATGAACCTTGCTGTACTTGATCTCAAGGCATGGATTACCGATTTTTCTCCTTTCCTTAGCTTACTTCTCTTTAGCGAGCAATATGTAACTACGAAGTCTTCTATTATATCCATCTCTAGACTCTTCCCAAGAACACTTAGGGTAGTTAACAGTTTTATCTCATTCTCTCCTAGTTCAGTTAGATTAAGTACTGCTTGCTTATCTGGTTTGCTTAAGGCCTTGATTGCTATAACCTGTGCTTGCCATGGCTCATTATCATCTGTCATTTTAACCACCTTTTATAAGATACTGACTAAGTAGCATAAACGCAAACATACCCATGAAGAATACCATAACTAGTAGGAATGTATCAGGTTTTGTTGCTGCCAGCTTTTGTAATACAGTACTAGTAAGCCATCTCTTAGCAATTGTAGGATCTATTATCTCTCCTACTATCTCATTGTTCCCATTGAATCTATACACCTGCTCAGTCCTAGCATCTACTATAATGCATTTATATGTTGTCCATCCATTTCTTAATAGATATGGTTTAAATTCCTTCAATATGTAGGCTTTGCCATCTGCTACTAAAGTACCATCCTTCAATATCTTACCCTTGT